>PMCF01000091.1 GCA_003154115.1 Anaerolineae bacterium
GCACTCAGGGCTTGCCAAGAAATAAGTCCGCACTTTCGACGCTCCCGCCGGATTGCAAATCCGGCGATGGGGGCTGGATGTGACCATCCCGCCTGGAGCAATCTGCGGAGTTGTTCTTTGACGGCTTCTAAGCTTATCATGGGTATAATAACTGCTAAAGACTTGAATTACCTTATCACCTTATGCGCAAGAATAGACCCTTAACCCCATTTGAATTTGTGGTGATCTGCTTGATCGTCGGCCTGGTGGTTATTGTCGGTCTCCAGATCGTGTTGGGTCGCTTCGTCAACCGATCGAGTGTGGCCGCCCAGCCGCTGACCGCGCAGCTATTCCCCTCGGCCACGGCTACCGCCACTGTGACGGATACACCACGTCCTACAGTGACGCCGCTGCTGAAGATATCGCCTACACAAAATCTACCGGCCACCTGGACGCCCACTTCCACCTGGACGCCCACACCGACGCGCACCAACACGCCGACTGAAACGCCTACCCCGACGGAAACAGCCAAACCGCCGTTGCCCGGTCTGCGCCCCACAGTGACGCCGGCTTATAGTGTGGTCACGGTTAACTTCTCTCAAGAGATTACTCAAACGTTCGCGCCGACGCCTGTGCCGCTGCTCGATTTCGCGCCGAATACCATCAACATCGTTTTGCTGGGCAGCGACAAACGGCCCGACGATGGCGGCTGGCGTACCGATGTCGTCATCGTCGTCAGCGTCAACCCCGATATTCCCTCCGTCAACATGGTCAGCATCCCGCGCGATACGTGGGTGTACATCCCGAACTGGCGTTACACGCGCATCAACCTGGCCGACTCGCATGGCGAAGCCGTGAAGTTCCCGGGCGGCGGGCCGGGTCTGGTGGCGCAAACGCTGCAATATAACTTCGGCATTCCCGTGCAGTATTATGCGCGCGTCGACTTCAACGGCTTCAAGCACTTGATCGATTCTGCGGGCGGCGTCGACGTGACGGCCGATTGCCCGTTGTACGACATCTTCCCCGATAATCCCGAAAGCGTAACGGACATCGGCTTCACGGAAATTACCGGCACGATCGATATTCCGATCGCAGGCGTTTATCATCTCGACGGCAAACATGCGTTGTGGTATTCGCGCTCGCGCAAGACCACCAGCGACTTCGATCGATCGCGCCGCCAGCAGCGGGTGCTGCGCGCTTTGTGGGACAAGGTCAAAGCGCAAGGCATTATCAGCCAATTGCCCGCGCTGTGGGGTGAACTCAACACCACCATCCAGACCGATCTCAACCTGAATGATGTATTGTATCTGGCGAATCTGGGCACGCAGATGGATCACGCGCGCATCAAGAGCAGTTTCCTCGATGGACAGTACGCGCATCGCTTTACCAGCGTCGAAGGCGCCAGTGTTTTCTATTTCAATTGGAAGGAAATCTCCGGCACGCTGCAATCGGCTTTTACGCCGCCCATCACCTTTAAGGCGGGTCAGCCTTCGGCGTCGATCGAAGTGCTGAACGGCACGGGCCATGCCGATTGGGATGCCGTGGGAGCCGATCGGTTGGCGTGGGCCGGTTATCGCGTCACGAAATACGGCCCGGCCGATCGACCCGATTACCCGACGACGCTCATCTACGATTATCGCACGACGACCAAAGGTTCGCGGCTGGGCGAACTGGGGCGTCTCTTAAGAGTGCCACAGCAAAACCTCATTTCACAGCCTGATGCGAATTCGCCGGTGGAATATCGCATTATTCTCGGCGCCGATTGGGAACCGTGCCAGCGCGCCAGTGTCGGAGCCTTTCCAACACGCGTGCCTACAGCAACACCCACGCCAGAGCCGCAATAGACAGCCACCGGGTTTCTTCATTGGAATAGCCCGGTTGCCCATGAGTTGTCATTTGGCCTGCTTCAAGTATAATCGCCCCCGCTGAGTAACTTAACCTAAAGGATCAAAGTTGTCGCTTCTGCGTTTCTCTCAAACCTTGCGTTTCTGGTTCGTCGTTTTGATGCTCGCTCTCGTCGTCAGTAGTGTTTCAGGTTGTGCCGGCTTTGCCAACGCTCCGGCCGCCTTGCTGTCCAAACCGACTGTGAAGGTGACCACACCTGCCACGCTGGTTGCGGAGCGACCCACCGTCACACCATTGCTGAAAGATACCCCGGCGCCTACCTCAACGCCGCTGGATACTCCGACCCCGGCACCCACTGCGACCGCTGCGCCTACAGCCACGCCGACCCTGGTTGTTCCGCCGCCGCGCGCCAGGAATGAAATGGGCGTCAAGGTAGCTGTGTCGGCCGGGCGGATGATTAGCGGCACGCCGGTGCCTATGCCCGTTGTACCGCTCGAATTACCTCGTGACACCATCAATGTGCTGCTGCTGGGCACCGATGCCCGTCCCGGCGAAAAGCTGGGCCGCACCGATACGATCATCGTCGCCAGCATCAATCCTAACAGCAACTACGTGACGATGCTCAGCATCCCGCGCGATCTGTACGTATTCATTCCGGGGTTGAATCGGTTCGATCGGATCAATACGGTCGACGTCTATGCCGCGGGCGCGAAGATCGGCAAACCGGTCGAGTTGCTGGCGGAAACGATCCGGTACAACCTCGGCATCCCGGTGCACTACTACGCGCGCATCAACTTCTCCGGGGTACGTGAGATGATCGATCGGGTGGGGGGCGTGGACGTGCTGGCGCATTGCCCGTTGTACGACGTGTTCCCCGATCTGCCGCCGGGGCAGAACGACATCATCACGGACCCGGTGCAGTTGGCGACCGTGCCTACGGGCACGATCAGTATTCCCGTGCCCGGCTTGTATAACCTCGATGGGAAACATGCTCTGTGGTTTGCGCGTTCGCGCCATTCCACCAATGATTTCGATCGTTCCCGGCGGCAGCAGGCTGTGCTGCATGGCCTATGGAGCAAGATCAAAGCGCAAGGGTTGGTCGGTCAACTGCCCACGTTGTGGAATGACGTGACGAAGATCGTTGACACGAATCTCAACGTCAATGATGTGGTGTATCTGGCGTCGTTCGGCTTGCAGCTGGATGATTCACGCATCAAACAGCGCGCGATCGACAACAGTGCTTTGCAGGGGTTCACCACCGTCGCCGGGGCGCAGGTGTTGGGCATCGTGCCGGAGCGCGTGCGCTTGGTGGTCGCCGAGGCGTTCACGCCGCCCTTGTCCAACGTCGCCTCGCAGGCTGCCGCGCAGGTCGAAGTGATCAACGGCAGCGGCCGCAAGAACTGGGAACTGCTGGCGACGGATCGCTTGACTTCGCAGGGTTTCATCGTGCCCAGTTACGCCACGGCCGATCAGCCCATCACGCGCACGCAGATCATCAATTATGAGACGACGAGCAAAGGTTCGCGCATCAATCAACTGCTGCGCCTGTTCAACCTGAAACCCGATCGGGTGATCAACCAACCGACGGAAAACAGCCCAATCGCGTTCCGCCTACTCATCGGCCCCGACTTTAATTCGTGCAAGTCGCCCACGGCGTTGATCGCTTTCCCCGCGCCACCGCCCACACCCACGCCGGAGGGTGGTGCGCTGCCGACACTTGATCCGAATCTGTCGCCAGTGGCGACGCCGACTTTGGAACCGCCCACACTGACTCCGTAAAACGTGATACGTGATGCGTAACACGTAAACAAGAAACCGGGTTTCTCCAGGCGGCGCTTCCTTACGCCATGAATGGAGAAACCCGGTTTCTGATCTGCTGTTCAATCAGCACTCCGCATTCAACGCTCAGCAATTCCCAACTCTCCCCGTGCTTCTTCATACGCGCGGGCCACTTGAATGACCCTGTCTTCTCGCCAATGTGCTCCCACAATTTGCAAGCCGATCGGCAAGCCGTCGGTGGTTCGTCCGCAGGGCAGCACCAGCGCCGGATGGCCGGTGAGGTTGAACATGCGTGTGAAGCGCGTGAGGTTGCCGCGCGACAAAGCGACCGGATCGCTTTCGTCGATGCGCGTCGCCGGGAACGGGGTCGCGGGCAGGACCAGCGCGTCGATTGAATCGAACAGTCGCTCCAGCTTGTGACGCCACTCCACTTGAGTCCGGCGTGCTAAAGCGTACTCGACGCCGGTAACTTCTAAGCCCCACTTGAAGCGCGTCAACACATCGGTTCCGATCTGATCGGAGTGCTTTTCAATATGATCTTGGTGATAAGCCGCGGCTTCCGCCAGCAGAATCTTCGCCGAGGCTTTCTCGGAGACCTCGAAGCCTGGCAAGGAAACGCCTGTCATGTGGAAGCCCAACTTGCTCAGCGTCTTGATCGCGGCCTTCACCGCCTGTTCGGTATCAGGATGCAAATCGCTGAAGAAATAATCATCCGGCACACCGATGCGAAATGCGGAAGGTGGAACGCGGAATTCGGAATTCATATTCGGCATTCCGAGTTGCCCATATCCGCCGCTGTGCGCCGAATTCTGCACCGAATACGGATCGCTCGCATCATGGACAGCAATGATTCTGAAGAGCGCCTCCACATCGTCGACGCAGCGGCCCAGCGGCCCGACGTGATCCAGCGACCACGCCAGCGGAATCACACCGCGCACGCTCACGCGCCCGTAGGTGGGTTTCAAACCGACGACGCCGCACAACGACGCCGGGATGCGGATCGATCCGCCGGTGTCTGATCCCAACGAACCGTAGCACAACCCCGCGGCCAGCGCCGCGCCCGATCCGCTGCTTGATCCGCCCGTGATATAGTCTGTGTTCCACGGATTGCGGGCCGCCCCAAAATGCGGATTGACGCCCGTCACACCCAACGCCCACTCGTGCAGGTTGAGCTTGCCGAGAAAGATCGCGCCGGCCTCGCGCAGCTGCTTGACGGCAAAAGCATCGTCTTGAGCGACGTTGTCCTTCAGCAGTGGACTACCGGCGGTGGTGGCTACGCCGCGCACGTCGAACAAATCTTTGATCGCAAGTGGCATGCCATGCAAGGAACCGCGATAGTGCCCCTGCGCGATTTCTTCCGTGGCTGCGTGGGCTTCAGCTAACGCGCTCTCGGCGGTGAGGGTGATGAAGGCGTTGACCCTGGGATTGATCGCCTCGATGCGCTGCAAGCAAATCTGCGTCAATTCCAGCGGCGAAATCTGTTTGGCACGAATAGCCTGGCTGGCGGCGAGAAGAGTGGGGTAGGGCAAGAAAGGATGCATCACGCCTCAATAGGAAACATTTGAAAAGTGACGAGTGACGAGTGAAAGCATAACGTGATGTCACTCGTCACTCGTCACTCGTCACTTTGCAAAATAGTTCAGCGCCAGTCGAATCCGTTCTCCCACATCCTGTGACGCATCGCGCGGCAAATTCGCCAGCGCGGTCTGCGCCTCGACGATGCTGTAGCCCAGGCCGGTCAACGCGGCGATGACTTCCGTATCTGCATCGCTGAGGTAGGCAATTTGTGCGCCGGCCGTGACGATGCCCACTTTGTCTTTGAGATGAAAGATGATCGACTTGGCCGTCTTGGGGCCGATGCCGGGCACGCGCGTCAACACTTCGGCCTGTTCATGCGCGATCGCGGCGCGCAGCTGATCGGGTGAAGCCGCTCCCAGCACGGCCAAAGCCGTGCGCGCGCCGACGCCGCTGACGCCGATCAATAATTCGAACAGTTCGAGTTCTTCTTGCGAGGGAAACCCATACAGTGTCCAGTCGGTCTCGCGGATGTGGAGGTGCGTGAATAGGTCAATGAGCTTTCCCATGTTTGAGGTGTCGCGCGTGGCAGCGGGCACGTAGACGCGTAGGCCAATGTTGCCCACGTTGACGATGAGGTGGTCTTTGCCGACGAGTTCAATGGTGCCGCGGATGTGTGCGATCATGGCGAAGTCCTGAAGGTAGAATCAAGAAGCCTAGTCTGTCGCTTCAATCTTATCACAGCGTCACGAGCCGTGCCGAATGCAGATGACAGATCGCAATCGCCAGCGCATCGGCCACGTCGTCGGGTTTGGGAACTTTGTTCAGGCCCAACAGCAACGTGACCATTTGCTGCACCTGCGCCTTATCGGCGCGGCCATGTCCGGTGACCGCCAGCTTTACTTGCAGCGGCGTGTATTCGTAAATGGGCACGTGGCCCTGCGCCAGCGTCAGCAGCACCACGCCGCGCGCGTGGCCTACGGCCAAGGCCGTGCGCACATTCTTGTTGAAGAAGAGCTGCTCGACCGCGGATTGATCGGGGTGATACTGATCGACGATAGCCGCTAAATCGCGTTGAAGCAACATCAATCGATCGGGCAGGGGAAGATCGCTCGGCGTGGTGATCGCGCCATACGCCATCGCCACCGCCTGGCCTTTCTCTTCGCCCACCAGGCCGTAACCCGTAATCGCGGTGCCGGGATCAATTCCAAGTACTAGCATAGGATAAAGCAAAAGGGGCGAGATAGACTCGCCCCTGATTAAGACTGTGTCGCTTTACGCGGCCTGCGCTTCGAGCTGCTTCATCAACTCGTCGTTCAGATCGAGCGCGTTGTAGACGCTCTGCACGTCGTCCAGTTCTTCCAGCGCTTCGACCACATTCAGCACCGAGGCGGCTTCCTTCGCGTCGAGCGTCACCGGATTCTTGGGCTTCATAATCAATTCCACGCTCTCCGGCGTAACGCCCGCCGCTTGCAGGTTCTTGCTCACGGTGTGCAGATCGGCCGCCTGGGTGTAGAACTCGATCCGTTCGGCGTCGGCTTCGTAGTTCTCTGCGCCGACTTCGATCGCCATCTCGAAAATCTTGTCGTCGTCGCGGCCTTCGCGCGGAGCCGCGATGTAACCCAGCTGATCGAACTGCCACGCCACCGAGCCGTTCTCTCCCAGATTGCCGCCCGAGCGGGTGAAGGTGCGGCGCAGATCGGAAATGGTGCGATTGCGATTGTCGGTGACGACCTTCACGACAAAGGGCACACCGTGTGGGCCATAGCCTTCAAAGGTCGCCTCTTCAAACGCCGCAGCATCCTTATCCAGACCGGCGCCCCGGCGAATGGCACGCTCGATGTTGTCCTTGGGCATGCCTTGTGCGCGGGCGTTATCCATCACCAGCCGCAATTTGTAGTTGGCATCGGGATCGGCGCCTTCGCGCGCGGCGATGGCGATTTCACGTCCCAAGCGAGTAAACGCCGCGCCTCGCTTGGCGTCGTTTGCGCCCTTCTTACGTTTGATGGTTGCCCAGTGGCTGTGACCTGACATCTTGAACTCCTTCTTGTGACGATATAACCCCGTGTGGGTGCGGGGTCAGCGTGACCTGTCTGATTTGCGCCCGATTATACCACTGCCGTTTTAGGAGCGTCAAGCAAAGCGCGCCTTACGAGCATAACGCAAAAGTGTTGGTGACTTTTCAGGCGCTCGCGCAGGATGGCACATCCGGCGCTTGGCGGCACGGGATGTACCATCCCGTGCAAGCACGCCCTACAGTTCTGCGTTATACCCGCGCCTTACCGGCGTTTTTTCGATTTGATCTGCCGATCGGCGGCGTCGAGAATCTGTTCGATCACTTGATGGGTCACATCCTGCCCGCCCTGCAAATTGTCCTTCACCGCCCCGATCGTATTGGCCGGCCCAAAGGGAAAACTCCACCAACCCGTGACGAGCGTCAGCAGGTTGTAGGGCAGACTCTTAAAGAACGTGCGCTCGCCGGGTCGGACAAAAAACACCGGGCTGGTTTTGCGCCGCGTCACCACGAACGACAACACATACTCAAAGGTCACAAACCGCGCGCCCTGTCGCACCTCGGCGCGCATATCGCCGACTGTCATACGGCCAATTCCGCGAATCGTTGCAAACGTGCTGCTCATACCACTTCCATTCTCTTATAGAAACCGGGTTTCTCCAGTTCAAACGACATTGAGTTTAACAAGGAGAAACCCGGTTTCTTCAACGACTACTTCTCGTCCCGGCCGCGCATCAGCAACGGCAGTCCAATCGCCGCTGCCGTTAAACCGGCCACCAAGGCGGCTCCAACGGCTGCCTGTTTCACCGTCTTCGGCTCGACGCCCGGCATGACGACCTCACCATCGCCGTATTGTCGGAAGAGTTGGCCCCATTTGGTCTGCAGGGCTGCCTCTACGCGCGGGCGTCCTACGAAGGGATACCAATACACATTGTGATAGAAGTTGCTGGCAAAGAAACTCCACGGGACCAGCGGTGAGCGCAACAGCACGCCTTCCAACGGCTTCAACGGGCCGTGATAGATCATCTTCTGTCCCTTGCTCGCGAATGTATCCGTCTGGATGAAGTTCCACGGAATCTCTTGTTCAATGTCGTAGCCGACGATCTTGATCTCGCGCGGGTTGGCATTGCCGAAGCCGCGTTCGTGCGCCAGGCGCAGGAATGGAATCTGCATGGGATCGAAGCCTTGCAGTTTGGCCGAGATGGCATCGATGGCGACCTGATCGCTCGAAGCGAGGAGAATGTCTTTCTCGTGCCAGTGCATCGCGCGCGGACCGGGACCGTCACCGGCGAAGGTCCCATCCATCACGGCAAAGACGCCGCTGTGAATGTCTTGTTGGATCTGCAGCAAGTCCACCAGCGTTTCGTGGATAACCGCGTGCGTCCAGTGGCGCTTGCGATGGAGCAGTCCGCCGAAGGCATTCTTCATCGCACCGGTGATCGTCGTGAAGACGTGCGTCTTGACGGTGGGCAGCTGCACGATGTTCTTGCCGATGAACAGTTCGGGAATATAGACGCCTTCGGGATAGACCTTGTCGAGTACCAGGAAGGGCTGCTTGGGTTTGTATTCCACCCACTTGATTTCCGGCTTGTACAAGTACGCGCACGGCACGTTGTACTTATCGGTCACGTACTTCTGTTTGTTATTCGCTTCGCCATCGGCGGTGTCCACGACGACCGTATCATTGTGCGCGCCGATCAAATTGTAGCCATCGGCCTGCATCGCTTTGATCACACCTTCGAGCTGCCACGGGGCGGTGGAGCAGGCCGGGTACCACGTTTGCCATGAGATGTTGATCTTGAGCAGCGTGTCTTTGTCTTTGGGCAGTACTTGCTGATAGTTGGCCAGGCGCATGAGCCGCGCGTAATCGTCCAACACGGTGTTGGGCGTAGTCTTCAAAACGGCAACCGTCCCTTTGCCGGGAAAATCGGTCATGGTCGATGCCTCCCCTATGTAAATGAATGCAGTCATTTTACCTGACGGGCACCGGGTAAGCAACCCTACGGGTACGCATGAGTATAACGCAAAAGTGTTGGTGACTTGTGGGATATGCTCGCGCTGGATGTGCCTTGCTTCGCGCAGCGCGAGCGTGGCCGGGCAGTATGCCCCCCCAACAGTTTTGCTGTATACCCCGGTACGCGTGGTATACTCGCGATAAAGTGAGGCTTCAAGGAGGCTCTGATGAAACAGACTGGTCTAGTAGTCGGATTCATCGGTCTGGTGTTGATGTTGATCTCTGTACCCTGGCTCGTGGCGCAGGCCCTCGTGGCGCAGGCCCTCGTGGCGCAGGCCCAGCCGCCGCAACCGACTTCCCCTGGCTTCGCGCCGCTTGTTCAAGCTGAAGTGCAGCATGATACCTCACGGCCCTGGCGCGAACTGGCGCAGACATTTTCTGCCCAGCCCGATCGGCCTGTGTCGCCCGCCCAGATCGATCGGGTGAATAAGATGCTCCCCCCCAAGCGGCTCGATCCAAAGTTGATGGCAGAATTGATCGCGCAGGGTAAAGATCCCTTGACGTATTTTCAACAGATCGATCCGGTGATCCAGTCTGCGATGTTTGCCGCGGCCCTGCCGCCGCTGCAAAATAACTTCGAGGGTCAATCCTACACGAACGCTTTACCCCCAGATCCGGTGGGCGACATTGGCTATGATCCCGGCACTGGTCAGCGCTACTACGTCCAGTGGGTGAATCTGTCCTATGCGGTTTGGGACGTGTCAGGCACACCGCTACTCAAATACAGCGCCACAGGCAACACACTGTGGAGTGGGTTTGGCGGTCCGTGCCAAGAGACGAATGATGGTGATCCGATCGTGCTGTTCGATCAATTGGCCGGTCGCTGGCTGTTGTCGCAGTTCTCTCAACCTAACTATCCCGCCGGCCCGTTCTATCAATGTATTGCCATCTCGCAAACGGCCGATCCCACGGGCGCGTATTATCGTTACGCGTTTCAGGCCAGTGCGACCAAGCTCAACGACTATTCGCATTTTGGCGTGTGGCCGGATGGTTACTACATGACCAGCAACCAGTTCCGCTACACGAATGGCACGTATGTGTGGGGTGGCGCAGGCGCCTTTGTCTTTGAGCGCGATAAGATGCTGCTGGGGCAATCCGCCCGGATGATTTACTTCGATCTCATGAGCGCCAACAGCGCCTTTGGCGGCATGCTGCCGGCAGATTTGGAAGGGCCTACTCCGCCGCCCCTGGGTGCACCGAACACCTTTGCCGAAGTCGACGACAATTCGGTGCCAGAACTGGGCGGCATGGATGCGCTGCGCATTTGGAAGTTTCATGTCGATTGGCCCGACCCGGCCAATTCCACCTTCGGCGTTAACGGTCAGCCTGATTTTGTCGTGCCGGTGGCGCCGTTTAACTGGCTGCCCTGTGTCGTCAGTGGTAGCCGCAGTTGCATTCCCCAACCCGAGGCCGCGCCGTTCCTTGACGCCGTGGGCGACCGGCTCATGCACCGCCTGACCTATCGCAAGTCCAGCGATCATGAAACACTCTTGATGAATCACACCGTCGATGCGGGAGGTGGCCGCGCCGGCATCCGCTGGTATGAAGTGCGCGATCCCGGCGGCACTCCGTCGATCTACCAGCAAGGGACGTACGCGCCCAACGACTCGGCCTCGCGCTGGATGGGCAGCCTGGCGATGGATCACACGGGTAATATCGCCCTGGGTTACAGTGTCTCTAGCCTCAGCATTTATCCGTCTATTCGCTATGCCGGTCGCTTAGTGGACGATCCCCTTGGCGAATTGACGCAAGGCGAGGGTTCCATTGTAGTGGGAGCCGGATCACAAAGGGATTCGAGGTCGCGGTGGGGCGACTACAGCTCGATGAATCTTGATCCGGTCGATGATTGCACGTTCTGGTACACGCAGGAATATTATCCGGTCACGCCGAGTGGTGTTCAAATTAACTGGCATACGCGCATTGCTTCCTTTCGTTTTCCGAATTGCAGTGCCGGCCCTAGCGGCGTGCTGCGTGGCGCAGTGCGCGATGCTACTTCACACAACCCCATCCCCAACACGCGTCTCTTGATCTCGGCTGGCGGGGCGCCAGTTATTCCGGTAAATATTCCACGGGGCGTGTACACGATGACACTTCCCGTGAACACGTACACCCTCACTGCGTCGGCCTACGGCTATCTTCCCGGTGTAGCGGCGGGAGTGGCCGTGGCTGAGAATATGACGACGACGCAAGACGTGCTGCTTAATTTAGGTGCGACCTACATCGTTTCGGGCTATGTCACCGGTTACAATAGCAATCCGTTGTATGCGACGATTTCCATCCTCGGCGCACCGTTCAACCCGCCGATCAATACCGTCTCCACGAATCCCGCTACAGGTTTTTACAGTGTGACGCTGGCCGCCGATCAAGTTTACTCGCTCACGGCCTCCTCGCCGCTGCACGCCCAGCAAGTGATTGGCATCGACGCGTTGAACGCCAATCGCACCGAGAATTTCGCGCTCACTCCGACTACCACAGTCTATGGCGGAATCATCGGTTGGGTGCGCAACCTTACGACGCAGCAACCCGTGGTGAGTGCGACGGTCACGATCACGCCGGGATTGGAAGTCACCACCGACATCAATGGTTACTTCGAAGCGTTGAATCTATGGTCCGGTTCGTACACGATCAAGGCGGCTGCTCCCTTATATGAACCAGTGACTTATACGAACGTGACCGTGCAAGCCGGCCTCGTCGCCATTCGCACGTTTGATCTGGCTGCCCCGCATTTGGAATACAGTTCGCCTGGTCTGGAACGCACGCTGATCTTTGGCGAGGCGGCCATGGACGACGCCGGGTTGGTGTTGAGCAATACCGGACAGCTGCCGCTCGATTTCTGGCTGACGGAAGTACCTGCTGTGGTCTGGTTCGACATCGAACCAATGACAGGCACAGTGCCTGTGTCCGGCGCACAGAATATTCGCCTGGGCTGGTACGGCAACGGTCTCGATCAACCCGGCCTGTACACCATGTCACTGCACCTGCAAACCGACGATCCGCTGGCGACGGATGTGCCCGTCCCGGTGATGTTTACACTTCTGCCGACTGTGACACAGGGCTTGTTTACGGGCGTCGTTTCGACCACCGGCACGTGTGACGTAAACCTCGCGCCCATCGCTGGAGCGCAGCTGCACCTGCAGGGGTCTGGCGATTTCTCGCGGGTCATTACCACCAATGACGCGGGCCTCTACCGCTATTGGCTCGATCAAACGCACAGTCCCTACACCGTCACGCTCACCGCGCACAATCATCTGACCACCACGACGGTCGTGCAGATTACGGGCGGTATCACGACCACGCAGAATCATACGTTGCAGTTGCAACAACCCTGCTTGGCGATCGCCCCGGCCACCTTATCCGCGAATTTGAAAGTGGGACAATCAACCACCCGGCAGTTCGCCGTCACCAACTCTGGCGCCGTTCCGCTGAACGCGACGATTTACGAAGTGTTCGGCAGTACGCTCGGCGGGCTGGATGCTGCCGGTTACACATGGCGGCGTGCACCCTACAACTGGATCGACGCCACCGACGCTACCGCACTGAACCTCGACGATGATGGTGAAGCGAACGTCGTGCTGCCTTTTGAGTTTTCGTACTATGGCACGGCTTCCAACAAGCTGCGCGTGGGCAACAACGGCGCGGTGTTGTTCGACGCGCTCACCGGCGAGGTCCCGTATCTCAACCAGCCGCTGAACGCTGCGCCCGATAATTTCATCGCGCCCTTCTGGGACGATCTGGACAGCACAGCGGGCAATGTCTACTGGAAGACGATCGGGACAGCGCCTAATCGCCGCGTCGTGATCGAGTGGCGCGATCGTCCGCATGTGGACAATGGGCCAGGCTCCGTCACGTTCGAATTGGTGTTGTCCGAAAACGGCAACCTGGCGTTTCAATATCAAACCCTGGACTTTGGCGATCCGGATTACGACAATGGCGCCAGCGCCACCGCCGGCGTGCGTGGTGTGGGGTTGAAACAAGTGCTGCAAATTTCGGCCAATATGCCCACCTTCGGCCCGCAGCAAACCTACTGCATCACTCGCCCCGGTAATCCTCCGTGCGATGTCGTCGCTGAGGCGTGGCTGTCGGCAGCGCCGATCACCATCACTGATCTGGCAGGTTCACCACCGGCGCAGCAGTTGATCACCGTGACGCTGACGGCTTTGCCGAAGTTGGGCAGCGATGTGACGGGTACGCTGCGCATTGTCGATGGTGATCCCTTCCAGCCTGATGCCAATGTGATCGTGAGCTTGAAGGTCACTTATCAGATCTTCCTGCCGGTGATTCGTCGTTGATACATCAAATCGTAATTGTTTACCGGGGTGTCATTCTGAGCGCTTTCGCCAGGCGCGCCCCCGATGCTCTACATCGGACAGGGCGTGCGAAGAATCTCTGTGCCGGTCAGCATCGAGTGCTGATCGTGGTAGAGATTCTGCCCATGCCCGGCGCGATGCGCCGCCAGGCGTCGCTGCGCTCAGAATGACATCCCAGGAAACGCGGTAAACAAATGCGTCAAATCTTTCGGAGAGTACTACGATCTCTGAGTGGCAAAAGGATTGATGACATGAAACAAAGTTTGCGTCATGTGGGGTGGAGCTTGCCGCTGGTGGTGTTGTTCATGCTGGCTGTGACTTCCGTGTCGCGCAGCGTCGCGCAGCCGCTGGTCGAGACGCCGGGTATAGCCAAGATCGATCGCTGGGTGATCGATCACACGAATGACGGACAGTCAACTGAGTTCCTGGTGATCTTGAACGATCAAGCCGATCTCACCGCGGCTGATCGCTTGACGACGAAAGCCGCTAAAGGCCGCTATGTGTATGAGACGTTGTATGCCGCCGCGCAGCGTTCGCAGCAGCCGATCATCGCGTGGTTACAACAACGCGTGGTGCCCTATCGATCATTCTACATTGTCAACGCGATCTGGGTAAAGGCCGATCGGGATACCGCGCTCGCTTTGGCCGCCCGATCGGAGGTGGCGCGCCTCGACGGCAATCCCGCGATCGCCAACGACTTCGCTCAACCCGCCCGCTACGCGCCGATCGGCCCGTGGCCAGCCCGACCAGACAACATAGAACCTGGCATTCAATACGTGAACGCGCCGGCCGTGTGGAGCCTGGGCTTTACGGGGCAGGGCGTTGTTATCGGGGGACAGGACACCGGGTATATGTGGAATCACGCGGCTTTGCAGTCGCATTATCGCGGCTGGAATGGTATTACCGTGACGCACGATTACAACTGGCACGACAGCATTCACGCGACCACGCACAACAGTTCCTGCGGCGTCGATTCGCCCACGCCGTGCGACGACTACGGACATGGTACGCACACCATGGGCACGCTCGTCGGCGATGATGGCGGCGCGAATCAGATCGGCATGGCGCCGGGCGCGCAATGGATGGGGTGTCGCAACATGGATAACGGTTGGGGAACGCCTGCCACGTATATTGAATGCTTCGAATTTTTTCTGGCGCCATATCCCGTCGGCGGAACAACCGCGCAAGGTGATCCCAGCAAGGCCCCGGATGTGACCAACAACTCGTGGAGCTGTCCACCCGCGGAAGGGTGCAATGCGCAGAGTTTGCTGGCCGCTACACAAGCTCAGCGGGCGGCCGGCATCTTGACCGTCGTCTCGGCCACCAACAGCGGCCCGAGCTGTTCGACGATCAGTGATCCGCCGGCGATTTACGCGGAAGCCTACACGGTCGGCGCATTGAATACCGGCCAGGACACGGCGGCCAGCTTCAGCAGCCGCGGCCCGGTGACCGGCGATGGGAGTGGTCGCCGCAAACCCGACATCGCCGCGCCGGGCACCGCCATTCGATCGAGTACACGTGATGGCGGCTATGGTTATATGCAAGGCACTTCGATGGCTGCGCCGCATGTGGCGGGCGCGGTCGCGCTGGTGTGGTCGGCTCTGCCGGCTTATCGACGTCAAATCACTTTCACGGAAGATCTACTCAACGATTCGGCGGTGCATCTCGTTTCGACAGAATGCGGCAGTAACGGTTGGCCTAACAATACTTTTGGTTACGGACGGCTGGATGTGGCGGCGGCTGTCCAGCGGGTCATCACCGCTACGCAAGCGGCTGCGCCCGGCTCCGCCATGACTTACACGTTGCGCCTCACCAATACCACCGCGATCACCACCCCGTTCGATCTTGAAACCGGTTCGCACCAGTGGCCGATCACCATGACGCCCACTCAGACCACGGCCCTGCCGCCTGGTGAAGTTACCGTGATCACCGTTGGCGTCACGATCCCCAGTGGCGTGTTGGCCACTGACTTCGATGCGTTGGCGTTGGTTGCGACGGCATCGCTCACGCCAACGGAGCGGCAGTACTTTGCGTTAAACACACACGTGCTGCCGGTGTATGGCCTGACGCTGGCTCCTTCGTCGGCCACAGCGATGGCGGTGCGTGGCTATGCCGCGGCCTACACTTTGCAACTCACCAACACCGGGAACGCCACCGATACGTACACATTTGAGGTGGCGCAACCGTCCTGGCCGGTGGCTATTGTGCCGCACACATTAGCGCTCGCTGCCCAACAACATGGCTTGGCGCAAGTGTTGATTACCGCGCCGCTTACCGCGGCGATTGGCATGAGTAACACTGCGCAGCTCACCGCACAAGGTACGGGCGTGGCAGCGTTCAGTGAACTAACCACGGTCGTTACCGGTTATGGCGTTGCGCTTAGCCCGTCGTCTGCGACCGCCATGACTCCGATCGGTCAAGTGGCGACCTACACTTTGCAGATCACGAATACGGGCTCCTTCACGGATACCTTCGCCTTCGCTTTGAGCCAGGGAGCTTGGCTATCCGGCATTGCCCCCGTAACGATGACGTTGACGCCGCAGCAATCTGCCGGCGTGTTGGTATCAGTCACGGTACCACTCACTGCCGCACCCTGGTCTGAGTGATACCGTGCGCGTCAGTGCGCAGGGAACCGGGCCAGTCGGCCTGGAGTGATTTAACGACCATCGCCACCGGTTACGGCTTCGCGCTGAGTCCCGTGTCTGCTACCAAGACCGCGCTGATCGGTCAGGCCGCGACTTACACTTTGTACCTCACCAGCACCGGCAATCTTACCGACGCGATCGCTTTTGACTTGAGCCAAAACACCTGGCCCGTCAGCATCACGCCGATCACACTGACGTTGGCGGCGCACCAACACGCCGCCGTGCAAGTGTTAGTGAGTGTGCCACTCACCGCTGCCATTGACGTGAGCGACATCGTCCGCATTAACGCGCAAGGCACGGGCGTAGCGGCGTTTAGCGAGCTCACGACCGCCGCCGCGGGCTGGCGTTATCTGTTCCCCATCTTCATTGAACCCTAGGAGCGCACCGACCATGGTTCAGACGGCCGAAGTCGTCATCTGCGGGGCGGGCATCTCCGGCATCGCCACGGCTTATCATCTGGCCGTGACGCAGGGTGTGAAGAACGTCTGCTTGATTGACGAACGTCCGCCGTTGACGTTGACCAGCGACAAATCATCGGAGGCCTATCGCAATTGGTGGCCCGACGAGGTGATGGTGCGTTGGCTGAATCGCAGCATCGACTGGCTGGAACGGAGCGGTGTCGGGCTATGGCCTGATGGCGGCGGCGGCGGCCGTCGGTGAGTTGGTGGCCGCACACGTGACGGGCAGCCTTCTGCCAGACTACACGTCCGCGTTTTCGATCGAACGCTACCACGATCCGATCTATCGGCAGTGGCTGGCGCAGTGGCAGCCCGCCGGACAACTCTAACCATAGGAGGAATCACATGTGTCCCAATCATAAACCGCAAGCGCCCACGGATTGGCGCGTTGGTCTGCGTAACGGCTTCTCCAATTGGAATCAGCCACTGCCCACGCGCACCAAGCTCAGGCTGTTGGCGCGCAATTTGTGGATTCGCGTGCGGACCCGTTCGAATTGCTGCGGGCATGACGGCGAGCCGGGTTGTTGACAGGTTCAACCCCCTGACGCCGGGCGCGTCAGTTAGTCATTGTCTTTCGGCCATATCGGTGTAAAATAGGGGTGACCTTCAGATGGGGAGTAATGGCTTATGAAACGCATTCTTGTGGTGGAAGACGACAACAGCCTGAGTGTGCTGTTGCGCTTGATTATGAAAGTTCAACAAGATGATTGGGAAGTGGGCAGTGCCTCCACCGGCGTCGAAGCGTTGGCGCAAGTGGAAAAGTTCCGGCCCGATCTGATCCTGTTGGACATCATGATGCCGGAGATGGACGGCTTGGAAGTGGCCCGTCGCTTGAAAGGCGATGAGCGTCACAAAGATCAGAAGATTGTGATTTTGTCGGCGTTGAGTGATTCGGAAACACGACGCAAGGCCATGGAAGCCGGTGTAGTGGAATATTGGACCAAGCCCATCAGCCCCGATGAATTGCGCGACGGCATGCTGCGCGTGCTAGGCCCGGATGCGGTGGAACTGCTGTAGTTGTTCTCGAAATAAAAAACCTCCGGAGGTTCTGAACCTCTCGGAGGTTTTTGTTTACCCCAGCTGTTCTTTGATCGTGATCGCCACATCACGCGGCACGCCGGGCACCGCGGCCAGTTCATCCACGCTCGCGGCGCGGATGCCTTCCAGCGATCCAAAATGCTTGAGCAGGGTTTTGCGGCGGGTGGGTCCGACGCCGGGAATCTCGTCGAGTTGGGAGGCGATACCCACCTTGGCGCGTTTGGCGCGATGCGCCGTGATGGCAAAGCGATGCGCCTCATCGCGCACGCGCTGCACCAGATACAGCCCCTGCGATTGACGCGGCAGCAAAATCGACGTGGGCCGATTGGGTAGGAAAATCTCTTCCTGCTGTTTTGCCAATCCACACACCGGCACCTGGCCAAACAACTCCAAATCTTTCAGGACCTCAATCGCCATGCCCAGTTGCCCCTTGCCGCCGTCGACGATCAACAAATCGGGCAGCACCGAGAACGAGGGATCGATCTTACGGCCCGGCTGTTGTTCCACGCTGTGCAGCGCCGCGCCCTTGGCGTCGAAGTAACGCCGGAAGCGGCGCGTCAGGGCCTCGCGCATCGATTCGAAATCGTTGGGCCCTTCCACGGTCTTGATATTGAACTTGCGGTAATCGCTCTTGCGCGGAATGCCGTTGACGAACACCACCATCGAGGCGACGGAATTCGTACCCTGCGTATTGCTGATGTCGAAACATTCGATCCGCGCGGGCAGAGCGTTCAAGCCGATGCCGTCGGCCAACTCCTTCAGGGCTTGCTCCGCCCGATGGGAGTCGGCGTCCCACTGAGCTTTCAACGCCGTCAAGGTTTCCACGGCATTGTCGGTAGCGAGTTTGACCAGATCGGCCGCTGGGCCGTCGTGGGGCACATTCAACACCACCTGGGTGCCGCGCTTCTGCTTCAAGAACTGCGTGATGATATCCACTTCCTGCGCTTCGATCTCCACGGGCAGCACCACCTCGGGCGGAACGTACGCGGCCTCGTCGTAGAACTGCGTCAGGAATTCGGCGACGACCTGATTGAGGTTTTCATCTTCCGTGCCCTCCAGCACGAAGTATTCCCGCCCGATGAGCTTGCCCTGGCGAATGAGGAACACCTGCACACAGGCATCGCCTTTGTCGCGCGCGATCGCCAGCACGTCTTGATCGTTCTGTGTGCTCGACATGACTTTCTGCCGTTCGACGATGTGGCGCAGCGCCTTGAGTTGATCGCGGACCTGCGCGGCGCGCTCGAACTGCATGGCTTCGGCGGCCTCGGTCATCTTGCGCTCGAAGTCGATCAGCACCTCGTCGGACTTGCCTTCGAGGAAGTGGCACAGTCGATCGAGCGTGGCGCGATACTCGTCTTGCGTCACCGCGCCGATGCAGGGCGCATTGCACAACTTGATGTCGTAGTACAGGCAGGCCCGCGGATCCTTCCCCGTGATCTCTCGATCGCAGGTGAGATAAGGAAAAATGCGGCGCAGCGTGTCGAGCGTCTGGTAGACCGCGCCCGCGTTCGTGAACGGGCCGTAATAGCGCGCGCCATCCTGTAGCATCTTGCGCACAGTCAGCACCTTGGGGTAGGGCGTTTGCCACTCGATCTTGATGTACGGATAGCGCTTGTCGTCCTTCAACCGGATGTTGAAGTGCGGCTTGTGGCGCTTGATGAGATTCGATTCGAGCAGCAGCGCTTCCAACTCAGTGTCGGTGACGATCCATTCGAGGTCGGCGATCTCGGTGACGAGGCGCTGCGTCTTGGGCGAGTGATCGCCGGACGCGTGAAAGTACGATCGGACGCGGTTGCGCAGATTCACGGCTTTGCCGACGTAGATGATCTTGCCGCGCGCGTCGAAGTATTGATAGACGCCGGGCTTGGTCGGCAGCGTTTTGAGTTTCTCGGTGACTTGCTCGGTGGGCATGGCGAAGAAATTGTAACACGTGGGCAGTATCACTTCAATAAGAACAAAAACAGCCCGGCACTGATCGCCGAGCTGTCCGATTGAAGAAGATCGGTCGTGTGGTGGAATGCTATTTGATGGTGCCTTGCGCCACGAGGAATGCGTACCCGAAGGCTCCGACTGCGCCGCCAATCGCGCCGCTGATCAGGCGCACGATGAGATCACCGATCCCGAAAGCGCTATAACCGCCCAGGCCCGCGAGTCCGCCCAGACCACCTAGCAATGAATTGAGGCCGATTGGAGCAGTAATGAGCGCCAGGATGCCATAGACCAGCGCAACGATCACGCCCAGAATAGCACCGTTTACCAGACCGTCCATTTGTGCCGGCATGGTCCCTGACTTGCGTGCGGTCAGGACGTACCATACTCCACCGAAGATGGGAGCCAGCCAGCCGAGCAACCCGGCCACAGTCCACAACGCTGGCACAATCCACAACAACCCGCCCACTGCGCCCACTATGACGGGAATCAAACCCGCTTTTATCAACCCCGGCTGATCGATTTTGAATTGTTGTCCGCTTTGCATGTTTTTCTCCTTAGAAATGGATGGGGTTATTGTAGTCTGATTGAGCCGCAATGGCAAGTAAAGATTTCTTAATCCGCGGTTTCAGCCGCCAGTCACCACGGCGCGGAAAACATCCATGAGCGTGATCAACACCAACCCCAGCGCCACGCCTGCCGTCAAAGGCAGGATGAGCTGCGGCCAGCGATCGACGACGTTGACCAGGTTACGCACAGTCAAGACGATGACGGCGCCCATGAAGCCCAGCAGCAGCAGCGGGCCGATGATGGAGATGATCGTGATCGGGTAGAGCAGCCAATCGGCTTGAGTGAGCACGATGGCATCCAGCGCGAAGCCGATCACGACCAGGATCGCCAACTCGCGCCAATTCTTCAGGGTGCGATCACCGCTGGGTTGTTTCCAGATGGCGGAACTGAGCACGGGGATGAACAACATCGCAATCGCCAGGCCGTAGAGGGTGCCCGTGACGATGCGATGGATGTTGGTGGTGTGATACAACTGCGGCGCGCCGGGAATGATCGAGATGGTCGAGTTCACACCGTCGATGCCCATGATGGTGATGAAGCCGATGAGCACCGAGATAAGCGCCGCGGCGGGCAGCCGAGCCGCGTGAGTGCGGCGGCGAACGACGAGAAAGATGAGGCCCAGCAGCACGCCCAGATACATGCCCGTGCAGCGCGCGCACAACGGCGACTGATGCTCGTGAAAAAAGAAAGAGCGCTCGGGCATTTGATGGCACAGCGCATAGCCGATGAGCCTGGCTTTTTCCCACAGACCTTGCGGCGGCGCACTGACAAACAATCCGATGATGGCCGTCGGCACGCCGATGAACAAGGCTTTGGGAATGAGCGACCAGCGGGAAGGCGGGTAAGTCGTCGGTTCGGAAGAATGAGCGTCGGGTTCCATGCAAATCCCTTTCTTGGTAACGCCCGCATTATAGCACGAGTGATGGCGCTGATAAGTTTTGCTGTTCAATGTCGGTAATCTGGACTCGAGGCTTGCCCGTATCCGCCGCAATACGGCGGATACGGGCAAGCCTCGAGTCCAGCGGGTAGTCATTGCTGATTTTGATCATCAAAGTTCATTAGATGACGTGGTCTCCATTTGCACACCAGGGTTGTAAAATGAAGTGACCGAATAAGAAGACAAAGGATGGGCCGCATGTCCGAATCGCAAATCGTCGTCAAGCAGTTGACCAAGACTTACCGGGTGCCAGTGCGGGAAGCCGGCCTGCGTGCCTCAATGCGCAGCCTGGTGCGCCGCGCCTATGAAGATGTCGCCGCCGTGCAAGCCATCACCTTCTCGATCGAGGCCGGTGAGATGGTGGGTTTCATCGGCCCGAATGGCGCGGGCAAAACGACCACGTTGAAGATGCTCGCTGGGCTGCTGCATCCGACGGCAGGCGAAGCGCGTGTGGCCGGCTTCACACCGTGGGCACGTCGCCCCGAATTTCTCCGCACGATCAGCATGGTGCTGGGCAACAAGAGTCAGATGCTGTGGGATATTCCACCGTTGGATACGTTCCACGTGCTGGGTGAAATCTACGGCCTATCGCCCACCGATTTTCGCAGTACCCTCGACGAGCTGGTTGACCTGTTGGAGATGCGCGGCTTGCTCAATAAGCCCGTGCGCAATCTGTCGTTGGGTGAACGGATGAAATGCGAACTCGTGGCGGGCCTGCTCCATCGACCGGCGGTGGTATTTTTGGACGAACCCACGCTGGGGCTGGATGTGTCGATGCAGAGCCGCTTGCGCCGCTTCGTGCTCGATTACAACCGGCGGCACGGCGCAACCGTGATGCTGACCAGTCACTACATGGCCGACGTGCTGGCCTTGTGCCCGCGCGTGATCTTGATCCATCACGGGCGCTTGCTCTACGACGGCGACCTGGGCAAACTGGCCGAGCGTCTAGCGCCGTTCAAGTTAGTCCGCATCGGGTTGAGTGCCGATCGGGTTGGGCAGGAACTCGATCTGCCGGATGGCGTCGAACTATTGCAGCGCGCCGACGATCATATGGAACTCCGCGTGAATCGCAGTGAAGCCCCGGCGCTTACGGCGCGCCTGCTCAACACGTTGCCGATCACCGATCTGGCCGTTGAAGATCCGCCGATCGAAGCAGTGATCGATCAAATCTATCAGGAGGGTGACGTATGAACTGGCGAGGAGGGTGGGCGCTCGTCAAACGCTCGTGGGCGTCGTGGCTGCAATATCGCAGTTTCTTTTTCGTGCTCGCTTTCGGCTGGATGATCCCGCCGTTGATCTATCTCTTCGTCTGGTCGACGGCCGCGCAAGCGGGCACGGTTGGCGGCATGACCCCGGCGGAATTTGTGGCGTATTATCTCGTGTTGATTTTGGTTAATCAACTTACTTACGCGCAGACCAACTGGACAGTGGGCGATGTGATTCGCGGCGGCGATCTAAATGCGTGGTTATTACGGCCCTTGCCGCCGATCTTCCACGCGCTCTCCACTGAAATCGCGGGCAAGGTGGTGATGATGGCGTTCGTCATTCCGGGCGCGCTGATTCTAGCGCTGGTGTTGAAGCCCGCCTTGAACGCGACACCGTTGCAAGTGGCGCTGTTTGTTCCGGCGCTGGTGATGGCGTGGCTGCTGCGTTTCTTCTGGGGTTACTGGCTGGCGTGCCTCGCGTTCTGGGCGACGCGGGCCGATGCTTTACTGGCCGTACAGGATGCGCTGGTCTTTCTGCTCTCCGGTGTCGTCGCGCCGATCGGGTTGTTGCCGCCCCTCATGCAGATCGCGGCGCGTTTACTGCCGTTTTATTACATGGTCGGCTTTCCCGTCGAAGTTTTGACAGGCCACATGAGCACGGCCGATTTGCTCAGCGGATTTGCGATCCAGGCCGCGTGGACGATCGTCGCGATCGTTTTGTATCGCCGTTTATGGCGCGCGGGGCTGCGCCGTTATGCCGCCGTGGGAGGTTGATCAATGATGCGTTATCTGCGACTCGTCAAATACTTCATGTTGTCGTCGGCCCAGGAAGACCTGGCTTATCGCGCGAACTTCTTCATCGGGTTGTTGCATTCGCTGTTGAATCTGATCGTCGGGGTGTTGGGGTTGATGGTGCTGTTCGGTCAAGTGAAAACGGTGAATGGCTGGAGTTTCGCCGCGACGCTGGCGCTGTTGGGCGTTTACCTGGTCGTCAGTGCGCTGCGCGGATTGTTCATCGGCCCCAGTCTGGAGGCGCTGGCCGGAATGGAAGGCGACATCTGGAGCGGCCGGTTTGACTTCGTCTTGCTGCGCCCGATCGATACGCAATTCCTCGTCAGCCTGCGCCAGTGGCGCTGGTTCGCGCTGATCGATCTGGCGCTGGGCGTGGGCGTGCTCGGCGTGGCGGTGACGCAGTTGGGACAGGCGCTATCGGTCGGGCAGGTCATTGCGTTTCTGGGCACGATGTTTGCCAGCGTCGCCGTGCTGTACGCCATCCTATTGATCTTTACCGCGCTGGTTTTCTGGGGCCCCGGCATGTTGTTCACCTGGGTGTTCGATGCGATCTTTCAGTTGGCGCGTTATCCGATCGGCGTGTATCCCGGCTGGCTGCAATTCGCGCTGACGTGGATCATCCCCGTCGCCGTACTGACAACGATCCCCGCGCAAGCCCTGACGGGCGACATCACCCCCGGCGTGCTGCTGGCTAGCATGACCTTAGCAGCGCTGTTGTTGATCGGCGCGTCCGTCTTGTTTCGGGTGGGACTGCGGCGCTACAAGAGCGCGTCGAGTTGAGCAATTCAGTGTTTAGCTATTAGAAACATATGCACCGCATGAAGTCGGAAAGTGAAGTGCAGATCAGCGTGCTGAGATGAAGTGTGGTGTGCAACACAGAGTTGATTACATCCTGTGTTGCACACCATCTCTATTCTGCTCCGTGATCAATGTCCGGCTTGTAATACTTTTAGAATCTCAGCCGCAAGCGGCGAACCTGCTAATAATATACCGAGGACAATCAATGTCCGACGCAGAGGCAGGTTTACGTTGACCAGCAGTCTATTGTCCGTAATCTCTAATGAGAACGGATTACTGGCCCCTTTATGCGCCTTTGTTCTATTCGTCTGCATACCCCCTCCTTTCCTGCGGCTAATAAGCAAAAAGGGTCACCTCGCGGCGACCCTTCGCATCCTTAAAGTTATCGACGTTCTATTGACATGCCGATCGTGATCGTGATAAGATGTGACCACTTAGGATGACACTGCCGCAAATGATAGTGTTATTCTTCGCCTAAAGCGCCCCCAGCCGCCAAGCATAGAGGGCGCTTTTGCTTTGTTCTACGCGGCCATCGTATCATAGTCGGCTTGCAAAAATCAATGGGGAAACCTTAAAAAACGCGCATCGTAACGCAATCTCAACCACTTTTAACCGCGTCTTGACGTGAGTGCGACACAGTCTTAAGCAATCATTCAAACACAAAACTCCCCCGGCCAAATGATCAAAGAAGCCTGCGCGGTGATCGTCGTGGAGGAGGGAGACTCACACGATCGCCCCGCGTCCCTGCGGTCAGAGAGCAAAATGCCGCCTCTTGAAAAAAGCAGTTGAGTTTTCCTCATTTTTGAGGTACGCAAGTCAATCGCAATCCGCTTTCTACGTCTTGAATCTGAGCCTATCGATCTGGCGACGACTTTCTTTGCGAGCGCGGGTCGCGTTCCCGCCTTCCCTTTTCAGAACCATTCGGCGTGAACATCCGTATTCATTCATCAAGTATGTTACACTTTGAGTTGAGCCATGGAACCCACTGCTGTCACCGCAGAGGCGCTTGAACGCGCCATCCTGCAAACTCTGCTGTATTCTGATTTGTTCGATTATCCGCTCACGCCCGCCGAGGTCGCGCACTATCTCATCGGCGTGCCGAGTACGGTGGATGAAGTGTGTGCCTGCCTGATGCGCACGCGCGGTTTGGCGGATCGCGTCGTCGAACTGGATGGCTATCTGGCGCTGCGTGGACGCGAAGCCTTGATCGCGCGGCGGCTCGATCGGGAAGCGGCGTCCGATCGGTTGTGGCGGCGCGCACGGCGCTTTGTGCGCGTGCTGCGGCTCTTGCCGTTCGTGCGCATGATTGCGATCACCGGCGCGTTGTCGATGAACAACAGCGGCGCGGGTGATGACATCGACGTGTTGATCGTGACCGCGCCCGATCGCGTGTGGCTGACCCGCGCGTTCGCTGTGGCGTTGGTCTATGCGGGCAAGTTGTGCGGCGATACGTTGTGTCCCAACTACGTGATCTCAGAACGCGCGCTCAGCCTGGAACGACATACCTTGTTCGTGGCGCACGAGTTTGTGCAGATGGTGCCGGTGTATGGCCGGGATGTTTACGATCGCATGTGCGCGGCGAACTGCTGGATTCAGACGATCTTGCCGAACGCGGTGCGCCCCGTATGGGACGAATCCGATCAACAGCCGGGTTTAATTGGACGCAGCTTCAAGCGCAGCCTAGAACGCCTACTCTCTGGCCGCCTGGGCGCTTCGCTGGAAACGTGGGAAATGCGCCGCAAAATCCGCAAGTTTCAACGCATGTTGGGCCGTCCGGACGGCGAAGCCATCCTCGACCGTGATCACGTCAAAGGCCACTTCGACGATTACGGCGGGCCGGTGATGCGGCTCTATGCCGAGCGCCTGGCGCAAATCGAGCCATGACAGACGTCTTGTTCGGTCAATCCTATTTTCTGCGCTTCGACCCCAAACTGTTGGCGGCAAGCCAGCCTTATCCGCCGTTGGGAACCATGTATGCCGCATCATATCTGCGCGCGCGCGGCTACGCGGTGGCCTTGTTTGATGCGATGCTGGCTGATTCTGAAGACGAGTGGGCCGCCGCCCTCGATCGACATCAACCGCGCTTTGCCGTGTTGTACGAAGACAACTTCAATTACTTGAGCAAGATGTGTCTGCTGCGGATGCGCGAGGCCGCCTTCACGATGATCGACATGGCAAAGGTACGCGGTTGTATCGTGATCTTGTGCGGAGCCGATGCAACCGATCACGCCGATCAATATTTCGCTCAAGGCGCGGACTATGTGCTGTTGGGTGAAGGCGAAGAGACACTGGGCGAGTTGATGGATCGCTTGACGGGCAAGACGGCTGTGCCGTTGGAAAGCATTCTTGGCCTGGCGTTTCGTCGTGCAGAGCACGGAGTGCGGAAAGCAGATTCCGAACTCCGCATTCCGCATTCCGAATTCGACGTTAACCAGCGCCGACCGGACATCACACACCTCGACGATCTACCGTTCCCCGCGTGGGACTTGATCGACGTGGAGCGTTATCGCAGCATCTGGCTGCAACAGCACGGTTATTATTCGCTGAACATGGTGACGACGCGCGGTTGTCCCTATCACTGCAACTGGTGCGCCAAACCGATCTGGGGACAGCGTTACCATTCGCGCTCGCCGGAAAATGTGGTGGCGGAATTGAAATGGCTGAAAGAAACGTATCAGCCCGATCACATTTGGTTCGCCGACGACATCTTCGGCTTGAAGCCCGGCTGGATCGAGCGCTTCGGCCAGCTGGCGCGCGAACGGGAAGCCGTCATCCCATTCAAGTGTCTCTCACGCGCGGATTTGATCAAGCCCACGGTAGTTGAAGGTCTGAGAGCGGCCGGCTGCCAGACCGTGTGGATGGGCGCGGAATCCGGATCGCAGCGCATTCTCGATGCGATGGAGAAAGGCACGACGGTGAATCAAATTGCGTCAGCACGTCGTCTGCTGGGAGCCGCCGGAATTACGGTGGCCTACTTCTTGCAGTTTGGCTATCCGGGCGAAACGCGCGCGGATATTGAAGCGACCCTTGCCATGGTGCGCGTCACGCAACCCGATGACATCGGCATCTCGGTGTCTTATCCGTTGCCCGGCACCAAGTTCTACGAACGCGTCAAAGCCCAGTTGGGCGAGAAACAAAACTGGAACAGCAGCACCGATCTGGCGATGTTGTATCACGGGCCGTTCACCACGGAATTCTATCGTCAGTTGCATACGGTGGTACATCAAGAATTTCGCCTGCGCAAAGGCTGGATCGAGTTGAAGCGAGTGCTGAGTCATCCGTCTCGCTGGCGGTTACGGCACGCGCGCCTGATCGCCGCGTCGCTCTATCGGTGGGCCACCTTGCCGTGGACGCGCTGGCAGCTGACTCGCCTGGAACACCGATCACAACCGGCGCTGGCGCCGCTGCCCGTGGCGTTAAGTCCGCAGGAAGCCGCGCAGCCCAGCGCGCAATCTCGATCATGAATACGTCACCCGCACCACCGACCAGCGATCATTTCGATCGTGTCGCTACCGCTTTCTCACGCAAGGCCGATGAGTATGATGCGTTTGGCGACGCTCACATCAACCTCGCGCGCATGCGCCGCAAAGTGTACGACCACGTCCTGCGGTTTGCGCAGCCCACCGATCGGATCCTGGAACTCAATGCGGGCACCGGCATCGACGCCGCCTTCTTCGCCCAGCAGGGTTACACCGTGCACGCCATCGACATCGCGCCCGGCATGCTCGATCATCTCGCGGCAAAGATCGAGCAGCAGCACCTGCGCGATCGGCTGACGTATCAGGCGTTGTCGTTCACGGAGATCGATCGGGTTGAGGGCGGACCGTTCCACTACATCTTCTCCAATTTCGGCGGACTGAATTGCATCCCCGATCTATCGTTGGTCACGCGTCATCTGCCGAAAATCCTCGTGCCAGGTGGGCGGTTGACGTGGGTGATCATGCCGCCCGTCTGCCCGTGGGAGATCGCGCTGCTGTTGAAGGGCAAAGTCCGCATTGCCACGCGGCGTCTACGGAAAGGTGGCACGCTGGCGCATGTGGAAGGCGTGCGCTTCATGACGTATTATTTCACGCCATCTCACGTGCTGAAAATGCTTGGCCCCGATTTTCAAGTGCAGCGCTTGGAGGGCCTGTCTGTTTTCACGCCGCCGGCCGATCGGATAAATTTTCCCCGGCGTTTTCCGCAGCTATATCGCACGCTCGTCAGAATCGACGACGCCCTGTCGCCGCACGCGCCGTTCAATCGTTGGGGCGACTTCTTCATCTTGACTGCGCAGTACACTCCACACGCTGGATGATAATGGACTCAAACGCATCATCGTTGCTGGCTGTTCCTGCCGTTCAGCCCGTTGCCCGGCGCATCAGATTGAACTCGATCTGGTTATTGCTGGCGCGCCTGATCACGCAGGCCCAGCTGATCGTGTTCACCGTGCTCGTCGCGCGCAGTTTGGGAGCAGGCGGCTTCGGGCAATATGCCTTTGTCGCCGCGCTGATCTTCTTGGGCAACGTCGCCACGACCTTTGGTACGGATACCTTGCTCATCCGCGAAGTGGCGCGCGACCGGCAAACTCACAATGGCTTCATCCCCGCAGCGTTGGGGATTCAATTGACGCTATCCGTAATATGGCTGCTTGTCGTGGGAATCGGCGCGGATGTCTTGAAGGGCCAATCACCGGACGTCGTGCTGGCGTTGAAGGTGTATAGCCTGTCGCTGATTCCACTGGCTTTCTTCACGGTATTCACGGCAGTGCTGCGCGCGCACGAGCGCATGGATGTGTATCTGCTGCTCAACGGAATCGTGGCCTTGATGCAACTCGCTGGGGCCTGGTGGGTGCTAGCACAAAACGGCAACTTGTTGTCGCTCGTGATGATGTTGAACGTAGTGCAGCTCTGCGCGGCCATCATTGCCGGGGTACTGTGTCGCAGCAGTTTGCCGGCGTTCCATTTTCACTGGAGCGTCACACGTTCCCAACTGATCGATGTTGCACGCCTAGCGTGGCCCTTCGCCTTGTTGGGTGTGTTGGCGGTGATCTATCAACGCCTCGGTGTGCTGATGTTGTCCACGCTGGGGACGGAATCTCAGACGGGTTGGTACGCGGCCGCAACACGTGTGGTCGAGCCGCTGAAGATATTGCACTTCGCCGTGCTGGGTGCGCTGCTGCCGGCGTTGGCCCATCTTGAAGTTTCGATCGCCGATCGGCAACAAAACCGCATAACGGCGCACCTCTTCCAGCGTTCCATGTTATTCTTGCTGATAGTCAGCGCGTTGGCGGCGGGCGCCATCAGCGTGTTGGCGCAACCGATCGTGATACTGCTCTTTGGTGCAAGTTATGCGCCATCCGCCGCGCTGGTACAACTCTTGGCGATAAGTCTGATTCCATACACGATCTCGGCCAGTCTATCGCTGCGGCTAGTGACGCAACGCAAAGAACGGCGCGTGTTGTGGGTCACGGCGCTGAGCGTGATAGTGGCTTTCTTCTTGAATCGCTGGCTGATTCCCGGCTATGCATCAAGCGGAGCCGCGTTGGTCGTCGTCGGCAGCGAAAGTTTTCTGGCCCTGCTGCTAGTCGTCGTGAGGCGCTGATGTTGAACTTGCCTGAACAAACGGATGATGACGCTCCGATCTTCACGGCCGCCGCTATGCTGGCGCAACGCTGGCGCACGAACCGCGCGCCGAAAATTTCGTCGCCACACACCGTCATCATTTGTTATCAACGCGATCCGATCACGGCGCTACTCAAGCGCCAGCGCGCTGCCAAGATTGATGGCTTCTTCGGCGAACTGCGCGTGCTGAAGAGGCGTGACCACTCGATCGGCCTGCTACAGCCCGTCGGACCTGGCGCACCGATCGTGGCGGCGGTGGTGGAAGAATTGATCGCGTTCGGCGTGCAGCAGTTCATCTCGATCGGGCTGGCGGGCGGCCTGCAAGCCGATCTGCATCCCGGCGACATCGTCATTTGCGAGCGCGCCTTGCGTGACGAAGGCACCTCATATCATTATCTGCCGCCCGCTCGATCGGTTGACGCGAATCCGACGTTGGTACAGCAGATCAGCGCGGCATTTGCAGCGCGCCAGATCGATCATTCGATCGGCGCAAGTTGGACGACCGACGCACCCTATCGCGAGATGCGCCGCAAGGTAGAGGCTTATCGCGACGAGGGCGTGAAAACCGTCGAGATGGAAGCCGCCGCTTTGTTCGCCGTGGGTCAACGTCTGGGCGTGCCGACAGCCGCCGTGTTCGTGATCGGCGATCGGTTGGCCGATCTGGCGTGGCAGCCTCCGATCGATCCACAGCCCTTACGACACAGTCTCGCCAGTGTCGCCCACGCTATCGTCGAGTGGTTAAGTTCAAAGTGAAGGCCGCATGCAAGTCGCGCTTGTCGTGAATGCCTACAACCGGCCGCAGGCACTGGCGCGCTTGTTGGCGTCGTTGCAGCAGGCGGCTTATCCCGCCGCTGGGATCGTGCCGCTGATCATCTCGATCGATCGCGGCGGTAGTGATGAAGTACGGCGGGTGGCCGACAACTTGGCGTGGTCATATGGCCCGAAGGAGGTGATTCTCCAAAAGCAACATCTGGGGCTGGTGCAGCATTTTTTCGCGTGCGGCGATCTGACTCAACGCTATGATGCTATCGTTTATCTTGAAGACGATCTGACGGTCTCGCCCGTCTTCTATGCCTACACCTCACAAGCGCTGTCGTTTTATCAGCCGGATGATCGGATTGCTGGGCTGTCGCTCTTCGGTTTGTGGTTTAACGGTTACACCCAACAGCCGTTTGCGCCGTTGGCCGATGGCTCTGATGTATTCTTCGTGCAAGTGCCCTACACGCAAGGGCTGGCTTTCACGCGCGCCCACTGGACCAACTTCGCTGCGTGGCGTCATTCGTCACTCGCCATAGCCGCGCCGAGCATGCCGCTGCATGAAGCGTGGTCGCGTTTTGATCGAGAGGATTGGTTTCCACTGCTCGCCAAATATGTGATCACAACCGATCGCTATTTTGTCTTCCCGCGTGTGTCGCACACCACAGGCTGGGGCGATGCGGGCACGCACTTCTCACAAGCCAGCCGTTTCTTTCAAGTGCCGATGCAGCGCGATAAACAGCACTACGCTTTCAATCCGTTGGATGACTCTGTCGCGGTGTACGATTCCTTCTTTGAACTCCAACCCGATCGACTCAATCGGCTGACCGATCGCTGGCACGACTACGACTACACCCTCGATCTGTACGGCATCAAGTCCCGATCGAATCTGTGCGCGCAATACGCCCTCACTTCACGGCCTTGCCACAACCCCATCGCTGCGTTTAGCAAAACGCTATGGCCCATCGAGATGAATGTCGTCGATCAAGTGCCCGGCGTGGACATCCACTTCTGCCGCACAGAAGATATCCGCTGGGATCGACTGTCGCGGTTGCAGTTGTGGCACAGCAACTACGAATACTTCGCACGCGGGCGCACACCGCGGTTGACCGCTGTATTGAAATTGGCGTTAGCGAAATTACTACGCCGTGTTCGGTCTCATTAGCATGACTTCTCGTCTTCTACGCGTCAGCCGCGCCGCCACATTGATCACCCTCGTCGTGATGGCGTGGCAGGTTAGCCTGCCGCTGGCTCTGCCGCAATTCGATGTCGCCAGCTTGCCGCTGTCTTACCTCGCCCCGGCCGTACGTCTCGCCGAGATCACGGCCTTGATTGCTATCGCTGCGTATGCGTTGGCGGGCTGGCCGAATCGCGCTGCGCTCCGCTCCGGGTGGCGCAGAGTCTTTGTGTTGTCGCTGCTGGGCTTGATTGTCTTTGAAACACTTTCGATTGCGTGGTCAATGCAGCGTGGCTTAGCGGCGATGCAAGTATTGCACGTGGTTGTGTGGGCAGCCTTCGCTCTGCTGATCGCCTGCACCGAGTGGCCTGCTTCGACGATGACGTTTGCTTTGTTGCTGGGACTAGTGCTTCACGGCCTCGTCGGCTTCGTGCAGATCAGTCTGCAGCCGCTCGTGCAAATCACGCCTCAGAATAGCGGCATCAGCGTCGTCTTCAACAATGCTCAGCATTTGCAGCGCGTCTATGGCTTAAGCCCGCATCCCAACCTGCTAGGCGGACACCTCGCAATTGGCGTGATCTTGACCGTGGGTCTCATTATCACGCAGCGGTGCACCAAACGATTTTTGTTGAGCGTGGCCTGGCTGATCCTGTGGATCACGTTGCTGCTGACGTTCTCACGCTCGGCCTGGCTGGCGGTGATCGGCGGCAGTATCGTCGCAGGGGTGTTACTGGTCCGGGGCAGATACTTGACGTGGTCGCTGCGTAAGCCCCTCGTGATGTTGAGCGGTCTGGGGTTGATCGTCGTCGTGATTTTCGCCGTATGGTTTCAGCCGTTCCTCGCCAATCGCCTCGACATCACGGCGACGCCTTATGAAACACAGGCAATCACTGATCGCTTGAGCTCGGCCCAGTTGGCATTGCAAATCTTCGCGGCGCATCCATTGACGGGGGTGGGCGTGTCGCAATCGATCAGCGCGGCGCGCGATCTGGTTGGCACGCCGATCGATTGGGTGCACAACGTGCCACTGTTGATCGCGGCTGAGTTGGGCGTGGGGGGCATCGTACTGATCGGGTTGATGCTGATCGCGCTGGGTGTGATCGGCGTGCAGCGCTGGCGAACGCGATCGATCTCACTGTGGCAGGCGTTAGTCGGCGGCGCGCTGATCGCGCTGCTCGTCGTGATGCAGTTCGATCACTACGTGTGGACGATGTCGCAGGGCGGGTTGTTGTGGGCGTGGCTGGTCGGTTGGTGGCTGCGCGCTGATCACACGACCGCGTCGTAGACGCGCACCGTTTCGGCGGCGGCCCGCTGCCACGAGAACTGCGCCGCGCGCGTCAGTCCCGCGGCACGCAGATTCTCATGCAAGGCGTCATCGGTGGTGAGGCACATCAAACCGTGCGCGATGTCGTTCACGTCCAGTGGATCGATCAAGCAACTCGCGCCGGCGGCAATCTCCGCCAGCGAGGAGCCATTGGACGTGAGCACGGGCGTGCCGCACGCCATGGCCTCGACGACGGGCAAGCCAAAGCCTTCATACAACGATGGAAACGCCAGCAGGCGCGCCAGATTGTAGAGCGCGGGCAAATCATCATTGGGCACGTAACCCAGCCGCCGTACCGCATGCCCCAAATTCAAATCCTCAATCGCCTTGAGCAGCGAGGCATACTTCCAGCCCAGTTGTCCCACCAACACCAATTCGAGATCGGGACAGTGACGATGCGCTTGAGCAAACGCTGTGACGAGGCGCGTCAGATTTTTGCGCGGCTCGATGGTGCCCACGTACAACACGAAAGGGTGCGTCAATTCATAGCGGCTCCGCACTCGGTCGAGTTCGGGGGCGTCAGTCAGCACGCGATACTGCGGCGCGGCGGCTTCATAGATGACATGCACTTTTTCCGGCGGAATATTCAAGCCGGCTACGATCTCGCGCTTGGCGTGTTGCGACACGGTGATGATGGCGGCCGCCCGCCGGGCCACTGCCGGAATGATCGAGCGCACGAACAACTGGCTTTTGAAGGGATGCAGTCGGGCATGCACGAACAGCGACATATCATGCAGGGTGATCACCATTGGGCACGGAGTGCGCAGCGGCGCGAGAGAATTGGTGAAGTGGCAGACATCGGGCCGCACGGCCGCTAGATCGCGGGGCAGCGCCAACTGCATCCACGCGGATCGATTAGGAAAGCGGCGGCCCACTTGACCCAGCGAGCCGCGCGGCGCTTCGCCGTTGAGCGTCCGGTTGGCCAGCAGCACATACTGCCGCGCATCGGCGCGATCGATCAGCGCCGTGAGCAGCTGCGCCGTATAGTTGCCCACGCCGGAATGCCGTGTGATCTGCAGCGGCGTCGCATCAAACCCGATCAGCTGTGCTCGCGAATTCGACATCGTGTGTCCCCGTCAACAGGCCGACCAACAGTCCGGCGATCAACCAGACGAGACCATAGGTCGGCGTGAACTCCATGAAGTAATCGACTGTGCCATGCAGCAGAAAAGCCAGCAACGCGGTGCTCAAACCTATCATCAGAACACGATCACTTTGCGCTAACATTCGCCAGTGCCGCCGCGCGATCACGATCAACGCGACCGGGATCAACAACCACGTCATCAGACCAACCCCGCCCGTCGTGGCGAGCAGTTCGACGTACCAGCTATTGGCAGTGATGCGATCGTCGAATGCGGCTTGTCCCAGATAAGGGCCATACGTGTGACGAAAGTTATCCGGCCCCACGCCCAACCAGGGATAATTCAGCCACATCTTCACACCGGCACGCCACAATTCCGCGCGCGGCGGAGAAGACGTGTTGCTGAGCTGCCCGCTCATCGGAGCAACAACAGCTACATGGTTTTGCTGAGCCGGTGTCACTTGCACCTTCACTTCAGCCACCGCGCTGCCCCGCTCACTAAACCAGGTCACGTCTTCCTGCACCAAATCCCACTGCAATAACATTGTACCTGTTACTGGCGGAATTTTCACGAAGGCCGCGACGGTCGCCGTTTCACCGGGCGCTAGATCGTGCGGCAAGGGCGTGCGCTCGCCGTCTAAGATCAATACGCGCCGCGAGGCTGGCTGGATCCAATGATAGCTGACGTGCACTGGCCGCACGCCGCTCGCCGACCAGGGCCACACGCTGGTGTTGGTTACGCTGATCGTCTCGGTAATGAGGTCGCCTGCCGAGGCGCTTAGTTCAGCATGCAGCGGTTGAAGGCTCGCCCTGAACCAGGTGTCGTCGTTCTCGGAACGCAGGCGCGTCGCAAAAATGGGATTGGCGATCAATTCCACGCTGATGAGCACGCCGAGCGTGATCAGGCTGATGACGCCGGAACGCGCCAGACCCGATCGGGTACGGGACACTCGATCGGTCACGATCATGATCCCCAGGGTGAGCGCGGCACTCGCCACGGCGGCGCGGCTGGCACTGAGCACGATCGCTTCGATCACGCTGAGACTGGCGGCGAACGCGAATGCGATCCAACGGCGCTGCCCGCGCCCGATCGACCACCACACCCCCACCGCGATGAGCACAGGCAGTGCCGCTTCCCAATACATGGCCGCCGTGTTGGCGTATTGAAAAGTGCTGCCGGCGCGCAGTTGACCGCCCACTAACGTCGCCTGCGTTTTGAAGATCAGCAGTGCCGCTTGAACCGCGTCGAAGTGAATTTCAAGCACACCGGCGACAGCCGATACCACCGCGCCGATCGCGATCGCCGACATGATCCACGCGGCCCGGCGGCCCGATCGGATCCATTCGGCGGCGATGAAGAACAAGGCCGCGCCACCCGCGCTGCGCAGCGCGAACTTGATCGCCGCGTCACGCTCGATCGGGGCAAAGATGGCCGCGGCGAATTGAACGATCACCCAGGCCAGCACCGCGTTGTGCGCCGGCGTCCAGCGTACGCCTCGCGCGCGCAGCACGCCGAAGATCCACAAAACGATTACCGCATAGAGCAGCCCCTCGACGTTGGTGAGCACGATAGGGCCGAGTGTCACGATCGGGGTTTTGAGTTCAAACGGCAGCAGCGCAGCCAAGAGGCCCAAGCCGATGAGGTGCAGCTGCCTGATGCGGCGAGTGATCATCTCGGTCATCATCACACGCGTGTGACAGAGGATCGCGATAAGGCGAAGGCGCAGAGCAGCAACAACAGCATTTCGCTCAAGACGACCGCGAACGCTGCGCCGCTCGGACCAAACTGTGGAATCAGCCACAGGCACAACGCCAGGTTCAGCGCAAAGATGACGACGTTGAAGATCAGGTTCAAGCGCTGCTGGCGCACGGCCACCAGAAAATGCGTCAAGGCATAGTTGATAAACATCGGCAAGGCGGCGAGCGCGAGAATTTGCAGGGCGACGGTCGAGCCGACATATTGATCGCCGTATAGAAAATGAATCAGCCACGGGCCGAACAGCCAACCGCCGAGGGCGATCGCTGATCCGGCGAGGGCAAGCAATCCAATCGTTTTGACACGCAGCGGACGCGTGGCCGCATAGCCCTGCTGACCCAGCGCGTGAGACAATGCCGGAAACACGGCGGCCATGATCGCGGCAGGAATCATCGCCAGCGGCTCGGTCAGGCGTAAAGCCACACCATACTCGCCGACCGCGCTGGAATTATGCAAGGCATCGAGCAGAAAGATCGAGGTACGCGTATAGCCGATCGAGAAAAGAATGGCGCCGCCCAAGGGCAGGGCTTGCCGCAGCAACACCAGCAGCTCCAATCGCTTGGCCTTCAGTTGCGGTATAAAAAATCGCCGTCGCAACCAGAGATAGCCAAGCAGCGCGACGAGGCAATTGCCGATTAAATAGGCGACGGCCACGCCGTTTACACTAGGACGGAACAACAAGGCGGCAAAGCCAAACGCAAACACGAATAGACGCAGCAGCAAAGTGAGGGCCGCGTCCAGTTCAACACGCCGCAGACCGCGAAAGACGTAACCGAAATATTCCGCGAACGAAGCACCGATGACGGCCAGGCCCAGGATGAACGTGGCAAAGGCCGCCTCTACCGGGCGCAGTAAACTAATCGGCAGGAGCAATGCGATGGCACACAGCGTGAGGATCAACTTGAGCGCTAGGCCGAGGCCGGCTAGCCGAGAGGCGGTCTGCGTATCGCGCGCGATCTCGCGTGTGATGATCAACTGCATGCCCAGATCAGTGGCGGGCGCTAACACCACACCCGCCGCCAGGCCATAAGTGATGATGCCATAGTTCGCGGGGCCTAAGAGGCGCTGGGCGGCGTAGATCAAGGCGAATTGAAGCAGCCGGCCGATCACTTCGGCGGCGAGCTTGCTGCTGGCCTGAAAGCGCAGGCCCTTGAGATGTCGCGCGTCGCGAGGCCGCGCGTCGATCCGTTGCGGATCGCGCTCGATCAAACGGGTGTCACTCGCCATGGCTGATTGAAATTAGTTGCCCGCAGGATTCTTCATAAAGAGCGCAAGCTGCGATCGTGTCTGGCATAGACCCTCCGCTTCTTGTTATAGACCCATACCAGGTATGCTGGTTGGATTAGCTCGGCACGCTGAGCAGAGACTTCTGTCTTGAGTGTACCATGCTGATCTGTCGTTGCTAGACAATACGCAGGCTGTTGGGTGTTTAGTTTCACAGCCCGTCCCAAAAAGGCGAGATCGAGCGTGCCGGACATCTGTTTCCCCATCTACTCATGCCGCAGCATGAAAGCGGCGGAAGAGCTGATAGTCATCAGCGCCACATCGCTCCACTTTGGGTTAGCCCGGTCTTGTCCGATCGGAGCCGTTTCGCAACGCTTCACCTCGTAGCCTATCTGACTACCTGAGATGAAAAATGCGGTTGAGTTTTCAGGAGTTTTGAGGTATCATCAGCCCTCGAGTCTTAAGTAAGGAGAGGTCGTTCAAAATGAAGGTTCTGTTGAAGCATGATGTTTCCAAGTTAGGCAAAGCCGGTCAGACGAAAAACGTGGCCGACGGTTATGCGCGCAATTACCTCATCCCGCAGGGGATGGCGGTGTTAGCGACGCCCGGCGCGATGAAGCAGGCCGATGTGCTGGCCCGGGCCGAGCAGATGCGCCAGGCCAAGTTGGCGTCCGACGCCTCCACCGTGGCCGAAGCGATCAAGCAGGTCACGCTGACCTTTGCGGCGCGTGTCGGCGAGGGTGGCAAGCTGTACGGTTCGATCACCACGCAGCAGGTCGCCGATGAACTCAAGCGCACGACCGGGATCGAGATCGACAAGCGCAAGCTCGAATTGCGCGAGCCCATCCGCGCCCTGGGTACCCACAAGGTGGCCGTGCACCTGGCGACGGAACTGGAGCCGGAATTGACGGTCAACGTGGTGAGTGAAGAAGGCGTCGCCGAAACGGCTGTATAGTATTGTCGATTTTCGATGGCTGATTGTTGATTGAGGTCCGGCTAGGTGTGATCCGCAATCAGCAATCAGCCATCTGTAATCATAAATCCCCATGATGGACATCGGTTCCCAACTTCGCGCCGCGCGGGAAGCACAAGGCTTGACGCTGGAGCAGGCGTTCAAGGGCACGCGCATCAAGGGTGCGTTCCTTGAAGCGATCGAGGCGAATCAATTTGACGTGTTGCCAGGTCCGGTTCAGGCGCGCGGTTTTGTGCGTTCCTACGCCAACTTCCTGGGCCTTGATGGGGAGCATCTCGCTTCCGCGTTGGATGCCGATAAATCTGCTCCAGCCGAAGTGCGGCCATTAGCGCCCGCGCCCGCGGCCAAGCCGATCGTAACTCCAACTCCCACGAAGTCGGTGTTGCTGCCGCCGCCACAGAAACCGTCGGCCACCGCCAAGCCGCCCATTTCTATTCCGCTCAAGTCCGTGACGCCGCTGCCGGGCAAGCCTAGCGAGCCGAGCAAACGCTCTTTGAAATTGCCCTCTCTCGCGGCGAATTCCGGCAAACCCGCTTCGTCCGCGTCTCCGGCTTCGAGCGGCGGCATCCCGACCTGGGTGATGATTGTCGGTGCGATTGTGCTGTTTGCGCTGGGTGCCTTTCTGATCGTATCGGCACTAAGCTCGGCGGGTCAATCACCCGCGCCCGATCCGCTGAAGACTGTGCCGAATGCGATCGGGGGGACGCTGTTACCCGATCGCGCGGAGCGTGCGGCGGCCCCCGTGAGCGATGGTCCCATCTCGATCACCGTGATTCCGGGTGAGCATGTGTGGGCGCGGATCACGCTCGACGGGCAGACGGCCTTTGAAGGGATGCTCGATCCCAGTATGGCGCGCGACTGGATCGCTCAGGAAGAGATCATCGTCGAAACGGGTAATGGCGCCGCGCTCACCGTGCGGCAGGGTGGGCAAGACAGTGTGCTGGGCGCGCGTGGCGAGATTGTGGCGCGGGCCTGGGGACGCCGCGGCCCGGTGGATGTGCCGCTCGCGGTGCCGAGCATCGCGCCGCAAGCGATTAAGGCTATGACGAATACGGTACAATAAACGGTAGTTGCCCATCAACAAGAATTCATCGACCGGGTTTCGCCTGCTCCGCAGGAACCAGAAACCCGGTCGCTCTTTCAGCGGGGGAACATGAAGTCCAAGCGTTACTATCTTCTCTCTTTGGGTTGCTCCAAAAACTCGGTCGATTCGGAGAGCATGGCACAGTTGCTAAATGCCTCCGGCTATGCGGGCGTGACCGATCCTGACGAGGCCTCCATCCTCATCGTGAATACCTGTGGCTTCATCGGCCCGGCGCGCGAGGAATCGATCCGATCGCTGCGCGAATTGGCCGAGGGCAAGAATCGCAAACAGACGTTGATCGCGGCGGGCTGCCTATCGCAAATCTGGGGGCCGCAGATTGTGGCTGCCGTTCCCGGCATCGATGGAGTGATCGGCACGCGGCGTTGGATGGACATCGTCGAATTCACCGATAAACTGCGGGCGACGAAACATCCTGAACCTCTGTATCATCTGCCTGAGGAAGCGAAAGTCGTCGGCGCGGACGAGCATGGCGCGCTGCGTATGTCGGTGGCTGGCACGAGCGCGTACCTCAAAATCGCCGATGGGTGCCGGCGGCCCTGCGCCTTCTGCTCGATTCCGCGCATCAAAGGCACGGCCGTCAGCCGCCCGCCGGAAGCGATCCTTCACGAAGCGCAAATGCTCGTTCAGCGCGGCGTGCGCGAGTTGATCCTGATCGCGCAAGACCTCACCGACTACGGTCACGATCTGGGCTTGAAAGACGGCTTGCCCACGCTGCTCGAATCGATCTGCGCTAGCGCGTCGGAATTGAAATGGATTCGCCTCATGTATCAATATCCCGGCGCAGTCAGCGATCGGCTGATCGAGGTGATGGCAACCCGACCGCAGATCGTGCATTACGTCGATATTCCCTTGCAGCACGGCCATCCCGATGTGTTGAAGCGCATGCGCCGCCCGGCCAACATTGAGTGGGTGTATCGTACCTTCGAGAAGATTCGCGCCGCCATGCCCGACGTAGCGATCCGCACGACGTTCATCGTCGGTTATCCGGGAGAGACTGCCGAAGAATTCGAAGGGCTATTGAAGTTCGTGCAGGATTTGCAGTTCGATCGGGTAGGGGCGTTCCAGTATTCGTTCGAGCCGGGCACACCCTCCGCCGAGTTGGCTGATCAAGTACCGGAGGAAGTGAAGCAAGAACGCTACGAGCGCTTGATGGAGATGCAGCAAGCGATCTCATTGAAGCGCAATCAGATCCACGTGGGCCGCACGCTCGATGTATTGATCGAAGGGCAGGGCGATGGGCTGACGCTGGGCCGATCGTATCGCGATGCGCCGGAGATCGATGGCATGGTGATTCTGGAAGGCAGTGCGCCCGTGGGTCAATTCGTGCCGGTGAAGATCGATGGCGCGCTGACGTATGATTTGAGCGGGCACGTGGATCGGTCAGTTTCTTAAAGATGCCGGGGTTGGGCGGCAACCACCACTAAAGCCGAGCACAAGGGGTATCGGGCGAATTACTGCTGATTGGCGGCCCCGAGTTGCTTTTTGACGCTCCAGAGATCACCTTTGTTCGATTGCAAGTAAAGGCTTTTGGAATCCTGTAGCTTTATCAGGAATTTACCCACCACACCGGATTTGGCGCGAAACTCGCAGGTAGCCAACGTGTCTCCCGGCGCAAGGCTCTCAATAGCGTCTTCCGGCTTTACCTTGCCCAGATAAGCAATGGTCACTTGACCTTGGGGCGCATCAAATAGCAGGTCGAGCTTCCCTTGCACGGATGGCCCTTTGACTTGGCGCGCCGGCTTGAATGTATAGGCGTTTCCTTCTATAGTCAACGTGCCCGTGATCCAGGTGCGCTTGCCGGACACGACATACACCTGGCTTGCCGTCCACGCACCCTGAATAGATTGCAGAACCGTGTTCTTGCTCACTCCCGGCGTTGGGGACAGCACTGGCGGTGCCGCTGTCGGGGCTGGCGGCGCAAGCCGGACCTCGATAGTTGGCGTAGCCACGGCAGGAGGCGCTTGCTGAACTTCGATGGGCTGCTCGACGCAGCCACCCGCAGCAACGGCCGCACCAATGACGGCGGTCGCCGCAAGCGCCCGTGCCAGGCGGCCCAATGGTTGTGATCTGGCTGGCAGCGGCGACGGGGCCGCCACTGAGGGCGCTTCGCCGTGGATGTGGAGGCGCACTCGCCGCGCGCCCACGCTGATCTGATCCTGGTCAATAACGACGACGGGTTTGTCGTAAGGCACGTTCAGCGTGCGCCCGGCCCGGTCAAGCGTGACACTGTCCGCGCCTTCTGGCCGGTACAGAATCAGGCGCTCATCGGCAGAAACCCACAACTCGCAAGACACGTCATCGTCGCTCTGCCACAACACCTGGCCAGTTTTATCCAGGCGCAGGCCGGGCTGTCGGCCTGGTAGCGCCACACAGCGAATGTACCTGGCTTCGGACGATCCCAGTTCTTCGATGCAAATGGCAAGCGGCTGGGGCATGGTATCTCCTTCTCCTTGCGCCCAGGCAAGGAAACTTGGTTACTCGAATTACATCAATCTATCAAATGGCGCGACATCTGCCGTGGTATCAGATCGTGGGGCGTCTCGAGGCCACGGCAGTGAGCTTCTTGCAGGAGAAACGCCACCGGCCATTCCACTGCCGTGACGCGATCCTCGGCCAGCAACTCGCTGATGACGCGGACACGCCAGGGACCGCACGGCGGTTCGTCTGCATTCCCGGTGTAAAGCCAGTTCTCCGACCGGCATCCTCCGCCGCAGAGCGTGGCAAGCGGACAGTCGGCACAGCTGGGCAGAGCACTCGCGTAATGCGGATGCTCTCGAATGGATTTTGCGGCGGCGGCAAAGCCGATCGTCTCTAAATGGCCCACCTGCTCTTCCATCTTGAAGCAGTTGAACAAAGCGCCGTCGCTGCGAATGTGGATGTGCCGGCCCAGGGCGCAGCCGCAGCCTTCGCGGCGGTCGGCGGTTGGGCTGGTGCGAGCGGCCGCAATGGACACGCCTGCCTCGAAGGCTACACGATCCAGCGCGGCTTCCAACTCCATTTGGCTTTTGAAAAGATGCCCTCCGGTTTCTCTGCCGCTGCGGTAGAGCACACCCAGCGTGATGGGCGTGTTCAGCGGCAATCGCCCTCGCAGTATGGGCAGTTCGCGCGAGATGTCCTCGGCATATTGCGGCATGAACATCAGATCAACCGTCGCGCGGCTTCCAAACGCCGCTAGCTTGTGCAAGCCAAGCAAGGCGGTATCGAATCGGTCGGCTCCAGAAATGGTGTTGCAAATCTCCACCGAGGGGCCGCCCAGGCTCACGCGGACTTGAACTCCCTTGTCAATCAATCCGGCTACTTGTTTTGCCAGAGCGTCCTTTGCCAACAATAGGCCGTTGGTAAAAATCGTCAGAGGCAGGCCCAACCGCACGATCTCGAAGGCCAGCTCGATAGCCCACGGCACCAACAATGGCTCGCCGCCCAGCAAAGCGACGTGTGCCTCAGGGCCACAGACCTCTGGAATCTGCCTCACCACGGGCAGCATTTGCTGAAAACTCACTTCTTGGGAACGCCGTCCTCCCGAATTCGTACAGCAGTAGGCGCAGGCCAGATTACAGGCATTCGTGAGTTGAATTTGCACGGTCGGCAAGTCTGGCTTGGCCGGGCGGGGCGGGCCAAAGAAACCATGTCGCTCAAGATCGTCCAGCAAGATCTGGCTCAATACATCCAGCGTCGCCTCGCCCGAGAGGACAGCCTGCATAGCTTTTACCTCGCCCGCCGGTATGCGGCAGAACACCGCGTGGCGGCGAGACACCGCCAGCGCGCCGCTGGAAAGCGCTAAGAACGTGCAGTCATCGGGCAGGATAATCTTCTCTCCTGTTCTGCAAAAAGCGCCTCATTGTAAATGGACAAGTCTCTCAGGACGCTGGTTGAGCGCATGGCCAAGGGTAGCGAGCCGTTTCTACGCTTCCACATCTTCTAACTTCACACCTCGACCGACACGCAGACTTTGCCTGGCGCGTTCAACCCGTTGCAAGAATGCCGGATCATGTTCGAGCCGATATTCAAACCATTCGTCTTCCGATTCGAACCCAATTAGAATCCCTGCCGGTTTGCCGTGCCGGGTGATGATCACTTCTTCCTTCTCGGCCAGTCGGAGATATTTGGACAAATCGTCTTTAACTTCAGACAGCGCAACGTGTTTCATTCTTCTTCTCCTACCCTTGCCAGCCAATCAGTCGATTCTGACTTGCTGATGATGGCGACGATTTTGACACTGGTTTCGATCACATCGTAATAGACGCGAATGTCGTCAACCCGCAACCTGTACTGTGGCCGCTTCAATCCACGCAACCGTTTGATGCGGCTCTTCCTCACTTTGGTTGGCGACTGCCTCAAGTGCGTTTCAATCGCGTCCCGCACGCTGGCGCGCGGGCTCGCTTTGAGGTGTTCCAAATCTTCAACGGCTTCGGGTGAGAGAACAATCGCGTATCGCATATCTGGCTAGATTATAGCCAAAGTTTGGCGAATAGCAATAGGCGAAAAATGTGTGGAATGAAAACACCTGTGACGCGCAACAAGTGCGCCCAACGATCCAGGTGTCAGTCACGTTTCTGGCTGACAAGGTCGATCGATCCAGCCTTGTGTGGAATGAACGCGCCGCCGGGTCAAACAAAAACCCGATCGGGTTTAGCCAACCGATCGGGGTTCTGACTCCAGCGCGCCATCGCTCAAGCGTTTCAGGCGCTCGTGATTGAGTATCACCACAAAGCCGCCCGGCTCGGTGTGGACCAATCCCTCTTTGCGAAATTTGCTCATGATGCGGATGGCCGTCTCGATGGTGGTGCCCGTCATATCGGCCAGGTCCTGGCGCGACAAAGGCAGGTTGATGCGGATGCCTGCGCTCGTCGGTTCGCCCACCTTATCGCCCAGCTTCAACAAAATATTCGCCAGGCGCACATCCACCCGTTCGGTGGATAAGGCCCGCATCTTCATCGCGGCTTGCAGGCGGTCGCCGAGCAGGGCGATGATGCGCAGCGCAATGTCGGGATACTGGCGGATGAGGCGCAAGTAAGCCTCGCGTTCCAGGCTGAGCGTGAGGGTGTTCGTCATGGCGACCGCCGTAGCGGGATGGACGGGAAACAGGATGCCGGCGCCGCCAAACATCTCACCGGGAGTGATCACTTCGAGGAGATTTTCTTGTCCATCGCTGGACTGTTTGACGATCTTGACCTGGCCCGACTGAACCACCCACAACCGATCGGCCGGATCACCTTCCAGGAAAATGATCATATCCGGTGCGAATGAACTGACGTGGAACTGATCGGCCGCGGCGGCGATCTGTTCGTTCGTCAGTGAGGAAAAGAGCGGAACTTGCCGGAGAACTTCGACGTGGTTCATGGCGCACGCCTGCAGAAACCGGGTTTCTTCATTCTAACGATGCTACGCCTGGCGTCTGAATCTATTCGATCGCCTTTTCCAAGACAGCCGGGAGAAACCCGGTTTCTCCATCTAACGTCCTCGCAAGCGGATACGCGCGTCGCGGCAGTGCGGACATTCCAGCCCGAAATACTCGCGCCCGCAGGTGCGGCAGGTGCGCGGATCGAGCGGGCGATCGTCGGTGAGTGACGCCGCAATCAAGACGATCTCCTGGCCTTCGAAGCGCTGCAACACGCTATCCAGATCCTCGCCCATGATGGTCAACCGTCCGTCGACGCGCTGCAGAATACCGCGCTTCACGGCGGCGTCCAGTTCATAGGCGGCGGTCGCCATTTCCAGGACGCTGGCTTTACGCAGAGACATAGCTTTCCTCCTCGGCCGGGGTGTCGATCACCCGCAGTAGCGCTTTGTCTTTCATGATGCGGTAATGATCGAAATCGCGCGCCACCACGGTCCGTGGAAAAATAGTGCGCGCTTCGGCTAACACATCGCGCTCGGGATAACGGCGCGAAACGTGAGTCAAAATGAGTTGTTGCACGCCCGCCTCGCGGGCCAGTTGCGCGGCCTGTGTCGCCGTCAAATGCCCGTAGGCTTGCGCCAGTTCGGCCTCTACATTCAGATACGTCGATTCGATCACCAGTGCGTCCGCGCCATAGATCGGATCGATCAAGTTGTCGATGCGGGCGGCGTCGCCGACCATGGCGAACGTGGTGCCTTCCACCAGCGGCCCCAGCACCTCGTCGGGCTGAATCACGCGGCCATCAGCCAACACGATCGATTTACCTGCGACCAGATGCTTCCGTTCCGGGCCAAACGGCACACCGAGCGCTTCGGCCTGATCGGCCAGAAAAGGCCGATGGGATTTTTCGCGAAACAGATAACCGAAGTTGCCGCTGCCGCGATGCGTGACGGAGAAAGCCGACAACTCAAACGACCTGTCTTCAAAGAGCTGGCCGGGCTTCACTTCGGTGAAGTGCAGCTTCACGGCGGTCTTGGCGTCACGCAGCACGATGCGGTAGATCAAATCTTCCACGCGTTCCAGCGCGGATCGTCCGCCAAAGATGGTGAACTGTTCCAATGTTTCCCAGCGCATCAACGTGCTGAGCAGCCCCGCCAATCCCAAAATGTGATCGAGATGCCCGTGGGTCAGCAGAATCTTATCGAGCCGTTTGAAGCCCAAGCCGCTTTGCAGCAATTGCCGCTGGGTGCCTTCGCCGCAATCGACCATGAAGCGCTGCTCATTGTGCAGCACCACAGCCGAGGGCAGCCCGCGCCGGATCGACGGTGCTGAAGCAGAGGTGCCAAGGAAGACGATTTCGAACATGATGGTGTCTGGGCGCGCGGTTAGCGGACGGTCTGGGCGCTGGCCATGGCTGTGAAGAGCAGCACCAAGACACTCAGGACCAGGTTGAGTCGCGTCAAGCGCGCTTGCTGTTTTTGCAGTTTGGCGACGTCAGCGGTATCGGCCACGTCATTCGCCAGCAGCAGCGCGTTGCGTCTGACGGCCGGTTGAATCGAGAAGGTCATGACTCCGCCGATGATCACCATGCCGACGATGGCGAGGTGCTTGAACAAGATCGCTTCCGTCCAGACATTATCGAAGCGCAGAAAGCCTTTGTAGAATGGACTGTTCACGGTCTGCACCAGGCCGGTCAAGATCAACACGATGAGGCTGAGATTGGCGATCGGCTGGAAACGCTTCTGCACCGCTTCCATTAAACGCGCCCGTTCTTTCACGTCGGTGATCGTATGGCTCAGCACGGGTTGCACGATCACCGCCAGGGTCACCAAGCCGCCAATCCACACGACGGTGGCGATGAGATGGAAAAAGAAACTGGCGCTGATGATGAATGGATTGGTCAACATGTGCCAGATTATACCTGAAAAACTACTCAACCGTCGTCATTGCGAGCGCATTCGCCAAGCGCGCCCCCGATGCACTGCATCGGATAGGGCGTGCGAAGCAATCTCCGCGCCAATCAGCAGGCCTTGCCATCCGTGAGAGAGATTGCTTCGTCGCACGCCCTGTCTGCGGGGGTGCGCCAGGCGGAGACGCTCACCTGCCCCGCGTTGTTGGCGGGGTCGCAATGACGGCTGAGCCGTATTAGAGATAGAGACCGGGTTTCTACCGTCTCGCTGTATCGTCTGCTGAGAAGTAGAAACCCGGTTTCTTGGCCGACGGCGATTTAATTGTCGCCGCGACGGCTTAATTGTCGCCAGTGACTTGCTTCAGATAAAGGCGCACCGGATCCCATGAGGCACGCTTACTGCCATCGGTCTTGATTAAACTATAAGGTACGGGATCATCCGTCGGGCCTTTGCCTTTATTGCCGTAGTCCAGATTCCACAAGAAGGCCATCTTCACAAAGCCCCATTGTTTCATCAACTTGAACGCGTCGACGATGTTCTGGCCTTGCTCGGCCACCGTGTTGTCCTGCGCAAACTCGAAGCCCTTGGGGTACACGCTGTATTCTTCGCTGCTGGCCCAGCCGAATTCGGTCACGCAGATGGGCTTGCGACCTGCCAGTTGGCGGGCGTATTCTTGAAGTGTTTCCTTGAAATACCATGAGCGATGCGGTGTGCCTTTACTGTTGTCGAACGGCCCCGTGAATTTGGCCGTGGCCGCCTTGGGCAAGGTCAGTGCCTCTGCCGCGCCTACATTGGGGCCAATGTTATAGCCGTTGTGATGGGCGCCTACGCAGTCCACTGTATCCAGTAGGCCGGCGTCGATCATCTGCTGCATGTAATGCGCGTCATCGATGACGGTGACGCCGTCGTCTCCACCGGTAGGCGACAATGCACCACTGATGACTATGATGTTGGGATCTTTTTCTTTGACAATCTTATAGGTTGCGCGCAGCAGATCGATGTAACGCTTAGCATCCAGTACCTGCGGATTCACGCGCCACTCGCGCACCAAGTTCTGTTCGTTCCATACCTCGATCGCTTGAATCTTGCCCTTGTACCGATCGATGACCTGACCGACGAAATTAGCATAGGCCTGCGGATCGTCGGGCGGGCCTTTGATCGCTTCAGGATCGTTCTCACCCGGCGGAGTGCTGGGCGCGAGGTTCGGATGGGTCCACTGTGGTGCGGTGGGGATGCTCAGCATCACGCGCAGGCCGCGTTCGTGTGCTGCATTGATGATGTTGTCGAAGCCCGTCCAATCAACCTTGCCCTGCTCGGCTTCAAACACGCCCCATTGCAATTGTTGTTTGATCCAGCGGGCGTGCGCGCGGTCGGCCAGATCAGCAGCGAGATTCGCATCACCCACCAAACCGTTGACTTGCACGCCATAGCCAAAGTCCAGGGCGGGATACAACCCATCGGCGCCTAGCTTAGGATTGACCGTCGGTTGTTGTGTCGCGGGTTTTGCCGCAGCCTGTGTCGCAACGGGTTTAGTCGCTTTGGCGGCTTGGGCCGTGAGCGTCGTCTTCGGCGCTGATTGGGCCGTCGAGTCGGCAGCGCCAGTGCCGCTGAAGAAGACCGAGTAAACCAACACAGCGCCCACCGCCACCAGCCCTATCCAGATGGCGATCATGAAGGGCAGGGGAATGCGATTGAAGATCGAATCATTTTTCATGCGACAGTCTCTCCTTGAGAAACAAAAGCGCAGAGAATGTCTCTGCGCCTTTGCGGTTGTTCGTAGCGTTTTTTAGTGCGGCATAATCGCGCCGAGCGCTTCACAGGCTGGACAGCCGCCGCCCTTGCGAATGATGGCATAGCCCGCTTGCGGATCATCGCCATAGTAGTCGAAGTCGACATTGAAGATGACCATTAAACGTACTTTGCCGCTAGAGGCCGAAAGTGAAGCTGCTCTGGCCAGCCATTGAGCCTGTTGGGCGACCGTCGTATTTTGTGCCCAGGCAAAGCCTCCGGGCAAGGGTGGATAACCATCGGGCGTCAGATAGCCGAATTCGGTAAAGCATAGTTTGCGCGCACCGCCGAAAGCGGCGACGTACGTATTCACCATGCCCCAGTAGTAACGCGTGTAATAGCCACTGCTTCCACGCGGATCTCCGCTGGTCTGATCAGGCCCAAGGATACCTTCATTGTAGTGGACTCCAATGCAGTCCGTGTAGTTGGCGGCCCCTGCCGCGGCCATCTGCCCGATGAAGACATTGTCATTGCAGCCGCCGTCCTGACAGCCACCCGCGAAGAAGCCGGTCGGCGCCGGGGCCGCGCTGATCACCATCGTGCCGGCGTTAGCGCCCTTGATGGCGTTGTAGGCTTTGGCGAGCAGCTGCGTGTAGTTCCCGCCGTTGACTTGTCCGGTCGGCCATTCGCGATCGATATTGGGTTCGTTCCAAATCTCGATCGCGTCTGCGCCCGCGGCGGCCATCTTCGCCACATCGGCCGCATAGGACGCTTGATAATTCGGATCCATCACGCTGCCGCGATCGCCGAGGACCGAGAGCAGAATCTTGAAGCCGTTGGAGTGCGCCATGTTGATCGCGCCGGACTCATCGCCGCCGTGACTCTGAACTTTGATCCACTTCATGCCCGCTTGCTTCATCGGTCCAAACGGCGACCCGTTGATCTGTCCGCCGATTTCAAAGCCGCCGTTGGTCACAGGGACAGCCACCGGGGCCGGATTGGCCGGAGCCGGGTTGGTCGGGGCCGGGTTGGTCGGGGCGGGTTGACCAGCGGATACATTTCCCGCCGGTGGATCGCCGGCCTGAATGATGGCGCTCATCTGGGTTCCAAAGTTACCCTGCGCGCTCTTCAACTGCCACAGGCCCGTGTAGCTGCCGTATTGATCGGGCGCTTTCAGTTGAACAGAGATATCTTTCTCAGTGCCAGAGACGACCTTGCCCACTTGAACCGAGTCGGGCGAATCCAGCTTGGTTCCGCTCACGAAGACCAGCGTGGTATCGTCGGGCCAGTTGCATTGACCGTTGTTGCGAAGTCGCCACGTCTTGGAAAAGGCTTCGGAGTTCTTTAACTTCGTACCATCGGGAATAGTCACATCGGCCACGAAGGCAGCGCTTAAACAGGGAATGACCGAAGCGGTGGCGGTGACTGCGCCCGTTGTGGTGATCGAGGCCGTCGTCGTGAGACCAGCGGTTGCGGTGATCGATGCGGTAGACGAGAGCGCAGCGGTGTCGCTCAGCCCGGTCGTGATCATCATCTTGCTAGTGCCGTGCGACTGCGATCCCACTAACGCCACGACCGTAAACTCGCCTGCCTGATCCGGTGCGGTCCACACGTAAGTCGTATCGGTGATGGGGCGCGTGATCGTGATCGTTTTGCCGTTCGCTAAGGCGATCCTCCATTGCAGGTCAAGCGGATTGGGCAAACCCTGCGGCACCGCTTGCTGCCGATAGCCCTTCAACGCCTGAGCGAGCGAGGCCGGTTCCACATCGCCGGCCAGACCGGTAATGACGGCGCCACGCATATTGCGGGGCTGGAGCAAGTCGAGTTGATGCGCCAGGGTGCGCGCCGTCTTCACGACCACAATGTACGACTTGCCGGTTTCGACATACTTGAAGCGATAGGTTTGCGTCGTATCGTCGTAGTTGAAGTCGCTGACCTGCGTGGGGTTACTCAATGCCAAAGTGACGGGCGTTCCCGGCGTGACGTTTAGCGGAGTCGTGACGGTGAACTGGCCGATCGGTTTGATGGCCTCCGCAAAGGGAACATCTACGACCTTGCCGTCACTGCCGGTCTTGATGCTCGCCACCGAGAAAATCGGCTGGAATTTGTAGCGGTTGATCTGGGTCGGCGCCCAATCGACCAGGGCGTAGCCCGCTTTGCCACTGAGATAGTTGGCCGGGTCTTGGCCGAAGTCGGCTTGCACAATATCGGCCGCTTGACCGATCGTGACCCAGTCATAGCCTGCCGTATCGGGTGCGCCATTCGCATCGATCGCTGGAGTGGGCAGTACCACGGCCAACAACTTCTTTTGATCGTGCAGGCGCGCTGCCAGCTGCGTGACGAACTTGGTAAACGCGGCGCGATCTTCGGTGGGCAGGCCGCGATAATCAAGCGCCAGACCCGCAAAGTTACTGCGTCCGGCGAGTTCGCTCAGATTGTCAAGGTGCGCTTTGGTGGAATCTTCGCTGACGAGCATGTTCTGTACCGGGGCAGCTTCCAGAGATTGCACCACGGCAAACAACTTGGCTTTGCCGGTCTCCGGCAGGTCACCTGCGGTCGCAATGATCGATCCGTCGTCGGCCAACGACCAACCAAGGAGGTAGGCTTCTGTCAGTGTCTCGGCTGCGCCGGCCGGCAATTTTTGGCCGGGCTTTACCTGGACGCTCACAGCCGGCGCCATCGAGGTTGACTTGAACAGCGCGACATTCTTCGGCAAAGTCTCCACCTGAGCGGAAACCGTTTGGCTGGCCGGGTCAACATACGCGCCGAGCCAGGTCCAATCCTTGCCGTCCCAGCTATAGAGATCGTAGGTTTGATCGGGCTGCGCACCTGCCGGCAGAGCGACGGCGATACTTGCCGAAACGGGACCCTGTCCGCAAGCGCTCAATTGATAAATCGGGCTGCTCAAGGTGAGCTGCACGGGCTGAGCGGTTTGCGCGTTGGCTAAGTCTTCGTTGGCAGCGGCCGTCTCATACTTCGCCTGATCAATCGTCTGGACCTTAAAAGTCAAGGGGCGCGCCGGATCAGACAGCGCCACCGTCAATCCATTGGGCAGGGCGGCGGCAGGAGTGTCGGCGTTAAGGGTGTTGCCGGAGCAGACAATGCCGGTGCGTTCCAACACCGAAGCGGGGGGCAACAGCAGACCGGCAATGACAAGAATGGCAACCACCACCCCGATAATGATGAACCAGCGTGTGCGGCCAACGGATCTCATGTAACTCATGTGTCTATGTGTTCCTTTCGTGATTCGTGAAAAATGACGGCAAACTGCAGGCCGTCACCGGATGTGGAGCCAGCCGAAGCCACTCCTAGAGAATTGAATGCGATTCTAGCATGGCTGATTTGAATGCGCAAGTCAGTCTGTGTGCGGGGCGGGTGTTGCCTGGTTTGATTGTTTGCACAATCGTTTTCGGCTGAGTATAATACACTCGCGTTGGTTTATACTTGGTTGGTTTAGTCATCCATGATCGGAGGTTTCTCTTGTTCAGTCGTAGTCTATCAGCCGGAAAAATGATGAGATGGGTACTGGTGTTTCTCGTGGGCGGATTGGTGCTGACCGCGTGTGGTTCTAATTCTGCTCCAATCAAGGCGTCTGTGCCCACTGTCACAGCTAAACCTGGTCAACCTGCTGCTCCGCAACCTACGGCAGTTCCGCAAGGGCCGGCCGCCGTGGTCAACGGGCAAGAAATTCCCATGGCCGTGTACGCCCGTGAAGTTGAACTGCGCAAGGCTGGGTTGACTCAACGCGGGGTCGATGTCAATACGCCTCAAGGGCAAGCGCAATTGGCGCAGGAAAAGCAATTGGCGCTGGACGGCATGATCGATGATATGTTGATCGCGCAGGAAGCGGCCAAGCAAGGGGTGGCCGTAAGCGACGCCGAAGTGGAAGCCGCCTTGCAAGAGATCGTCAAGCAAGTCGGCAGCCAGGCCGCTTTCGAGCAGCTGTTGCAAAAGAGCGGTCAGACGTTAGCCGATGCGCGCACCTTGCAGCACACCCAAATGCTCAACAACAAGATGCGCGATCGGGTTATCGGGACGATTCAAGCGGTTGAACAAATCCACGCCCGGCACATCCTGGTCGATTCGCAGGCTACGGCACAAGCGCTGCTCGCTCAGATTCAGGCCGGCGCCGACTTCGGTCAGGTGGCGCAGCAGTCTTCGCGCGATACGTTGACCAAAGCCAACGGCGGCGATCTGGGCTGGTTTGCGCGCGGTACGCTGGTTTCCAAGGAACTGGAAGATGCCGCTTTTGCGTTGCAGCCCGGACAGATAAGCAGCGTCGTGCAGAGTGCTTTTGGCTATCACTTGGTACAGGTGCTGGAGCGCGATCCGGCGCGCAAGCTGGAAGGCGAGCAGTTGTTGAAGGTACAACAGCAGGCGATGGAAAATTGGCTAAACGGTTTGCGCGCGCAGGCCAAGGTGCAACGATTGGCGGGGCAATGAAGCCGTTCAGGATCGAGGCTAAACCATGACGCAGGGCACAGAGTCGGCCACAACTAAATCATCGAAGGCGCGCCTGTTCGATCGGCTGGCCTTACTCTTCTTGGGATTGTCGATCTTCATGCTGTTGTGCTATGGCACCATTTTCATCGTGCCAACCGTGGTCTTCAATCCTTTCAAGCCGTATACTCTGGCGATGAGCACGTTCGCGCCGACGCTGCCGCCCATCGCGACGCTGCCGCCTACGTGGACGCCGACACCCGCGGTGACTTACAAGCCCACGGCGACGCGGGCCACTGCCACGGCGACGCCGTCACACACACCGCGCCCCACTCGTACGCCGTTGCCGACGGATACCCCGACGCCGTCGGTGACGCCGACGCCAACGGAAGACCTGTGCAAGACGCTGGTCTTGCTAGGGCCGCCGCCGTCGCAAAAATACAATCAGTATGACGTGCCTAAGTTGGTCTGGAAGTTCGGCCGGGTGTTAGGCCCGAACGAACATTTCGATGTGCTGTTTGATCCACCGGGGAGTGGCATGGGCTCGGTGGGGTGGGCCGATCGGACGGATCCCAAGAACAAAGATTGCACCACCTATTGTGAGTTCCCGGTCGCCGTGTACGAAATCTATCCCGGTGGTCGCTACAACTGGACGATCGCGGTGATTCGCGCCGACAAGAACGATAAGGTGTTGGGCACCGTCTGCCCGGCGCCGCCAGTCTATTTCTTCGAACGCTAAAACGTACGGGAAAGATGATCAAATGAGAGATGATCGGCGAGTGGCGAATTCGGCCCTGATGAACCGGCTGACGTATATCGTGTTGGGGCTAACGGCCTTCGTCTTCGCTTGTTATTTGATCATCTTCGTGAACCCGGCTGTCTTCTTCAATCCTTTCAAGCCAATCGCGCAGGTCGCGCTGTTTACTCCTGCGCCAAGTCTTACTCCCTCGCCCACGCTGCCTGCGACGTGGACGCCCACGCCGGTCGTGATCTTCAAGCCGATCTCGACGCGTGCCCCTGATACAGCCGTGCCCACGCGCACGCCGATCGCTTCACGCACCCCTACCAAAAGCCCGGCGCTGCCGACGAAATCGCCGTACAAATTTACGCCCGCCAAGCCGCCGGTCTTGACGTCTGATCCGTACGGTGCGGCGTGCGGCAATTGGGGCGGGGTGGGCGGACAGGTGTTGGATGTGAATGGCGCGCCGTTGAAGGGTGTCTCGGTGGTGGGGTGGGGCGGCCCGGTGCCCGAGCAGGAGAAGAAGGTGTTTGTTTCAGGCAGTGACGCGCGCATCAATAAGTTCTATAATGGTGATGCCGGCTACGAACTCTACATCGGAGCGCCCGGAGATTTTGATTTCTATGTGGTCGTCTATGAAAACAACCGGGCGGTGTCGCCGGTCGTGAAAGTGCGCATGGTGAATGATTGCGCGCGCGATTTGGCTTTGATTGATTTTCAGCGCAATTATTAGCATCCGTTGTCAGCGGCTCGTGCGTCTTTGCGCCGAAAAGACGCACGAGAAGAATGTGAGCTTACTATGGCCCGTCGACGCTTCTTGAAAAAACAATCCAAGACTGAAGAGGTGGTGGATTCCGAAGAGAGTTCGGAGCCGGCGGTTGTTCCGGATCGATCGCGCTTGTATAACCGGTTGGCGGGGATGTTCTTGATCTTGGCGCCGCTGTTGTTCTTGTGTTATTTGCTCATCTTCATGGTGCCCACGTTGCCGATCAATCCATTCCGCCCCCACGGGGAAGAGGCATTAGCGACGTTTGCGCCTACGCCTACCCTGCAATCGACTTATACGCCAACCCGCACGCCCACTTCGACCAGCACACCCACCACCAAGCCGAGTCCGACATTCACGCGCACGTCGACGGCGACGCCCAAGCCGACCCTTGATTTTCGAACGACAATCACGGGCACCGCGCGGGCCTCGTTTCTAGCAACACGCACACCCTCACCGACCGCTTCGCCTACCTCAGGCCCAACGCAATCGCCGTATCAGTACACAGCGGAAGTGCAGTACCAATTTGCGCAATTATACGGCGTCAACTGGTCAGGCATAGCCGGGTTGGTCATCGGCCTTGATCTCAAGCATCAACCCGGCATTGGGGTTAAGGTCTGGGGTGACGATCCACTGGGCGCAGAAGGTCAATTGTTACCGTCAGGCACGGCACCCCAGTACGGACCATCGGGTTGGCAATTTACGCTGGGCGATAGACCCGTGATCGGCAAATATAACGTGCAGTTGCTCGGTTCTAACGGCGAAACCATCTCGCCGATCGTGGAAATCGACTTGAAAGGCGATCCGCGCGCTAATCTGGCGTACGTGATCTTCCGGCAGAACCACTAGAAATGTTGCGCCGACGAAGCTGGCTGGTTCCGGTAGCGGTGGCCCTGTTATGGGCGCTGGTGTCGCTCAGCTGTACCAGCTTCTCGGTGTCACTTGATCAAGCCACGCTGCAGCTTGCCGTTCCTACGCCTGTCCCGACCCAGGTGCAGCTGCCGCCCAATGCCACCTTCTTTGATGTGCGTGCAGACCAAGGCTGGCAAGCGACAGGTCTACAGGTTGTGGCGGGACGCCAATTCCAAGTCGCCTATGTAGCGGGCCATGTGGTCGATCGGGATACGGTGGTAGAAAATGGTAATGGCTGGAACTATGTGTGCGGTCGCGCCAGTTGTTGCGAGCCGCTGCCGACTGTTCGCCGTAGCGCGCTCATTGGCAAAATTGGAAACTGGACCTTCTTCATTGGAAATGGCGGCCAGTTTTCCGCCCCGCTCGACGGTCAGCTGCTCTTGCGCATCAATGATTGCGACGAGGGGCTGTATGACAACCGTGGTTCATTGACGGTTGGCATCGGCCCTTGAGCTAAGGGCTTGCCAAGAAATAAGTCCGCANNGCTCCCGCCGGATTGCAAATCCGGCGATTGGGGGCTGGATGTGACCATCCAGCCTGGAGCAATCTGCGGAGTTGTTCTTTGACGGCTTCTAATGGTATACGCACCGTCGAATTTAACCGTTCATCGATAGGGGTGTTGCCGCTGCTGCAGAAACATGAATCTATTACCTATACTGCGCGCGGGCACCTTTTGCGCTTTTGATTGCTCGCGGTCCGCTGCGCGTGGTTACATCCGCCGTTTGAGGCGCTGGATGTGACCATCCAGCGGGAGCACGTAAAACCGCAATTTGTTCCCGCGCTCAGTATATGATGAATAACATCCTTCATCCTTCGCGTTGATCTTTAACCACTCTTCTCTATGGCGGCTTAGCCGCCCGCCTGGACACAAGGACTTTCATGACTCGCATCGATCTCCACATGCACAGCACCGCCTCCGATGGCGTCCTCTCGCCGACCGAGGTGGTGCGCCTTGCTAAAGAGCGCGGACTCACGACGATCGCGTTGACGGATCACGATACCACGGCCGGTTGGGAAGAGGCCATGGCCGTTGGGCGCGAACTCGGCGTTGAGGTGCTGGGCGGGTTTGAAATCAACAGTGAAACGAATCTGGGCCACATTGATTTTCTAGTTTACGGCGCGGATGCCGGCCATGCGGTGCTGCAAGATTTCCTGCTGACGATCCGCGATGCGCGCGTGGGCCGCGCCAAAGGGATGGTGAACAAATTGGCGGAACTGGGCCTGCCCATTAAATGGGAACGCGTGCTGTATTTCGCGGGCGACGCCAAATCGATCGCGCGGCCGCATGTGGCACGGGCGCTCGTCGAGGCGGGGTATGTGGCGTCGACGCAGGAAGCGTTCGATAAGTATCTCAACGATCAAGGATCGGCCTACGTCCATCGGTTGGAGATCAAGCCGCAAGAAGTGATCGATACGGTGCATCAAGCAGGCGGCGTGATCGTGCTGTCCAGCCCCCATCATTCAGGCACGACGCACCTCACCGCGCAGTTGGCCGCGTTGGGCCTGGATGGCATCGAAGTGTACTACTTCGATCACACGGATAAAATCAAGGCGGAGTTGTTGGCGCTGGCGGAGCAGCATCGCTTACTGGTGACCGGCGGCAGCGACTTTCACGGCGATAAGACGCATTCCGAATTAGGGTCGGTGGATGTGCCGCTGGAAGTCTTGCCCAAATTGAAAGAGCGCATCGCACAACGACAAGCCAAATGACGATCTTTTTCTACAGCACCACAGGTCAATACGGTTGTTTCTCCAACTTCTCACGGCATGGTTTTGATCTCGACGGTCTGCGTTGGTCGACGAGCGAGCATTATTTTCAGGCGCAGAAATTTGTCGGCACGCCGTATCTGGAAGAAGTGCGACGGGCCAAGACGCCCAAAGAAGCGGCGCGGTTGGGGCGGCGTCGAGACTGGCCGTTGCGTCCCGACTGGGACGAAGTCAAGGATGAGGTGATGCGGAAGGCCGTCCTGCGCAAGTTTGAAGTGAACCCAGAAATTCGGGCGGTGCTACTGGCCACTGCTGATGAAGAGTTGTTTGAGGATTCGCCGACGGACGCTTACTGGGGCGGTGGGTCTGATCGCACGGGCCAGAATAAGTTAGGGAAAGTTCTCATGGAAGTTCGGGCGCGACTGCGAGCCTGACGGTCTAGGTTTTTCTGTCTTGATGTATCATTGATGCATGAAACTGCGCTGGTTGTGGTTATGCCTCGTCTTACTGCCGCTGTCGGTGGCGTCAGCGGCGCGCGCCAACTGCCGATCGGATCGCGATGGCATCACGTATTGCGTGGAAGATCGGGGTGACACGCATCTGCTCATCGTCGATCTGACGAATCCGCGCTTGCGGGTGCAGACGGTCATGGCCAACGGTGTGCTGGACGTATGGCCGCCCGCAGAACAGCGCGAGCGCGTGATCGATATGGCTAAGCGTTATCGCGCTGAAAATGTTGTCATTGCCGTCAACGGCGATTACTTCGGATCAGGGCGTGGGCCGGAAGGCCCCACGGTGGTACAAGGCCAGCGGCTGGATACCGCCGAAACGATCGCGGCGAATCCCAGCGAATATCGCCGCTCGACGTTGGCGCTCAGCCGATCGGGCCAAGCGGCGGTAACACACCTCAACCCGATCGATTTACTCGACCCTGCAGCCTATCGTGATCTGCTCTTCAACGCCGTCAGCGGCGGGCCGATCATTTTGCTCAACGGCCAACCTCTGCCGGAAGAACTCGCGTGTTTGATCGACAACATCCCGGTCAATGCTTGTCGACGCGATCGACAAACGGCGGCGGGCGTCGACGCGCAAGGCACCACGTTGTATCTGGTCGTCAGCACACAGCGATCGACACGCGGCTTGGCCGAACTGCTGCGTGATTACGGCGCGTTTAACGCCCTGAAATTGGACGGCGGCGGATCGAGTCAGTTGTGGTATCGCGGCCGCACGCTGGTGAAGAGCGATCGTGAAGTGGCCAATGCGCTGCTGGTCTTTGTGGAAGATCGACCACGTCACGCCGCGCAACTGCTGAAGCGTCCGCCGGTACCGCTGCTCAACGCGGGCGAATCGACGACGCTGGATGTGCCCCTGCGCAACACCGGTTATCTAGGCTGGACGGTCGATCGCTTGTATGGCTTGGGGCGCACGTCTGGTTCAGTGGGTGCCGCCAGTTTTGCGCGGTTGCTGTCCGATGTGCCGCCCACGGCCGAGTCAACCGTGTCGGTGTCGATCGAGATCGCCGGCCCGCCGGGTGTCTACACTTCCACCTGGCGCCTACGACAACCGTTTGAGGAATTTGGCCCGACGGTGCCCATCTACGCCGTTGTCTTGCCGCCGGATACCGCAGCTCTGCGCAAACAGATTCAACCGCTGCTCACTCAACTGACGCGCTTGAGCGACAAGAGTTTCGAGAATGAATGGCCGAAGACGGCGAAGAGGATTCAGCAGATGATTGATAAGTGGGTGAAGGAGCATCCGTGATCGGAGCGGAGATTGCTTTGCATCCTTCGACTACGCGGCAACAAGAGACTGCTCTGGACGTTCACAATGACCGCGCACCACGCTTGCTGTTCAAGTGGTCGTGATGGCCTTATGACAACAAGTGCAGACGCTGCACAGGCACAAGTAAGTTGTGTTAAAAAAGTGAAGCAAGTCCAGTATCTACCGAGCTTGCTTCGCAACGTTATTAACGACAGTGGATCTAAAGCCGCATCACCAGCGGCAGATAAATGTAGCGCTTTGGGTTGCCATTGGGCGTCTCGATCGCGCCGGGTTTGGTCGTGATTAACGGATGAGAGGGCAAAGGCTTGCTGGAAACGACCAGAGGCTTATACATCGTTCGTCCGCTTTCGATATCTCGAGGAGCCGACGCAACGCTGCCAGATCCACCCGTGTTGATATTCAGCGTATACTGCGAACTATCACCATAGCCATGCACTTCGATTAGATATTCGCCCTCCACCGCAGTAAACACCAATTGCTCCGTTGCCGTGCCAGCTTGATTCGACCAATAATCGGGTGCACCGGTGCTGTCGGATCGCCAGATGTATAGATCGGCATCACCGCTAGTGACAGCTAAAGTGACAGTAACCTGCGCACCCGGCTCGAAAGCCTCCCGGTATTGAGTGACCTGTGTGCTGGTGATCGTGTCGCTGGGATTGATCAAGTTGATGTCGTCGATCGCAACAGGATTCGAGACATTGTTCGCTGCATCGGCAAACCACGCGCCGATATACTTCACGCCCGAACCCGAGGCCAGCGTCCACGCGGTTGAATTCTCAGTGTAAGATATCCAACCGGAACTCCGCACGATCGCCCATTGGACAACGGTCGGATCGTATTTCCACTCGCGGAAATACATCCACTTTACACCGACACCGCCTGGATTATCAGCGGCCAACACATCGAGGGTTACGGTTGGCACCGATGTAGAATCGGCGCCAACGTTAATGACCACACTGCCATTCGGCGGTGTGGTATCGATAGGCGGAGGCGGTTGATCCAGATGTAGCGTGATCAGTGCGTTGTAGTTTGGACTGATCGTTCCATCCACATTGCGGAAGCGGGCATAGACCTGATAGACGCTGACATAGGGATTGTAAGCCAAGAGCCATGTTCGCGTGATCGAATACGGTTCCCAGTCAGCCCCAACGAAACGGTTGCTATTGGAGACCATCATTTGGCGCGTGCCCGGTGGTGCCTTGAGCGTCAAGGTCACAGTGATTTGATCGGTGACCAGATCATCATTGTTGATCGACATGCCCACATCGCCCGGCACAGAAGTATCGAGGTTAATCGAGTCGCTGTAGGTCGAAGTATTGCCGACCAGATTTTTATAGTGGACGTACACGGTCTTGAGGCCATCACCATCAGGCAATTGATACGAGCGTGTTGCAGCGAACGGTTCCATTGCGGTAAAACTTGCGCCGTCGTCTGAGAAGGCCATCTGCGTCGCGTCAGCGGAGTTGAGAACCAGAACAACCGTCGAGCTGATGGTATCGATCGCGCCGCCATTGATCGCGATGTCGCCGCCAGGCCGACGACTATCGACAAACGTCGATGTGTCGCCATTGCCGGATGCATAGTTGCCGACGTTGTCCACCGCATCACGACCACGAGCGCGGAAGTAGAAGGTGTGACCATCAAATCCGCCGAAAGTTGCGGACAGCGCGGTGGTCGATGTAAGCCAATCAGTCCACGGACCATCCCCATCGCGCGCTTGAACATCAAAATTGGCAAGACCTGTGCCAGCATCGGCCCCCGACCATGACACTGTGAAGTCTAAGATATTGTAGTAAGGCGCGAGAGCGTCAACCGTAGTGGCGGGCGGCGTTGTGTCAAGCAGAATATTATCAATCAGCGGAGTAGTCCCACCTGCGAGATTGCGGACGTAGGCTGTAACCGAATGCAGGCCATCGGTCATAGGTAGTGTCCAAACATGTGAAGTAGCGAATGGCTCCCAGGAGGTGCATGGCGCAGCATCATTCGCCAAGCACATGCCCGCGATCCCAAATGCGTCGGTGGCCGTGATGGCTAGGGTGACGCTGGACGATCCTGTCGCACTCTCGCCATTGTTGATCCTCAGCGATCCAGTCGGCACGCCAGTATACAAGGCGATCATGTCAGTAACCGGATCGGAGTCGTGTCCAACCAGATCGCGGTAGCGAACGTAGACTGTTTTGAGGCCGTCGCCGGAGGTCAGTGCCCACGAATAATTGGTAGTGTAAGTGATCCAATTACTGTATGTCGATCCATCATTACTGGCCTGGAATGAGTTGACGCCGCTCAGGTCAGTTGCGCTTAAATTCAGTGTCACACTTAGGCTGCTTGCATATGCGGCACCGCCATTGATCATCACGCTGCCAATCGGTGGCTGAGTGTCTAGGATGACCGAATCACTCATGACAGCTGAGACAGTATTTGATATGTCGCGATATTGTCCGTTAACGATCTTCGTGCCATCTCCAGCGCTGAGCGTCCAGGTGTAGTTAGTTGTGAATGACAGCCAGCCAGAGTAATTGAGCCCTTCATTGCTGAACTGCATGTCAGAAATGATGCTCGTGTTGCTGATGTTCCAATGTAGGTTCACTGTGGTCGAAGGAACATACACTGCCCCATTAGCCACAATCAGACTCTTAATCGATCCCGTCGAAGAGCTAACCGTGCCCTCCTCAAAAGTAGTGAGCATTGGATAACCATAGACCGGTACAGATACACCGCCCGCAACGTAAAATCTGTCATTTAGAGCGGCTGCGGCTGTAAAGCATCTGAGGGTTGGCATGTGGGTACTTGGCTGCCAGATGTTTGTACTTGGATCATATTCCTCGGTCGTGGTAAGGCAAGTACCACCTCCGTCCACGATGGCCCCGCCGATCGCGTAAATCTTCCCATTATTGGGGGCGACCACACCGGGCCACATGCGGGCAGTCGACATGCTGGTACGGGATATCCAAGCATCAGTGGCAGGATCATACATTTCTACTGTGCTTACTCCTCCGCCGATGGCGTAAATTTTTCCGTCAGCAGTTGTAACTGCACTGAGCAGGTTGCGCGGCGTCGGCATGCTTGAACGGGTCCGCCAGGAATTCATGACAGGGTCGTATTCTTCTACAATGCCAGTGCTTCCGGTCGAGGCATAACCACCAATGGCATATATTTTGCCGTTGCTAGCGGCGACGGCAAGGCTTTGGCGGGCAGTGGGCATACTCGCTTTGGTAGCCCAAGTATCTGTTGCCGGGTCGTATTCCTCAACGGTGGCTAGGTTCACGCCTCCAGTGCTTGGCGCTCCACCGATGACGTAGATTTTGCCGTTGCTGGCCAATGCCGCGCCCATACCCCAACGCGCGGTTGGCATGCTAGTCTTGGTTATCCAGACATTTGCCGTCGGATCGTATTCTTCGACCATGGCTAAGGCTTGAGCGTACCGGTTTTCGCCGCCAATCGCGTAGATTTTACCGTTGTTGGCAGTTACTAACGCCAAAAGTTCGGTCAGCACGGGTTGCCCACACAACTTGCGTTAGCGGCGCGCTAGCGTTCAAAGTGATGGTGTCTGTAACGGGATCAGATTCGTGTCCAACCAAATCGCGGTAGCGGACATACACTGTCTTTAAGCCATCGCCGGGAGTGAGCGTCCACGAATAACTTGTGGTGTACGTGATCCAACTGCTGAAAGTTGATCCATCATTACTGGATTGGAATGAATTGACACCGCTCAAATCGGTTGCAGTCAAATTCAGTGTCACACTCAAGACACTGGCATATGCAGCATCGCCATTGATCATTACGCTGCCAATCGGTGGCTGAGTGTCCAGGATGACCGAATCACTCATGACAGCTGAGACGGTATTTGATATGTCGCGATATTGTCCGTTAACGATCTTCGTGCCATCTCCATCGCTGAGCGTCCAGGTGTAGTCAGTTGTGAAGGATAGCCAGCCAGAATAAGTTATTCCATCGTTGCTGAACTGCATGCCAGAGATGCTGCTCGTGTTGCTGATATTCCAATGCATATTCACCGTGGTTGAAGGAACATACACTGCCCCATTAGCCACAATCAGACTCACAGTTGATGCATACTCCGGAGGAGAATATTCTTCAACTGCGGTAAGCCAGCCTCCATTGTATCCTCCGATAGCATAGAGCTCGCCGTTGCTCGCTTTGGCTGCGCCTAAACCGAATCGCGCGGTGAGCATGCTGGCGCGAGTTGCCCAAGTGTCCGTCGCCGGGTCATACTCCTCGACTATGGCCAGATAGCCATCAGTCACGTTCTGCCCTCCAATCGCGTAGATCTTGCCGTTGCTCGCCACGACGACTCCTAATCCATCACGCGCGGTGGGCATGCTGGCGCGAGTTGCCCAAGTGTTCGTCGCCGGGTCATACTCCTCGACCGTGGCCAGATAGGTTCCAGGGACATAGGTCGGGCCATAAAATCCTCCGATGACATAGATCTTGCCGTTACTCGCCGCGGCAACGCCCATGTCACCACGCGCGGTGGGCATACTGGCGCGAGTCGCCCAGGTGTTTGTCGCCGGGTCATACTCCTCGACCGTCGTCAGCCAGGATACACCATTGCCTCCTCCAATCACATAGATCTTGCCATTGCTCGCCGCGACTACTCCCGCTTGGTATCGTGCCGTAGGCATGCTGGCGCGAGTTGCCCAGGTGTTCGTGGACGGGTCATACTCTTCATTCGTAGTAAGGTAGCTGCCATTGTGTCCGCCAATGGCATAGAGCTTGCCGTTGCTCGCCGCAGCAACCCCTAAGCTCTCTCGCGGGGTGGGCATACTGGCGCGAGTTGCCCAAGTGTCCGTCGCCGGGTCATATTCTTCATTCGTAGTAAGCCAGCCTCCATTGTATCCTCCGATGGCGTAGAGCTTGCCATTGTTCGCCGTGGCTGCGCCCAAACCGAATCGGGCGGTGGGCATGCTGGCACGAGTTGCCCAAGTATCTTGCGCCTGTGGCGAATTTGCTTCACGAGCAGAAACGATCCAAGTTGCAGCAAGGGTAAAGCTAAGAGAAAGTACTGCCAGGATTAACAATCGGGTTTTCATGCTATCCTCCAATTCTAACAACAACCATCGGCCATACGAGTTGCCTGATTCGTAACACACGAATCACTTCATCACGATCGGCAAATACACACTGAATGGATACCCATGAATAAACATGAGTAGTGTTCCTTACACCAGGCAATCTTCCCCATCGTTAGCTAGAGATCGCGGTGCGGCAGGACGGCCTCGCTGATCGGCGTGGAGACGGGAGCACTGCACCGCATGCGTTGCTTCGCACATTACGCTCGCAATGACAATGGCACGTACCATGCATCACGCTTCACGTTTCACGCATCACTGGAAAGTCTAGCAGCAACACCTCAACCACCAACCGCGCGGTTACGTTCTTGTCCATTTGCCACAAGGCCCGTCCGCACGCGTCCGCGGCAGACTTCGCTTGATTGACATCCACGTGTTGGGCCAACGCCTGAACCTGCGCTACCCGATCGATATTGATCAACTCAGCGGCGCTGCCGCTGGCCGTGAGTAGGACATCACGCCACCACGTGCGCCAGAGATCAATGGCCTCACGGGCGCGATCACTTTTCCTGGTGAGCTCTTCGGCATACGCAAAGCGTGCGACCCGATCGCTCTTCAACAACGTTTGGAGATCGTCCAGATATTTCACGCGCGCTTCCAGGATGGCATGATCGGCAGCGGCGTTTACGGCCCAACCCAGTCGCCCGCCGGAAAGGTGCGCCAGCACATCGGCCTGCTGCGCTTCCACGCGCCACGTTTGCGTTAGCGCCTCACGGACTTGCGCGGTGGTCAGCGGGCGCAGCGCCATTTGCTGGCAGCGCGAGACGATGGTGGGTAATAACAATTCCGGATCGGACGTGAGGACGATCAGCACCGCATAATCGGGCGGTTCCTCCAGCGTTTTGAGCAGGGCGTTTTGCGCTTCGACGGTCGCCGTTTCAAACTGATCGAAGATCGCCACGCGGTAACGGCCTTCCAGCGGGCGCAGCGCCAGATCGTGCTGCAGGGCGCGGACTTGATCGATCTTGACGTGAGCCCCGTCGGGTTCGATCAGCTGCACGTCGGGATGTTTGCCCGCAGTGATGAGCTGGCACGATCGGCATTGACGGCACGGTCGGGGTGAGTTGGTCGATCGGCAGTTGAGAGCCAACGCCAAAGATCGCGCCAGCGTGGCTTTGCCGATCTGCGCCGGGCCGCTGATCAAATAGGCATGCGCCGGGCGATCATCCAGCACGGCGCGATCGAGACTGAGGACGGCCCAATCATGTCCGCTGACAGGCCAGTAGGAAGAGGTCATGCGGGCATTATAGCAATGAACGGCGGCAAACGCCAAGCTGAAAATTTGTCCTTGCCGCCAACGGTGAAGCATGCTATAATCTCGACCCGCGCCCTGGAAGACAGGCGCTTTATTTTGCAAAGTAGGGGATGTGGATATGAATGTTATGGATACGCTGACTCCGCAGAAGGCCGATCGGCCCAGACTGGCCCCGGGCGATACGGTTCGTGTGCATACCATGATCGTCGAAGGCGATCGCGAGCGTGTGCAGGTCTTTCAAGGCACGGTGATTCGCATTCGCAGCGGCGGCATCAACGCCAACTTCACCGTCCGCCGCATTGCGTCGCACGGCGTCGGCGTGGAGCGCACGTTCATGCTGCACTCGCCGCGCATCGAGAAGATCGAAGTGATGCGCAGTTCCAAGACGCGCCGCGCGCAGTTGTACTACTTGCGCGATTTGCAGGGCAAGGCCGCGCGTTTGAAAGAACGCACGACCGTCGCCGCCGAAGAATAAATTTCAGGTGGTACTCATGAGAGCGTAGGCACCCGGGCACAGCCTGGGTGGGCCTACGCTCTTTTTATACTGCGGTGTCCGTCGACTGGGCATCCCCACACCTGCACTCGCCCAGCGCGCCTCCGCCGCAGTGTGGCGGATAAGGCGTGCGCTGCGCCCAAGCGCGGTGTAAGGGGTATACAGCAAAACTGTTGGGCGGGCATGTTGCCCGGCCACGCTCGCGCTGGATGGTCACATCCAGCGCCACCAGACGCCGGATGTGACCACGCGCAGCGGAGCAGGAGCGTACCCAAAAGTCACCAACACTTTTGCGTTATACTCGGTGCAAGTGCGCCCGTCTGAAGCAAGAGACACCAGCAGCCTGGGGATGTTGTTTTTAGCAAAGAGGGAGCGGGGGAAATGAATCGAGACATTATTCGTAGCATACCGTTTGATCCGGCGTTGAACGTAGGAGCGCGCAATGCGGCGCAGGTGTGTCTGCGTTTGCAACCCGACGAGCAAGTAACGCTTATCGCGGATCGCGCCGGGCTGGAGATCGCCGCGGCGTTGGTGGCGCAAGTGGAAGCGATCGGCGCGCCGTATCGCGTGTTTGTGCTGGAGGAGCTGGCGTCGCGTCCACTGGAGCACATGCCCGCGCCCATTCTGGCCGATCTGGAGAAATCGCAGATCAGCATTTTCGCAGCGCAGGCCCAGTGTGGTGAGTTGCGGTCGCGCATGGAGATGATGGATGTCGTCAATCGACAGCGGCTGCGCCACGGGCACATGGTCAACATCACGAAAGACATCATGCTGCAAGGCATGCAGGCCGATTTCTTGCAAATCGATCGCTTGAGCGAGCGCGTGATTGAAAAGGCGCGGCGGGCCAAAAGCGTGCGAGCAACTTCGAAGGGCGGCACGCATATCGTGGCGGAGATGTCGCCCGAGTTGAAATGGGTGAAGACCAGCGGCCTCATCTCACCCGATAAGTGGGGCAACCTCCCCGGCGGCGAGATTTTCACTTCGCCGTTCACCGTCAACGGCCTGTTTGTGTGCGATGGCGTCGTGGGCGATTATCTCTGCGCCAAGTACGGCGATCTGAAACAGACCCCGTTGTCGATCGAAATCAAAGATGCGCGCATCGTCGCTGTGCAGTGTGCGAACAAAGAATTGCTGAATGAATTTGCGGCGTATACGCGCACAGACGAGAACAGCAATCGGGTGGGCGAATTCGCCATCGGCACGAATCTGGCCGTCACGCGCATCATCGGCAACATTCTGCAAGACGAGAAGATTCCCGGCATTCACATCGCGTTCGGGCATCCCTACAACGAACACACCGGCCAGACGTGGAACTCGACGACGCACATCGATTGCGTGGGCTGCGACTTTGACATCTGGCTGGACGATGAACCGATCATGCGTGATGGTCGATTTTTGATCGAGGCGGACTAAATGAGCCACCAACCTCTCATCGGTATCACGGGTTTTGAAACGGCTTTTCCCCAACCGCCGCACGCACCGTTGTATGCCACCGGTCAACGCTATGTACGCGCGATTGAAGACGCGGGCGGCTTGCCGGTGATTCTCTCGCCGGGACTGAGCAATGATACTCTATTGGCAACGCTTGAACGGTTGGATGGTTTGTTGCTCTCCGGTGGCGGCGACATCGATCCGACGATCTACGGCGAAGAGCCGCATCCCACGATCTGGGGTCTGGACATGAACCGCGATCGCGCCGAGCTGGCGATGGCGCAGTGGGCGGCCCAAACGCAGAAGCCGCTGTTGTGCATCTGTCGCGGCACGCAGGTGCTCAACGTTGCGCTGGGCGGCTCGCTGGTGCAGGACATCGAGACGATGCAGCCCAAGGCGCTGCGCCACATGTACGATCAAGAAGTGACACCGCGCGAGCAAGTGACGCACTCGATCACGGTGGATACGGATTCGTTACTGGGTGAGCTGGTCAATTCGAACGCGGCGCAGGTGAACTCGTGGCACCATCAGGCGATCAAGCGCATCGCGGCTGAGTTGAAGGTGGTGGCGACCGCGCCCGATGGCGTCGTCGAAGCGATCGAGATTCCGGGGCATCGCTTCGCTTTGGGCGTGCAGTGGCATCCCGAATGGTTGTACGATCGACAGCCTGAGATGGCACGCTTATTCAGCGGCTTGATCGCCGCGGCGAAGAGAGCGTGAACGTCATGACTAAACCGCTGATCGGGATCACGGCGTCCGCGATCGATCACCGCGGCCCGGCGTACGGCGAGGTGTATGCGTTGACGCGCCAGTACGCGGAAGGCGTAGTGCGCGCGGGCGGCGTGCCGGTGATCGTGCCATACAATCTGGATGAAGATGCGTTGCGGGTTCTATTTGATCGGATCGATGGCTTGCTGTTGTCTGGCGGAGGCGACATCGATCCGGCGAGCTACGGCGAACCCACGCACCCGGCCACAAGCAATATCGAAGCCGATCGCGATCGGGTGGAGTTGGTACTGGCGCGGTGGGTGGTAGAGAAGGAAAAACCGTTTCTGGCGATCTGCCGTGGAATTCAGGTGTTGAATGTGGCGCTGGGTGGAACGCTGGTGCAGGACATTCCCTCGGAGGTGCCGGATGCGTTGGAACACTCTTTCGAGCGCGGCATCGTGGAGCGCGATTATCACGCACACCCGGTGAAGATCGCCGCTGATTCACGCTTGGCGCAAGTGATGCAGACCGAGATCGTGCAGACCAATTCATGGCATCATCAGGCCATCAAGCAAGCCGCGTCGAAGTTGAAAGTTACGGCCTATGCGCCCGACGGCGTGATCGAAGCGGTGGAAGTACCGGGGCGGCGCTTTGCCATCGGCGTGCAGTGGCACCCCGAATGGATGTTTGAAGATCAGCCGGAAATGCTGCGGCTGTTTGAAGGGTTGGTGGAGGCGTCCGGTGTCAACGGATAGGCAGCGAATCAACGGATAAACGTCTTCAACGGATGAATGATCGGATTAGCGGATGAAGCGGATAGAGGTCTTCAGCGGATAGCGTAGCGGATTAGCGAATGAAACACATCAGCGGATACTGGTGATCGGGAGTCGGGTTATAATGGCCTGACTTCCGATTTTGTTTTACGCATTACTCGTTACTGGTTACTTTCCATGTCCAATTCATCCCCTATCGGCATTTTCGATTCCGGCATCGGCGGCTTGAGCGTGTGGCGCGAGATTGCCAAACAGCTGCCGCATGAAGACACGCTCTACTTCGCCGATCAAATTCACATCCCGTATGGTCCGCGTACACTGGAGGAAATTCGATCATTCTCAAAAGTGATCACACGTTTCTTGCTGGAGCGCGACTGCAAATTGATCGTCGTGGCTTGCAATGCGGCTTCCGCCGCAGCGCTGAAACATCTGCGCACGACTTTTCCTGATGTTCCCTTTATCGGAATGGAACCCGCGGTCAAACCGGCTGCCGAAACCACGCGCACGGGTGTCGTTGGTGTGTTGGCTACACCCGCCACATTTCAAGGTGAGTTGTTTGCCAGTGTCGTTGAGCGTTTTGCCAACGGTGTGCAATTAGTGAAGGAAGTGTGTCCCGGTCTGGTGCAACAAGTGGAAGCCGGCCGCTTGAACACACCCGATACACTGGCGATGCTCGATCGATTTTTGACGCCCATCCGCGCGGCCAACGCCGATACGATCGTGTTGGGCTGCACGCATTATCCCTTTGTCATCGAGGCGATTCGCCAATTGGCGCCGGGCGTGAACGTGATCGATCCGGCGCCTGCGATCGCGCGGCAGGTCGATCGGGTATTGAAGGAACGCAACCTGCTGTGCACTGAAGATCGAGCCGGGCAACATCGCTTCATCACCAGTGGTGATCTCGATCAGTATCAGGAAATCTTGCACAGGCTGGTGAACGTCGAGACTGCTGCGCTCAGAATGCACTGGGAGGATGGTCGTATCGTGAACAGGTAGGTTGACCCTGGGCGGAGCGATGATTCTTCAAGCAGGAGGCCAACACCATGAAGAAGATCGCGCTTGTGTTGATGGGAATGTTGGTCATGTGGGCTGGCAGTTTCGCCTGGCAGGTGCAGGCTCGCGCAACTCAGGCCGTTTCTTCACTTATGGCAGGAAACATTTCGCTCGTGGGGCGTGTCGGCGCACAGGCTCAAGCAATAACAGTAGCGGGCAATTACGCCTATCTGGGCCCGGGTCCCGAATTGATCGTCTTGTCGATTTCCAATCCTATGACGCCCACCCAGGTCGGCTCCATCTTGCTGCCAAATACTGTTCAAGATGTGGCGGTGATGGGTAGTCGCGCCTATGTCGTGGAAGGGACAAACGGTCTGCAAGTGATCGATGTGTCGAATCCGGCGCATCCTGCTGTAATCGGCGCATTGCTCATACCGGGCGATGCACAGCGAATTGTGGTCGTGGGCAACACCGCGTACATCGCCGCGGGGGCAGGCGGCCTACGGATCGTCAACGTGTCGAATCCAGCCAATCCGATCGAAGTGGGGCATTACGTTAGTGTTACCGTTTGGACCGTCAGCCGAGTGGTGGTTAATGGTGACTACGCCTATGTACTCGTGGGAAGCAATGGCCTTGCGACGTTGAACATATCCAATCCGTCCGCGCCGGTTCAAACGAATCTCTCCGAGACGACATGGCCGTGGTATTGGACGGATCTAGCCGTGGCGAATGGCTCCCTTTACGTGGGCTACTACTACTGTTCATCCGTGCATGGGCATTGCAATCGAGGCGGCCTGCAAACCTTCCGTCTCACTAGTCCCACCGTACCCATCACCAATACGGATTACCTGGCAGCGGGTCCGGTCATGGTTGTCGCCGTGTCAGGCCGCCATGCCTATCTGGGCATCGGCGGAGTTGCCGCACCTGCGCTGGAGATCGTCAATACGACGAGCATGATGCACGAGAGCACACTCAGTATGGCGGGGGTGATTCATCAATTGAGGCTTGTCAATGGCCGATTGTATTCCGCGTCGGGAAATCGTGGCCTACGGGTGTTCAACGTCTCGAACTCGGCCAACCCGATCGAGCTGGGCGCGTACGAGCAAGGCATCGCTCTTAACAGTCTGGATACCGTGGCCGCTTCGGGTGACTTTGCTTATACCACCGGGCCTCATGGGCTTCAGGTCTTCAATGTATCATCGCCCATCTCTCCAACGGCGAGCGGTTCGTATACGTTCACTCGCCCGGACTATTGGGGGAACACGGGCGCTGCTGTTGCGGATGATTACGCATACTTTGCCGACAACTATCCGTCCTCTTATTCTGGCGAAAACGATATTGGCTTCGATATTTTGCACCTATCCAATCCAAACGTACCATCTTGGGCAGGCGGCGTCTTATTGAAAACTACTGGTTATGGGTATCCACCTTCAGATAGAATCACCTTTGTCACTGTGGTTGGACAGTATGCCTATATGAGCGATGGCTATTCGTTTTGGCGCATCAACGTGCTGACGCCGACGGCTCCCACAATTGCCGGCGTTTACAACACTTGGGAACCCGGCTTGCCACCGTCGGTGCACATCAACGATGGCGTTGTTACGGGGACATGGGCGTATCTGGCCAAGTCAAATTTCACACCCGCGATCGCGCAGATCGAGGTGCTCGATGTATCCGTCCCCGTCACTCCAAGCGTGGTGGCTCGTTACACACTTTCCAGCCCGGTGACCCAACTCGCCGTCCAAGATCATTATCTCTTTGCAGTGGACGAGTATAGCTTACGCGTGTTGGATATCGCCGACCCGAACCACATCGCCGAAATCGGCAGGTGTGGCTCGTCGGGCACGATCAACGATCTGGTGGTCGCAGGAAACTATGCCTATCTAGCGCTGCTGGATGGCGTGCGCGTGATCGATGTTTCAGATCCGGCGCATCCCAATCAGGTAGCGTCCTATTCGATGGCGTATGGCGCGACAGCGGTCGCAGTGAAAGGCAACTCCCTGTACGTAACTTCAGGTGAAAACGGTTTGTTCGTCATGCAGTTGTCGGGAGCCATTGCGGGGCAGATCACGACCAGTGCGTACGAGCCGGTGGCGGGGGTCACTGTGGCATTGAACTCCAGCCTCAACGTGACTACCACAACCGATGGTTCGTACACATTCACTTCACTGCCAGCCGGCTCGCATTCCGTAACGCCGACACTGCCCGGCTATGTTTTCTGGCCGCCCAGCCGCACGCTGAATGTCCCTTCGCTGGCGGCTACCACCACCAACTTCGTGCTGTTGCCCCAGCCGGTCTCAACCAATATCGATCCGGGCACAGCGATAACTCTGTCGTACACGGATACACAAGGATTGCGCACTGACTTGTTCTTCCCGTCAGGCGCAGTGTCGCAGACTACGGCGCTCACGGTCACCCCGGTCATGATCGATCATCGGCTGCCGAATCAAGCGTTCACCGGACACGCCTTCGACGTGGTGGCTCAGCCCGATCAAGTCTTCAATGTGCCGGTCACCGTGACGATTCGTTACAGTGACTTGGACGTGCGTGTGATTAGTGACGAAAACTCACTAGTCCTGTTGTGGTGGGATGGCAGTTCATGGACCGAGGCTGCCGCGACTTGCACGCCGAGTTCCGTTTACCAGCGCGACGTTCTCAACAACACGATCAGCTTGCCGATTTGTCGCACAGGCCGCTACGTGTTGTTCGGACCGACGCATCCAGTTTATCTACCGCTGGTGTTTCGATAATCATTGGCTAACACTCATTCAAGGGAGGAGACTGACAAGACCATGACCACCATCGATCGCGTGCTTTTAGCGCAACAACTTGAAGAGGTTATACGAAGGCATTTGCTTGCAACCCGATGACGCCGTTCCACAACATGGCTCTGATTTCACCGTACACCAGCGAATCCGACATCGATCGTCACACGGACGTATTTCGTGAAGCCGTCATATCACTCAGCGATCGAGGTGAGACGAATGAATCGTAAGCATACCGTTTTATGGGTCTTTGCTTTGACCGCGTTGCTGTTATTGATTTTCATACAGCCGGTCGGCGTGCAGGCCGGGCGCAAACTCACCCCCACCCCCACCCCCACTGCGCCGCCGCCGCCTTTGATTACGAACGGCTCACGCGATCTGCCTGAAGTTGCGCTGACGTTCGATGCCTGCCCGGCGCGCGGCTTCGATAGCGGCATCATTCACGTCTTGACCGAAACGCAGACGCCGGCCACTTTCTTTTTGAGCGGGTGGTGGATGCAGAGTCACATTTCGGCCACGCAACTGCTGGCCTCGATTCCGTATTTTGAACTGGGTGAGCATTCGTGGAGTCATCCGAATTTTGCGCGGTTGAGTGCGGCCCAGATCGACGATCAGATTTCGCGCACGGAATCACTGCTGACGCAGCTAGCCGGCCATTCCGCTGGATTATTCCGTTTCCCCTATGGCGGCTATTCAACGCGAGCATTGCGAGAAATCTATCGGTTAGGACTGACGCCGATCCAATGGGATGTCGTCAGCGCCGATCCCGTTCGATCGATGACGGCGAAGTTGATCACGACGCGCGTTCTCTCGCAGACCCAAAACGGCTCGATCGTGATCATGCACGTCAACGGGCGCGGCTGGCACACTGCTGAAGCGCTGCCCGCCATCATCGCGGGACTGCGCGAACGCGGTTTTCGCTTGGTGACGATTACCGAACTGCTGCGCGATCAAGCCGCCACGCTGCCGTCTTACTGAAGAAGCAAGCTCAGCTTCACTTGCGCCCAGGTATGAAGTTTGTCAAAATTGAAGAATTTTGCCGGGATTCGGTCGAAATCCAACTTAATGCAAACAGATATATGCTATAAAGATAACTCGCATTGAGCGGGACAATGTAGATTGATACTCACAAAGATGGTTCGATCGAATGAATGCAACACTCCGTATTTTAGTGGCCGACGACGATGACGGACTTCGCCAATTGATGCGCATGGTTCTGCGTCGCGAAGGCTTTGAAGTGATCGAAGCGATGAATGGCCTGGAGGCTCTGGCGCGCGCCAGGGATTGCGATCCGACCGTGATCTTACTGGATGTGATGATGCCGGGCATGGACGGGCTGGAGGTGTGCCGCCATCTAAAAACCGATCGCCGCTTTGACGGCGTGCCGGTGATCTTTGTGACGGCCGTCGACGACATCAAGCAGCGCAATGAGTCGCTGAAATTAGGCGCCGACGAGTGCATCAAGAAACCGATCGGGCCGCGTGAGTTGGTCGCGCGGGTGCGCGGCGTGATGGAGCAGCGTGGTATCACGTGCCTCATGTGAGACGCAGGGCCTTGTCTGTGGCCTGCAAACCGCCCTGGAATTAATCCTCCAGGGCGGTTTCTTTTTGAATTCTTCCAGGTGAATAGAGTTTTTGAGTGGAGCGGCTGGCGTGGTATAGTTCCAGCATGCCGGTTAGTATTATTCCAACCAAGCTCATCATACCCCAGCGAGCGCCCGGCGTGATTCATCGCATGCGCCTGATTGACTACGTGCACGAGAGTCTAGGGCGCAAGCTGTTGCTGGTCACCGCGCCGGCGGGCTATGGCAAAACGACGTTGTTGGTGGATTTTGCCAATGACAGCGAGCTGCCCGTGTGCTGGTACACCCTCGACGAAAGTGATCGTGATCCAGGTACCTTCCAGTCTTACCTCATCGCGGCGCTGTGTCAGAAGTTTCCACAGTTTGGCAAGCGCTCACAGCCGCTGGCCGAGCATGGTCCAGCTGCGGCGCATGCGATGGCCGCCGCGCTCGTGGCTGATAGGGTGGAGGCGATCCCCGATTATTTTGTGCTGGTGTTGGATGATTGGCACCTGGTCAGCGACGAAGCCCCTATCATCGAATTGCTCGATCAGCTGTTGCGCTATTTGCCGGAACACGCGCATATCATCGCGGCCGGACGGCCATTGCTGCGCGGTCCGTTGGTGCGACTCGCGGCGCAAGGCGCCGTAGCCGGTCTAGGCTCGAGCGATCTGCGCTTTACGGCGGATGAAGTACGCGAAGTCCTGGCCGCGAAATACCGGCTTAGAAGCCGTCAAAGAACAACTCCGCA
>PMCF01000036.1 GCA_003154115.1 Anaerolineae bacterium
TAATGAAAGTTAAAACGTCGATTTCTATTTGAAACAAAGCGTAAACCGCAAAAGAAGGCAGGCCAGATTGGGGTTTCTGTCTCCTGCCGCTTTCAAACAATGGTTCTATGAAAAACAACTATCAGCATGAAAGGTTTGGTGTCCACTATTGACGACCAACCTCACAGGCTTCGATGGCCGCATGCAGGAGACCATCGCCAAAACGACCGGTAAGCCGGTGCTGTCGAGCTTGCGTCCTAGCCTGCGGCGGTCAAGGCCCGTCTGGGAAACTTGAATTGAATTCTATCCCCTCCCGACCTCCCCTTGTCAGGGGAGGAGAAAAGTGCGCGAGCCTCTCCTGACAAGGAGAGTGCGGGGTGGAAGTCTTGTAGTGTGAGCCGTCAGGCCGTAACCCGACTGCCGATCAAAGCTTTGTCGCTGCCTCGGGCTGCCATCCGGCCGGGTTGCAGATCGACGCCTCGGCGTCCTGAATGAGTCCCAGCGAGATGGCATGCCGGCCGCCTTCGTATTCGGTGGACAGCCAAGCATCAAGGATGTCGAGCGCCTCGAAGACGCCGGTGATCTTGCCGCCAAGGCAGAGAATATTGGAGTCGTTGTGAGCGCGCGTCATCTTGCCCATGTAGGTGCTGGTGCACAGCGATGCGCGCACGCCCTTGAACTTGTTGGCGATGATGCTCATCCCGATGCCGGTCGAGCAGATCAGAATTCCCCGGCGCGTGCGCCCTGCGGATACGGCGCCTGCGACTTCGGCCGCGTAATAGGGATAGCGAACAATTTCGGTCGAATGCGTCCCGGCGTCATGCACGGCGAGCCCATTCTTCTTGAGGTGCTCGATGATCTGCAGCTTCAATTCGTAACCGCCATGATCGTTGCCGACCCAGATTTCATTGTCTGACATCTGCGTTCCCTTTTTCAATCCGATTGCTTGCATAATATGCAAGCGCAACTCGGCAATGATCTACTGCGTATTTCGCGTGGCCATGAATTCACCGTTGCCCACCGGGACGAGGCAGCTTGAGAACTGCTGATCCGCCTTGACCATTGCAACAAAGGGTGCCATCTCGGCGACGTGCGAGGTGGCATTGTCGACCACGAGCAGGCCACCGGGCCTGAGCACGCGCCGGATTTCCGGCCACCATCCGGGATATTCGGGGCGCTCGGAGTCGAGGAAGATCAGGTCAAACGCGTCGTTCTTCTGGCGCGCCAGAAGCTTGCCGGCATCGCCCTGCACCTGGACGATAAATGCTGCGAGCCCGGAGCGCGCGAAGTTGCCGGCGGCCATTTCAAACTTGAAGCGCGACAGATCGACGGTTGTTACTGTGCCGCCGACGGCGCGCGCGCCATGCGTGAGCCACAGCGTTGAATAGCCGTTCGACGTGCCGATTTCAAGCACGCGGCGCGCGTTCGTCGCGCGCACCAGCACATCGAGAAACTCGCCGGTATCGCGCGTGATATTGAGCATGCGCCGCGGCCGGTCGCTGATCGCCGCGTCGCTGGCCTGGCCGAACTGTTCAAGTTCGGCCAGCAAAGCGCCTAGTGATTCATCCATGCGAATTCACCCTATTTGGTACGGGCATCCCTAGCCGAGCACATCGCACGGGATCTGCTTGAGTTCGCAGAACTTCACCAGTTCGGCGATATGGTCGCCGTAGATGCCGTGCACGTGGTTGCTGTCGTAGTTCTGGATCAGTTGCTCGGGATCGATGTCGACGGCGACAAAGCCGTGCGGCCAGACCGGGCACGATTCCTTGAGCTTCTCTTGCGGGAAGTCGCGCAGATGGCCGCGGAACAAGGTCATCTTGTACTGATCACCGACGCGCGTCAGGCGGCCGAGAGTCACATCGCCAGCGCGGGCGATGTATTGCACGTGCGCCCCTTTCCCGCCGTATTTGCTGATGATCGGGTGCAGCGCAACCTTCTTCAGATTCACCGCCGGGTCGTCGCTGCGCGCTGCATACCAGGTCGACATCGAACCGCAATTGCAGAAAATGAAAACACCCGCCGCCTTGTCGTAGTGACGGAAATCGAAGAAGAGAACGGATTGGTTGGAAACCAGCTTCATGATCTGCATGGTCAGCGCGCCGTCCGAATCGGCTTCGCACGAGAAGACCACTGGTTCCTTGGCGCCATCCCAGTCGTAAGGATCATTGCACAGTGCCGCCGAAATGCATTGTGTTACATAGTATTCGCTCAGATCGTAATGGCATTTGACACCGACAAAGTCAAAATGCTTCTCGGCGATCAGTTCCTTGGTCGCCATATAGCACTTGATCTGCATGCGCAGCGAATCGCTCGTCAGCTTGTCGCCGTCATAATTGATGGCGCCCATCTTTTCAGTCAGCCAGGCCAGCGCCACGTCAACCTTGGCTTCGTCCATCAGCTGTGCACGGCGCAGGATTTCCGACTGGTCCACATGATCGGCATCGACGCCGAAGATCTTCATCCAGGCGTCGGCGTTAACCGTGCCGGAAGCCATGCCGATGCTGCGCCCGCCGATCAGGCCATAGACCTGCCCCCTGAGGCTGCTTACCGCATGCGCGGCGCGCAGGAAGGTCATCACGCGCGCCAGAGTGTCCGGCTCGTCGATATTGCCCCAGACCTTGTCACAGTGCATGCCGACCTGGCGGACAGCGTTGGTTGCCGCCTGCAGACCGCCGAGTCCCGGCAGCTTCCCATTGACCGGAGCAATCGCCAGACAGGGAACGGTCTGCAGCGAGGCGGCGATCATCGAGAAATTCGGAAAAGCGAAAACCGGAACGTTGAAGATCACCGCGTCCGGAAATGCGGCCAGAGCGACTCGTCCCTGCGACTTGGCAAGTTCATTGTTCCAGATGATCTCGTCGATGATATGTACCTGAGCATCCCCTGTCTTTTCGATACTCGTCTTGATGCGTTCCGCCTGTTCCCGGATATACGGAACGAGTGCGTCATGAACGCGCTCCCGTCCGTCGGAAACTGAAAGTACGATTATATTGATCAATTGGCTTCTCCTCAATTACAGCGGCGTGGCGGGTACGAGATTGGGCACCAGCAGGCGCGGCAGCCAGAGGATGGCGTCGGGGAAGTAGGCCATGAAGAAGACCACAAGAAGCATCAGGCCGAACATCGGCAGCAGCGGCTTGATCGCGTCCTCGAGTTTGCATCGACCGATCGCGCAACTGATCAGGGTGCACAGGCCATACGGCGGCGTCAGCAGGCCGAGCGCCATGGTGACGCATACGACCAGCCCGAGATGCAGCGGATTGAAATGCATCAGCTCGCCAAGTTTTTGCGTGATCGGCAGCAGAATGATGATCGCCGGGACGCCGTCCATGAAAGTACCGACGACGAGATAAACAATAATGATGAAGAGCATGATCAGCGGCGGACTCTGCGTCACGCCGAGTACGGCGTTGCCGACGAAATCCGGAACGTTGTGATAGGCGAGCAGGTAACCGTAAGCGCCGGCGGTAGCCAGGCAGAAGAGCGGGATCGCCGAACCCATCGCGGTCTGGCGCAGCATTTCAGGCAAATCCCTGAACTTGATCGTCTTATAGAAAACCATGGTCAGGATCAGTGTATAGACGACGGTCACCAGCGACGCTTCGGTCGGCGTAAACAAGCCACCGACCATGCCGCCGATCAGGAGAATCGGAACACCGATCGGCCAGATGCCTTTCTTGAGCGCCGCGATGATCTCCGGTCCGGAAGCCATCTTTTCCATTTCACGCGGGTAGTTGTATTTCTTCGCCCAGATGAAAGCAACGGCCATCAGACTCAATCCGATGAGCACGCCCGGGAGGACGCCGCCGATGAACAGCGCGCTGACCGAAACGTTGCCGAACGAACCGTAAATGATCATGAAAATGCTCGGCGGAATGATGATGCCGATCACCGACGAACAGGCGACGAGCGCTACTGAAAATGCCCGGCCATAGCCGCGCTTGATCAGGTTCGGAATGAAGACCGAACCGATGGCCGCCGCTTCAGCGGCTGAACTGCCGGTGGTCCCGGCAAAAACCATGGCCACGATAACGGTGAAATAGGCCAACGCGCCGCGCAGCCAGCCGATCAGCGTCATGCACAGGCGGATCAGGTATTCGGAAACGTTGCCCCTGTTCATCAAATCGCCGGCGAAAAAGAAAATCGGGATCGCCAGGATGGGAAAAGAGTCAACGCCTTTCAATATCTGCTGAATGGCCAGCACCGGAGTGACGTCGCTGGCCAGGGCCATCGATAAAAAGGTTGACACGAACAGAGAGAAAGCCAGCGGCACTCCCATCAACATCAACAACAGAAAACTGCCAAAAAGCAAATAAAGAAAAAGCGCCACGATTTATCCCCTACCTGAATTATCAATTAAGGTTCTTTCGTAAAGAAGTTGAA
>PMCF01000444.1 GCA_003154115.1 Anaerolineae bacterium
GGCAAGGAATTCACCTCATTCAGGGAACAAAAATGGACACAGCGGCATGGACGAAAATCGCCCAAGCCGGGCCTCGTTTCATCGGCCCAGTGTCAAACTGATTGTGAGCCATGCCAAAAACTCGTTTCCAGAAGTGGCATCCCCACTGGAAACGAACGAGAAATCAGTGCAAAGAAAAAGTGGTTCTCCTCAGATTGGTGGGGGAGTTGATCCAGTTTGATTGATTACGTGTTATCCTCGAGCACTCAGGAGGTAACACATGCCCCCACCCCTGTTGCTGAGTGCCCCGACCCGAGTCATCCGCGATGCGGCGCGGGCTGTGAAACGAAAGGTAAATCTGATGATCGAACGCGTGACAGCGGGGACCTTGAGTGCTTTGTTGGGGTTGCCAGGTCTGGTGGTCACTGAATATGCTCTGGAGCCCCGCGCGGGTGAACGGGACGTGCTGCACCTCTTCTGCCAGCACGAGCATGAAGTGGCCATCTGCCCGGTCTGTGGACAAGTGAGTAGTGCGGTGCATGACAGCACCGAGCGGTGCCTCCGCCACTTGGAGATTTGGGGCAAGGTGACGTTTGTGCATTTTCCAGCGCGGCGCTTTGACTGCGGCCACTGTCACCAGCCCTTTCGCGAAGAGTTGTCTTGGATTGAAAGCCAACGGCGCGAGAGTACCGCCTATGAATTGCAGGTCCACGAACAGTGCCAGCACACGACCCAGGCCGCGCAATAGCGCAAAACTCACTTTGCGTGAATATGTCCTGTGCGCGATTTTATGTAACCCTGAGCGCGTTTTGAACGTGCTTTGCGCGGTTTCAAGCGTGCCCAAAAGCGAGTTTTGCTCCATTGCCAGGCCGCCGTGGCGGAGCAGGAAGGCTTGCATCCGGAGACGGTGAAAACGATCTTCCTGCGTTGGGCCAAACGCGCCCGACGGGAGCGACCTGGGCTGGTGCGCTGCTTGGGCGTGGATGAGATTTCGTTGCACAAAGGGCATCGCCATTTTGCGATGGTCTTGTCTGACGTGGAACGGCATTGTGTGATCGCGGTCTTGGCCGAACGTAGCCCAGCCGCCTTTGAGACGTGGCTGGCGGGCCTGAGCGAAGCCGAGCGCAGGGCCATTCGGGTCGTAGCCATGGATAGGTGGGGGCCCTACCGCGGCGTGGTGAAAGCCCAACTGGCGCACGCCGAAATCGTGGCCGACCGCTTTCACGTCACGAAACAATTGAATGAAGCGCTCGCCAAAATCCGCTGCCAGTTGCAAGCCGCGGCCGACCCGGCGGTCTCCCAACTGCTCAAAGGCACGCGCTGGCTCCTGGTCCGGAACCGGGCCGAACTGAAGCCCGAAGAAGAAGCCCAGCTCCAAGCGGCTCTGGCGGCTTTCCCCGAACTGCGCAAGGCCTACCAGTTGAAAGAGCAGTTTCGCACCCTCGCCGACAAAATTCAGGACCGGCCCCGGGCCGAACGTTTCTGGCGGGCCTGGGTGTATGAAGCCGAGGCGTCGGGCCTGCCCCAACTGGTCAAGTTCGCCAAAACGTTGCCCCACTGGTGGGACGAGTTCTTGAACTACTTCAACGAGGGGGTCTCGAGTGGCGTCGTCGAAGGGCTGAACAATGCTATCCGGGCCATCATCCGACGCGCTTTTGGGTATCATGTTTTTGAGCATTTCCGCTTACAAGTCTTGGTCGAACAGGGTCAACTGACGGTTTCTCCCCCACCAATCTGAGGAGAACCAATTTTTTCAGTTCGGCGAGATAAGTCCGCATCGTGCTGGTCGCGCAAGTCTCTTGCTTATCGGCTAAGAATTCCGTCAGTATTTCGTGATCAACCTCGCGCCACAGCCGTAGGTTGGGGTAATGAACTTCCAGCCAGTGCGCGACCGTCAGCATCCGATCGAAGGCGGTGTTGAGCGTGCCGTAACTGAAAATGCCGGCCACCGGCTGGCCCGGTCGCCATTCCTGCTCAATCTTGGCTTCGTATTTCGAGCAGCCGATGCAGTCAATCATCTTGAGCGCGCGATAAACTTGGTGCCGCAATGATGGTATGCCCACGTTATCCCCCTCACCGACGCTGTGGCGTACCTCGCCGTCGGCGAACTGAGCAAAAGTGTCAGTTACCTCTGACGGTGTGTGCACTGTTCGGCTGGCCGTTGAGATTTCGCCGCGTGGCAGGCTACGCCACACGAAAGACAAGAGAATGGAGATAACCTTCTCTCGCCGAAGTTTCCCTGCCCGTTAACGGGCTGCATCCGGGTCAGACGGCATCAGCGCGAAACCGCACGCTGACGCGAGGTGGATACAGGGTGGTGCACGTTTGGGAACGATGATGTTCCAGGTCGATGCAGAACTGCCAGAACCGAGGTAGAGAAAGGGTGGAGCACGTAGTACGATCTCAAAGATCGCAAGGTAGAGAAAAGTATGGCGCTTGAATTGTAGCGTCTGCCACAGCACAACGTCAAGGGTACCGATGTCCCATCTTCCAGAAGCGAGTTATTCCTCGGCAAAAACTCCAGTCATTTATTGCCGTGGAATAACTCATCGGGACACACGAGAGAACCGGCGCTACCAGACCATTGGCTTACGCACCGGCGTCATCTGTGACAAGCAACAGTAGACGGCACTCCTTGGATCAAGCGGGATCAGAATCAAGATCATCGTCTGCCCACGCCTCGTCCTCGTCGTCGGCCCACTCCTCGCCATCGTCTTCTGCATAGGGGTATTGCGGCGGCATCTGGCCGTGCTGTTCGATAAGGCGGGGATAGGTGCCGCGTGGCTGGTCGGGGCTGGCGGCGATGAGCTGCACGTCGAATTCGTGTTGATCGCCGTAGTCGAAGAGATACAGCCAACGCTGCTTCAGTCGCAAGCGCAAATCGCTCAGGCGCGTGCGGCTGGAATAGCGCGCCTTTTGCGGCGCATACTCGGTGTCTTCATCCCACGCCCGGCCGCTCAGGTAAAACGAATACAGGTGATCCGAGTCAAAGTCGGCGGCGTCAAGGATGGCCGTGTGCAGGTGATCCAGGGTTTGATCGGCGCGCAGTTCGATAACAAACCAGGCGTCTGGATCGCCACGATAGGTCACTTTGAGCGTAAAGGTCTGGGGAACAGCGGTCTCGATCGGCGGCATGATGACAATCGGTTGGGCACGGGCCGCGTCCAAGGCCGGATCGTTGCGCAGCCTGTCCAGGTTCGTCTCCGACCAGGCGTCCTCAACCGCTTGCGCGAGATGAACATCGCCACCGTAGCTGGTGAGGGTCTGACCAATGTTAGCGGTCAGCGGGCGCAACTCGGCCAAGGCTTCATCCAATTCGCTCGGATGAATCAAGCCGAGCCGCGCAATGAAATGCAAGTAGGCGGGCAAGAGTTCCAGCGGCGCACCGGCGTGATACGGTCGGCTGCCAAAGATGCTGAATTGCTGGCCCAGTTCATGATCGAGTGTCTTGAAGCGCGGGATAAGCGGTGCGACGGGTGGCGTAGCAGGTGTAACCTTCCGCCTAGTCTTGCCCTTGGCGGGTTTACCCGGCGTGGCTGGCTGAGCAAATTGTTGGTGCAGAACGTGCAGCAATTCGCGTCGCGCCAGATGGCTTTTGCTGTAGGGCACGGCGGCCCGACGATGCTGGTCGGCCATGAATTCAAACCACAGCCCCTCAACATTGACCGCCCATTGCTCGGCATCCACCGCCTCGCCAAAGTCCTCGGCCCGCCAGACGGTTGGGGCGGATGCGGTCAGATGCCGCAGCGCCCGCTCGAACCAATCTATGATGGGTGTCCCATACGCGCTCAGGGCGGCCATGAAAGTTGAGTCGGCGTCACGCACTGTTGGGGCCAGTTCCAAATGATCGTAGAGCATCAATTGCATAATCAGGCTGCCATATTCATCGATGCCCGTGGGCAGGATTTCGTCCGCGCCGACGACGGTGTGCCACACGGCCTGCATCGCGGTGAGCACGGGCGCGGCCTGTCCGTGATAGAGCGCGGCATACACCACGTGGAAAAACTCATCAATCTTGCCGGGCAGCAGTGCGGCCAGCTCGTTCAAGAGGCTGGGCAGGGCCGCCCAGTGTTGATCGGCGATGGTATCCTGAATCAAATCTTCCAGGTAAAAATGTTGATCCTCCTGATACACCTCCGGCAGTTCCCGGCGCAACCGATCGATCAACGCGGCGAAGCGCACGCGGGCGTCAGCGTTGTGCTTGACGTCGGACTCCTCACGGATCGCCAGCAGCATCTCAAACGAGTCTTCAGCCTCCAGGCTGCGATTGTCCAGTTTCTCAAGGAATAGGGCGATTTTACCGTCCAGATCCGCTTGCTTGAAATGTTCCCATTCGGCCTCAAACGCGAGGTCGGCTGCCGATCGCTCGGGCGGCGGTGGCGGCACATATGGGGCGGGTCGCGTGAAGTCACTGGCGGTTGAGTCCATGGGTAGCGTTGACGGCGTCGCTGGCGCCTGTTGATCCTGTGCCAGATGGCAGTGTTTGTATTTCTTGCCGCTGCCACACCAGCAGGGTTCGTTTCGTCCGGGTTGAGTTGGCATGCGTGTATCCTTTCAGTTATCGGCTGTTCTTCGTCGCTAGGCGGCGGGCAAGGCGTGAGCCGGCCGCTGGCTCCGATCCAAGCCCTGCTCGCGGAGAGCACCGATCAGCGTGCCGTGCGCGGTAGTCGCAGCTTGACGTGCTTCCCCGTGACCTTGTCGATCATTTCAACTTTGTCGTAAGACATCCTGGGTGGCGGTAGTGGCGCAGTCGCCAGTTCAGTCAGCAGATCGAGCAACGCCTGCATTCTCACGTCGCTCATCGCCGTGATGTAGAGGGTTTGCCCGTTCTTCAGTTCGATGTCGCCGAAGCACAACGTGCCATACTGATCGTCCACGGCTGGATCGCCCCAATACAACCAGAAGCCGCGCTGCGGACTGTCTTCCGCGCAATGCAGACGGCTGTCGTCTAATAGGCGTTCACGCCAGCGTGCACCATCGATCGACGTGAACGTAGCCGACTGCAGAGCCACCAGGCTGTAGCCCTGAAAACCGGGATTCGGACAAATCGGATACCAGTGCCGTTGCCGCCGACAACAGTCGCGATAAGTCTGACCGCTGCCACACAAGCAGGGTGCATCTGGCGCAGTTGGCAAGTAGGAAGCCATGGACAATTTCTGTCCCGGTATCTCTGGATCGGGCGCGCTCGGCTCGGGCCGCCAATGCATGGACAGACACAGGAAACCGCCATTGGGATTGATCGGCCCTTTGTAAGTTGATGGCAACATCCGTTACTTTCCTCCAAACAGTGTGTCCCACATCTCCACCTTCGGCGAGTCGTCTCGTCCGGCTGCGCGCCTGTTGATCTTGCACCGCCCGTGCCGCAAAGTCTCTTGCTCCCGGCGGATGGCCCATCCGCGTTATGGCCCGCTTCGCGTGTACCATCCCGCCAGAGCCTACAACTCCCCCGCAAACGCCCGACCGCAGGTACACCGCCTCGCTTCACGGCTAAAGTTCCCCATTGAAGGCTTTGTGCAGCATCGCCTGAAACCCCGCCTCCAACCTGACCCGGCTGCGCGCCTGCTGATCTTGCACCGTCCGCGCTTCACTCCCCTCTCCGCTTCGAGGAGAGGGGTCAGGGATGAGGTTGAAAACTCCCCCCTGACTCCGCTCCGAACCGCCGAGGGCGTCTCCATCGGCTACACTGCTGCTCACAGTTGCCCAGCCTTATACAAACGGTTGTCCCCAGTGCTCACGATAGGCCACTTCTGAAAGAGATTTGCGCTTCTTCTTGCCTTGGCCTTTGATGTCTTTCCCCGGATAACCCATCGGCAGCACGGCAAAAACTTCAACGTCGGCGGGGATGGCAAGTAGCGGCTTGATATTGTCGAGACCGCCAAAGCCTACCCAATTGGAACCAAGTCCTTCCGTCCAGGCGGTGAGCAACATGGACTGGATCGCGCGGCTGGCATCGGAGACGGCATATTGGGTGTGATCGATCACGACGACGATCGCCAACGGCGCTTGCGTCACATAAGGACCTGAGCGAAGGAGCGAGCCGAGTTGGTGCAAGGTATCGCGGTTTTGGACGACGAGGAAATGCCACGGCTGCCCATTCATGCTGCTGCCGGTGAGCCGCCCAGCCTCCAGGATCCGCCGCAGACTATCTTCCGTTATAGGTTTGTCCTGGTAACTTCTAACCGCAAGCAATGTACGAACTGCCTCAAAAGCATCCATCATGGTCTCCTATTCTTGAGATGAAAACTCTTCTCCAACACCGCCCCAGAACCGCCGAGGGCGTCTTAGCCTGCCGCATCGATTTGCGCCCTTCACTCCCCTCTCCGCTTCTAGGGAGAGGGCCGGGGGTGAGGGTCGTCTACAACTCCCCCTCAAACGCCCGATGCAACAACGCCTGAAACCCCGCCTCCAACCGCGACCGGCTGCGCGCCTGCTGATCTTGCACCGCCCGCGCCTCGGTCACCCGCGCCGCGAACTCGCGTTGCAGCGCCAATGGCGGAAGTGACATTGTCATTGAGCGTATCTGCTCAAGGCCTATGCCCGGTTTTGTATGTCCATACTGCATTTTCGCTATCTGCCGCTGGCCACCACGCTTATCGACCATGAAGGCCGCTGCATAAGCAGGATCGACATCACTATTCAAACGCAGAATAGCGACGTGCTGATTCACATAGGCCTCACCAATGTCTTCCGGTGCTAATGCTGATAGACCGATTGTTGCTCCAGTAATGGCAAGCAACAGATCATGCGGCATGATTCGAGTGCGCTTCGTCTCAGATGTTTCTGGTGGCTTGACGTGGGCAACATCATCAAAGCTTAGTCGATGCCCAGTGAGATTCTGCACTCTTATGAATTGCGCGCCAGCCGAAGCGTAATATTGCGCCCACCCTCGCGAGCCTGAAGTAATGAATGAAAGCAATTGCCCGAGAGTGACGCTGTTCCATCCCTTCGGATTCGTCGCCGGATCCCC
>PMCF01000316.1 GCA_003154115.1 Anaerolineae bacterium
CATGCTTCATCCTATTCGCGCTCTCGATCACGTCATTGAATCCTATCGCGACTACCTGACCACAGAATTCCGCGCCCGCGATCCGCAGTTGCGGCGATCAAGAACCGATGAATATGCGACACTTCGCCTAACCGCATCAGGAGTCGAGCAATGACGGTAGAAGTCTATCTGGGCAAAAAATTCGAACACAGTCACGAACGCCGGGCACTCGCCTGGTTTCTCAAAGACATGCTGGCCGGTTTTGGCGATGGCGACACGCTGTATCAGGTCATCGTCGAAACCAAGATCGACTCGGCCGACATCGATCTGTTGCTTATCAGTTCAACCGCCATCGTCATTGTCGAGTTCAAAGCGTTCGTCCACGCCGAAGAAAGCGAGGCTCAGCAGATTCACGTCGTCGGCAAGTTGAATGATTCGTGGCAGTACGTTCTCCCGAACGGACGTGAATACACTATCGGCGATCCGGCCAAACACAAGAACCCTTATCGTCAAACGCGCGGCATGCGCTATGACCTCGCCAACTGGCTGGCGACCAACAGCCAGGCGATTCTGGGGCGAACCTGGATAAAGGAAGACGCCCTGGAGCACCTTTGCGCCTGGGTCGTCGTCTTGCCCGGCTTTGACGGCGATACCTCAGACATTGCGCTGCCGCTTGATGAGCTGACGTTCCATCGCACACCGGCCCGCTGGTTCCAGATCTTGCCCATCGCTCGTTTGGCCGCCGAGTTCGATTGCGCGCCGGATACCGGCTTACGGTTAACCGCTGAGCAGCGAGGGCAATTGATCAGCCAACTGGGCGTGGCTCGTTGTGATAATCTGCAGGAACTCGTGCCCGGCTATGCCGCTCCCGCGCCCCTGTTCAGCAAACCGCCAGAGCTGGAGACGTTGATCGATCGCGAGCCGCAGCGCGAGGCGCTGCTGAATGCGCTGGCTAATCCGGCTCAATCCATTATCGTCATTCAGGGGCTGGCGGGCGTCGGCCGGACGGCAGTCGCTGCCTGGCTGGTGGCAGAAGCCAATCGGCGCAACTATCGCACCCGCTGGATTGACTGCCGTGATCGCGCCAATCTCACGCTCGATGCTTTCCTGGTTGCCATTTCGGCTGAAATCACCGATCTCAAACGCACGTTGCTTCGCGATCCTGATCAGCCATTACGCGATCGGCTAGACGCTGCTCTCGAATTCCTGGCGGCCCGTTCCACTCTGCTCGTCTTTGATGATTATCACCTCTTGACTCATCGTGCCGCTGTCGATCAATTCGTGGAACGCGCCACACGCTATCATGCCGGATTGTGCGTCATGCTGACCTCGCGTGAACGACTGGCCGATGCACCCTGGCCGGCCGACACTGTGTGCGAGGTTGAACTGGACAATTTGTCGTTGGAAGCTTTTCGCGACTTCGTCAACATTCCAGCGCACCATGTCGATCTAGACCCCGCCGACATCCAAATGGTGTGGCAGCGTCTCTCAGGCAATCCACAAGCGTTTCTATTGTCTCGCTCAACGGTCCGGCGTATGGGCTTGATGGGCCAACTCGATCAACTGCCCGTCATTGATTCCGAGGAACAGGGCAAGTCGTTGCTTGGCAACGTCAGCGCGGAAGCGCAGGCCCTGGCCCAGCGCTTGGTGGTGCTGCGCACACGCTTCACTTTCCAGACGGTTGTCACGCTCTCGCAAACGTCTCCCGAACATGCTAGTGAATGGTTGTTGGAGTTGGTCGACAAGTACTGGCTGCAACCACAGCCGACTCATGAATTCGTCATGATCGCAATTATCCGCACCGCCCTGTACAGTCGCATGACGGACAAGGTGCGTCGAGACGCACACCTCAAGGCAGGCGAGCACTATGCCGCGCTGGCGGATGGCGCAACTACCAATCAGCAGAAGACCGAGTATTTGATCGAAACGATCTATCACGTGCAACAGGGCGGGCCGCGCAAGCAACTACTAAAGCGGGCCGACGAACTCATTTCTCTGCTAACTAAAGCGGGCGATCGCGAGCAAGCGTATACCGTCGCTGTAGCAGCGCTGACCATAGCCCGAGATGAGTCAGATCGGGAAAAACTGTGTTACTGGCTCACTAAAACCAGCCGGCTAGAACTTGATATGGATCACCGCGCACAGTCCGGCCAGCTGCTTGATGAAGCCGTGGCCTGTTTACCTGCCTCAGTGAAAAAACTGACGGCCGAGCAGGCCCAGTCGTGGCAGAAGCTAGCTGCGCAGATCGAATACATGCGTGGCCGACTCGCCTATCGAGAACGTGACTATCATAAGGCGCAAGGGCAACTGAAGCGAGCCCTGCAACTGGCGCAAGACTCCGGTGATGATGCGACAGCCGCCACTTGTTTCACGTTGCTTGGCAGCATTGCCCGGCGGCGCGGCGATTTGGACGAAGCGGCCATGCTGGGCAATGAGGGGTTGACTATCGCCCGGCACCTATCCGATCAGAAACTGATGGCCGAAAATCTAGGCCACACCGGCCTGGCTGAACGTTCACGTACGCACTACGACAATGCCAAGTGGCTGTTTGGCCGCGCGTACGAGATATCCTCGGCCATCAACGATGCTCCCGCAGCCGAAATCCTGTTGGGGCATCTGGGGCGCACGACCATGCTGGCCGGCGATAACGAGGAAGCTGAACGCATTTTTCGCCGGGCGTTGCGGATGGCACAAGAATTACACACCTCCATTGGCATTCGAGTTCAGCTGTCAAACCTGGCCGAAGTTCTTATCCGGCAGGCCCGCTACGCCGAGGCCGAACCCGTTGTGGCCGAGTCGGAGCGACGCAACAAAGAAGCAAATGATCAAATTGGACTTGCGTGGAATCTGAAGCATCGTGGGCAAATCGCCAAGGCACGTGGACAAGTGGACCATGGCAACAGTTTGATCCGCCAAGGCCTTGAATGGCTCCTCAAAATTGACGACAAAGAGTATGTGGCAGAGTTTGAATTAGCCCTGCGGCAAGAGTTTCAGTTGCCGCTTGGCTTTGATCAGACTTGATGGATCATCCCAGCAAAATCGATTACGATGAACCAAACCATGTTCAACATGCAGAGGCTATAACATGCTCCATCCTATCCGCGCCCTTGATCATGTCATTGATTCCTATCGCGACTATCTCACTACCGAGTTCCGCGCGCGTGATCCGCAATTGCGGCAGGCGTTGGAAGACGCCCTCGATCGGGCCGGCTTCCTCGCGCAGGAGCCGTTCTTCTCCGCACATCAACCCTTCAAACCCGGCCGGGACTGGCTCGATCTGCCGCTCGATCGACGGTTGGCGGAAGCCTTGAAGGCACGCGCGGGTGGACAGCCCGCTTACCTGCATCAATCCGATGCGATTGAGTACCTCTTGGGTGCAGACGCTGGTCCGCTAGTCATCAGCACGGGCACCGGTTCAGGCAAGACCGAAGCCTTTCTAGCGCCCGTCCTACAGGCCGCGCTCGACGATGCGTTACTCACCCGCAACCAGCCGGGGATGGTCGCCCTCATCCTGTATCCGATGAACGCGCTGGCGAACGATCAGGACGATCGCATTAAGGCCTACCTCGAACACTCCGGCTGGTCCGGCACGATCCGCGTTGCCCAGTACAATCGCGGCACTACGCAAGACCAGCGGCGCGAACTGCGCGATCATCCGCCGCACATTCTGCTCACTAACTACCAAATGCTCGAATATCTGCTGGTGCGCCCGGCCGATCGCACGGCACTGTTCCACAATCACCGGCTGCGCTTCATCGTGCTCGACGAAGTCCACATGTATGGCGGAACTTTGGGCAGCCATGTGGCCTTGTTGATTCGGCGGCTGACGGCGCATCTGCGGCGCGCCATGCCCGATCGGCCTGCGCCTTGCTTCGTCGGTACTTCGGCTACCATCGCTACGGACCGGGGCGATCAGCAGGTTGAAGTCGACGCGGCGCAGCGCCGGGATGCGGCGATCCAGGGCTTCTTCGGCAAACTAACCGGCGTTGATCCGAATCGTGTGCGCGTCATCAGCGAAGTCAAGCTGGAAGTGGTGATTCCGCTTGATGCGCGCTATGCGGGCGCGCCGTATGCCCGATCGGATCTCGACCTCGACGATCCTCAGACGCTGCGTCACATCGTCGCGGCCCTGGCCAATCTGCCGGCCGACACGCCGCTCGCCGAAGCCGCGCGGCGCTGCCGACTGCTGTGGGATTTGAATCGTTGGCTTGGCGAAGGCGCGCGTTCAATTTCGGACTTGGTGCAGTTAGTCCGCAGCCAGGTTCCCGATCGCGCGACGTGGCCCGACGACGTGATCCACGCTGAAGTCGAACTGGGCCTGCGCGTCGGCGCGGCACTGGCGGCCATTGATTCAGGCAGCGCGCTGCCGGGTGCACTGAGACTTCGTGCACATCGCTTTGTGCGGGGCGGCTGGGAATTTTATCGGTGTTTGAACCCAGACTGCGGGGCGCTCTATCCACGCGGTGAGATGAACTGTCCGGCGTGTGGTCAGGCCACCGCACCGCTCTATCTTTGTCGCAACTGCGGCGCCGATTTCTGGCGGCTGCGCGGCTCATCCGATGGCACTGGCGTCTTACAGCCCTACGCCGAAAGTTTCGGGATCGATGCCGACAACGCTTTGGCGGAAGATCAAGCCGAATGGCTGTTATTCCGCCGCCAGGCGTGGCAGGAACTGCCTGAAGACGATGAATCGATCGATGGCGATGTCATCCGCGAAAGCGACGATGGCGCAGTGTACGAGGTATTGGCTGCCGCTGGCGCCGACGGCCCTAAGCGATCCCGTGAGCGCAAGTTAGACATCGTCGATGGCGCGTGGGATGTTGCGACATTGACCTTTATCCCCAACGTGCCAAGTGAGCACGTGATGTCGTTGTACCCGTCGCGGCGGCGCTGCCCGAATTGCGGAGGCAGTGCCGGGCCACGCCCGATCATCACGCGCGTCAGCCTGGGCACATCGGCGGCGGTGAAAGTATTGACTGAAGGGTTGATGGAAGCCTTGCCCAGTCGTGTCGACGACAAGAAGCGCGTGCTGATCTTTGCCGACTCGCGTCAGGACGCCGCTCATCAGGCGCGCTTCATCGAGTTTGCCGCGCGTTACGATCGCATGCGGTCGCGGGTGACCCACCTGCTGCACGATCGCGGCCCATTGCTGCTCAACGCGCTGGTCGAACAGCTTGGTGCGCTGGGCGCTGAACGGCGCGACAATCCGCATCTTGCACCGGGTGATCGCATTCCGCGCGCGCCGGAAGAGCGTGAAGGCTACTTCGCGTGGGAAGAAGCGCCGCTGCTAGATGATCTCGCCGTGAACGCACGCTACCGCGCCTCGCTGGAGAATCTGGGCTTGGTGGCCGTGGACTACGTGCAGCTCGAGGACTTTGTCGCACAGTATGCGGTAGGGTCGGACAACGATCTTGGCTTAAGCGCTGATCAACTCGGCTACGTGACCTTGAAATTGCTCGACAGTTTCCGCAAGGTCGGCGCACTAAGCCGGACGTTGCTGCAATTCCACCCTGACGGTCACAACAAACAACAAGTATTGAAGTGGGCAGCGTGGGAACGCCGCCTGAAGAAACCCACCGGGCTGCCGCTTATTACAGATGGCCGACCGGCGCTGCGCTTTGAAGGCGATGTGCCGCAAGGTGTGCGCGTCCAGCCAGTGTGGGCGCTGCGCGGACGACAAACGACGCCGCAGCAGATCGCCACGCGCCTGGGCCAGCTCACCGCCGATCGGACGCTGCGTCTGATCCAGGCGCTGGCTGATGAACAGTTCGTGATTCCGGCTGAACTCCACGGGTTCAAAGGGCAACCGATCAAGTTGTACCAAGTCAACGCGGGCATGATCCAGTTGTCGTTAGACACGGCTGCCACGCGTTTGCGCTGTGGCACGTGCGGGCACATGGTTCACCTGCCGGAATGGGCCAGACCCGCTGAGCAACCGCGCTGTCCACGTTGCGAGGACGGCCGCTTGCAACCGTGCTCTGATGAACAGGTGCAAACCTCGCGCTATGCTCGACGCGCCCTGGACAAGGAATCGATACCACTCAAGGCCGCTGAACATACGGCGCAGATTCCTGCCGCGCGCCGCAAAGACATCGAAGATAACTTCAAATCGAAAGATCAGCCCATCAACGTGTTAGCTTGTTCGCCGACGCTGGAACTGGGTATTCACGTGGGCGGGCTGGAAGCAGTCGCGTTGCGCAACGTGCCGCCTCGCCCGGACAACTACGCTCAACGCGGCGGGCGTGCCGGACGCGATCAACGCGTGGGCCTGGTCGTCGGCTACACCCGCAACACACCCCACGATCAATACTTCTTTCAGCATCCCGGCGAGATGATCGCCGGGGCGGTGCCAGCACCGGTCTTCAGCCTGGGCAATCGCGACGCCCTCACGCGGCATCTTTATTCCATTGCTTTTGGTCTGGCAGAGCCGGGCATTGCCGGCAAGATGGCCGAGTACACCACCTTTCAAGGCGGTGTGCGGCAAGAGAAGATCGATGACCTGCTGGCTGGTCTGTCACTGGCCAAGCCCGAAACGTTGGCCATCGCCCGCGATGCGTTTCCGGATGGCATTCTGCAACTGGCTGGTTTGACGCGTAACGATCTGGAGCAGCTGCTGGACGATCTACCGGCGCGCGTGCAACAGGCGTTTAATCGGACGGCGGCTCAGGTTGCGCGGTTACATCAATCGGTTGCCGCCTGGGCCGAGATCGGGGGCGCCCACTGGGCGGCTGCGCGGGCCGGCAAGATCATCAATCACCTGCTCGGAATTCAAGAGGGCGACGACTCCGGCCAGTTGGATGCCGGCTCAGCCTATCCACTGCGCCGCCTGGCCGAAAGCGGCCTATTGCCCGGCTACGAATTTCCCGTCGAGCCGGCCACGGTGCGTCTCTTGGGCGATGAAGATGAATGGTCGGTCATATCGACCGAGCGCGCTTCGGGCCTAAATCAATATCGGCCGGGCGCGCCCGTGTATGCGCGCGGCAAACGGTGGAAGGTCACGGGTCTGGATCTGTCTTCGCCATGGAATCCACAGGGCAGTGAGCCGACCTGGTTGTATCGCCACTGTGGACGCTGCAATCTAGCCTACGATCCGCAGCTGTCGGCCAGCTGCCCGCGTTGCGGTCACATCGGCCCGGGCCAGGACTTGCCTGCGATGAACTACGCTGGCTTCATCGCACGCCCGGATGAATCCGCCGGCAGTGAAGAGGAAGAGCGAGTGGCCGGCCGCAATCTGGTTGAAGTTCATCCGAGCTGGCAAGCTGAAGGTGAGCAACCGATCGCCGGTCGGTGGCGGCTGCCCGAGGGTTGGCAGCTGGAATGGCGGCGGCGCGAGAAGGTGGCTTGGCTCAATGAAGGCGTGCCCGACGCCACCGGCAACCGCGCCGGTTATCGCCTGTGTCCGGACTGCGGCAAGATCATCAATCCACCACCGCTCACACCGGGCACACGCCGACGAAATCCTGCACCGCGCCGCACGACTCAGGACGATCCGTTTGGCCATGCCACCAATTGCGCATTGAAGGGTCAGCCCATCGATGGCCTGGCGCTCTATACTGAAGCGCAGGTTGAAACGCTGCGCCTGCTAATTCCCTGGCCGGGTGACGCCGAAGACCGCGAACAGCAGCAGGCGCTAGACAAGTGGGCGCTCACGCTCGGTTATGCACTACTGGCCGGAGCCGAGCGCCATTACGCGCTGGCGGCCGACGATCTGACTATGCTATGGGAAGGCCTGCGCGAACAAGTCGCCAACGGGACAGCCTTCAAGCAAGGCGTGATTACATTTGTTGATCCGAATATCGGCGGCAGCGGGTATCTGGAGAAGATGGCCGCCGAGTTTGATCGAGTCGCGGCCGCGGCGCTCCATCATCTCGATCATCCCGATTGCGAAACGGCCTGCTATCGTTGCCTGAAGACCTACACAAATCAACGCTACCATAGCCGCTTGAATTGGCCGCTGGTCACCTCCACGCTGGCAGGGCTCAGCGACGTGCCACCGGAATCAAGGCCGTTGTCCGCCGCCGAAGTGAATGATCCACGACCCTGGCTTGAAGCCTATGCCGCCGGCTGCGCCTCACCGCTGGAACATCGCTGTCTGAATCTCCTGACCACAGCCGGCTTTGCGCCAATCAAGCAGCATCCTATCGACGATCCGGCCACGGGCCGCGTGTTCACCATTGCCGACTTCGCCTTTCCCGATCAACATGTGGCGATCTACGTGGATGGTCTCGCCTATCATGCGGGCGATCGACTGCGGCGCGATCGAGCGATTGACCTGCGATTGCAGAGCATGGCAAATCCGTGGAAAGTGCTGCGAACCACCTCCGCCCAGATTGATCGAAATGCCGATCGATTTATTGCAGTGGTGCGGCAGGCTATTGCAGACTGAGGTGCCTGGCTTGCCGCCAGCCAAATTCCGACGAGGAGGAACAACAAACCATGCCATCCACCTTCACCTGGCTCGACTACTCCGAACGCGAACGACGGTTGATGCTGGATGTGATCAGCCAATTTCGTGAGCAGGACACCCGCGACGAATTAGGGCTGGGCAGCGTGCGTGATGCTTTTGCTGATTTGTTTTTCCCCGGCACCAGCACCATCCAGACCCGCGCTCGATACTTCTTGTTTGTGCCGTGGATCTATTGGAATTTGGAGAACAAGCATGTGGCATCAAACCAAATCGCGCAACGAGCGCGTAGCGATGAGATCAAACTGATCTACGCATTGCTGGCCTCCGATGATACAGCCGGCGTCATCGGCAAAGACGCCAAAGAGAAACTGCAGCGGCTGCCCAGCAACGTTTACTGGCAAGGGCTGGGCGTCTGGGGCATTCGCACTTTCCCCGGTTCTCAAGCCCAGTATCATCGCCGCTTGGATGCGTTTCAGGCGATGGCCCAACGCCCGCAGCGCAATGACGATGATGAGCCGATCGGTGACGGTCAACGTGCCAACTGGCATTCCGCTCTCCCCGCTGCCCCTGACAATTTTCCGGTGAAGGCGACCTTTCAACTGACGCGACCTGAAGCGGAATACTTGCAGGAGCGCGTCTTGACCCAAGTGCCACGCACGCTATTGGCTTGGCTGGTCGATCGAGGTCGTCAGGTTGAGTCCGTCGGGTTTCCGTGGCAGCACCCCCAGTTAGCTGATTTTCCCGATCGGATCCGGGAACAACTCGATCAGGCTCGAAACTTTTCGGAAGCCATCTTTGGCGCGTCGTTGCTGTATAACCTGATGCTGTCGGAATTGACGAAGCGCGAAGATTGGATCGAGGACTATCGCGCCAAACTGGCTGAGTGGGCGCAGAGCGTTCAGAATCGGCAGGCGGAACTCGCTCGTTGGGCGTCAGACTTGACCAAATTCTGGGAACTCATCGCACCCACGCGTATTCGAGTGACGTTGCCGACAAAGCGCTTCATCGAGCGCTGGCTGATGTTGGCCCTGCCGCCTGGGGCCGCTGCTCGCGTTGCCGATCAGATCGAAGCGCGGGATCTCATTCGGGAGCGCGAGAAGCAGTTGAAGAGTACCCTTGCCCGTCTGGAGAATCTGCATGCACTTGAACTGTGGAATGGCGCAGCCGGCGCGTATCGACTCGACTATCGCTGGCGCGTGTCGCAAGTCTTGTTGAACGACATTCTGATCGGTCTAAAGAGCGGAGGAAACCATGCTTAGTCCTACGGAACGCGAGCAGCTCCTTGAAGCGCTGCGCCCGCCGAGCGGCTATGATCTGGACGCGGCGATTGGCACGACCTTTTCGCTTGATCTGTTGACGTTGCTCACGCTGCCCATCGGCTTTGCGTCGTTCGATTGGCAAGATGACAGCGGCCGGCCAACGGCTGAACCGATGGCGTTATTGGAAGCCGTGCGGCGCTTTGCTGAGCGCATGACGATTTTCTGCCAGGCGGGCCGCATCCCCGTGCCCAAGAATGTTGAGCGGCTGTACGCCTATCTCGAAAACTCCGTGTATGAAGTGACTGCGGCCGATGAGCGCGGCGTATTTCACCCGAAGGTTTGGGTGCTGCGGTTCGTCGGGCCTGATGAAGCGATTGCCTATCGCGTGTTATGCCTGAGCCGCAATGCCACCCCCGATCGCAGCTGGGATACGCTACTAATCCTGGATGGGGAACTGATCGATCGACAGAAGTCGTTTGCGGTCAATCATCCGTTGGCCGATTTCGTGCAAGCCCTGCCAGAGCGTACAATTCGACCATTGACCGATGATCGCCGTGCCAAAATCAACCAAGTTCAAGACGAGCTGCGCCGCACCCGCTTTTCTCTGCCCGATGGTTTCGATGACTTCAGTTTCTTGCCGTTAGGCATCCCCGGTTATCAACAGTGGCCGTTCGAGGGCCGAGTCGACCGTCTGCTGGTCATGTCGCCCTTCCTCTCAGAAGATTTTTTGGAATGGGTTCAAGACATCGGGCAAAATAACGTGCTCATCTCGCGGCTGGAGAGTCTGGCGGCACTTCCCCCGGAACGGCTCGCGCCCTTTGGCGCGGTCTATTTCCTCAATCCCGATGTTCGTGACGAAGAAGACGCCGGCGAAGAGGCCGCGCGCGATCTCGACATACCGCTGGAAGGCCTGCACGCCAAACTCTATATTGTCGAATCGGGCTGGGACGCCGCGATCTGGACCGGCTCGGCCAATGCCACGGGGGCGGCCTTTGAGCGCAACGTCGAGTTCATGGTGAAACTGACCGGCAAGAAAAGCGCCTGGGGTATCAACACGCTGCTGCGCCAGGAGAAAGGCACGACCAGTTTTATTGATCTCCTGTGCGAGTTCAAGCCGGGTCAAGATCAGCCAGTGATTGATCTCGAACAACGGCAGTTGGAATCTCAACTTGACGCGCTGCGCGAAGGCCTGATCAAGGCGAAACTGCGAGCGAGAGTCACAGCAATTGACGATGCCTCTGGCTACCAACTCGAAGTGTACTGCCCCAGCGATCAACACTTACCAGATCTGCCGAACAACATAGTCGTCTGCTGCTGGCCGATCACGCTGCGCGACAGCGCCGCGCTGACGGTGAAGATGCAGGCTCGATCGTTGGCTGTTTTCGAGCGCGTCTCATTTGACGCGTTGTCCGCTTTCTTCGCCTTCGAACTCTCGATCTCAGCGAGCGGGCGAACGGCTTCGCTACGCTTTGTCCTCAACTTACCGCTGGACGGCGCACCAGTCGATCGCTATGATCAGCTCTTACGGTCATTACTGGGAAATTCACATCAGGTAGTGCGTTTTCTCCATTTTCTATTGGCCGATGATGACCCTGCTTTACTTGACTTGCTTGATCCACTGGGTAGACCCGACGGTGGCAGCGGTGGAGCGGGCGCGTCGATTCTATCCAGCGCGTTGTTTGAGATGCTGCTTCACGCGCTGCATCGCCAGCCCGATCGGCTGGATCAAGTTCAGCGGTTGGTCACTGACTTGAAGCAAACGGCTGAAGGCCAGGCGCTGTTGCCGGCTGAGTTTGACGCCATCTGGGGGCCGATCTGGCAGGTGCGACAGGAGTTGAAGCGATGAGTGACGCCTTTCAGAAACCCGACATGCAGGCCATCCTCAATGGTCTAAAAGATTTCCAACGCGAGACGGTGGGCTACGTGTTTCGCCGGCTGTACCTCGATCGCGATGCCACTTCGCGCTTTCTGATCGCCGATGAAGTCGGTTTGGGCAAGACGCTGGTCGCCCGCGGCCTGATAGCCGCGACGATTGATCACCTGTGGGATCGGGTTGATCGCATCGACATCGTGTACATCTGCTCGAACGCCGATATTGCGCGCCAAAACATCAATCGACTCAACGTCGTCAGCGGCGAAGAGTTTGCCTTAGCTACGCGCATAACCTTGCTGCCGACTTTAATCAAAGACCTGCGAACGCGAAAAGTGAATTTTGTGTCGTTCACCCCCGGCACGTCCTTCGACTTGAAGTCGAGTTTGGGTGCGGCCAGTGAACGGGTCCTGCTGCACTGGCTCCTTCAGCAAACCTGGAGGATTAGCGGGGCAGCGGCCATTAATGTGTTAAGCGGCTGGATGTCGGCCGAGAACTTTAGATGGCACGTCCGCGAATTCAAAGGCGACCAGGTGGATGCCGAACTGGCGCAGCGCTTCTATGAGCAATTGGCGACCAAACCGGATTGGCGTTCGCGGTTTGATCGACTGTGTGAATCTTTCAATCGATCGGATCGACGCTTGTCTGGCGAGCTTCTCAACGAGCGGGCGCTATTCATCGGCGAGCTTCGCTCCCTGCTCGCGCAAACCTGCTTGACTGCACTCGAACCGGATCTGATTATCCTCGACGAATTCCAGCGCTTCAAGCACTTGTTGCAGGGCGGCGACGAGGCGGGTGAACTGGCCCGGCACCTGTTCGATTGGCAGAGCGCCAACCCTAAAGAACGCGCGCGCGTGTTGTTGTTGTCGGCGACGCCCTACAAGATGTATACCATGACCCACGAAACGGCCGACGACGATCATTATGCTGATTTCGTGCGCACGCTGAAATTCCTTCAACCCGACGCGATCGAATCAGCCCGTTTGGAGGCGCTGTTGGCCGACTATCGGCGCGAGTTATTCCGCCTGGGCAACGGCGGCGGTGAACGCCTACCCGAAATCACGCGTGAATTGGAAACACGCCTGCGCAAGGTCATGGTTCGCACTGAGCGGCTCGCCGCTAGCGTTGATCGCAACGGAATGCTGGGCGATGTGCGCAGCCCGCACGCTACCCTGGCGGTCACCGACGTGCAAAGTTATCTGTCGTTGGAAAAAGTGGCGGAAGCCCTCGACCAGCATAGCCCGTTGGAATACTGGAAGTCCGCGCCTTACTTGCTGAACTTCATGGAAGATTACGAACTGAAACGCAGTTTCAACAAGGCCTTGGATGATGAGACCGCCTGTGAATTACTGGTTCAAGCCATCGATCAGAATGGGCGGCTATTGCTGCCGTGGGAGAGCATCGAGCAATATGCCGAAATCGATCCGGGCAACGCCCGACTGCGCGGTTTGATGGCTGATACCCTCGGAGTCGGAGCCAGCCGCTGGCTGTGGATTGCGCCGGCGTTACCCTACTATCAGCTGCAAGGTGCGTACGCTGATCCATTGGCCACCAAGTTCACCAAGCGCCTGGTCTTCTCCTCGTGGCGAGTCGTCCCCAAGGTAATCGCCACATTGCTCAGTTACGAGGCTGAACGCCAGATGTTCAAACTATACGACCAGGCCGCAGTGAACACAGCTGAAGCGCGCAAGGGTCGTAGTCCTTTACTGCGAATTGCCCGGTCAAACGAGCGGCTGACCGGCCTACCCTTGATGGCGCTGTTGTATCCCTGTCAGACACTGGCTGAACGCTGTGATCCGCTTCGCTATGAGGCCGAAACCGCCGTGTCTGAATCGCCGTCGGTAGATCAGTTGATGGCAATCTACACTCAGCGTCTTCGACCGTTGCTCGCCAAACTATCGCTCTATGTCGATCCCCAGGGCGCAGAAGATGAGCGTTGGTATTGGGCTGCACCGATCTTGTTGGATCTCGAATTTGACCAGAAGGCGACTCAGGACTGGCTAGGCCGCGACGATCTAGCAAGCATCTGGGCTGGTCAATCGGCGGAAGGAGAAGGAGATGCTCAGGCCGATACCGCCGGCGAGGCTGAAGCAGATGACAACACGCAATCAGCATGGGCGGCGCATGTGCAAGCCCTGCAGGACTTGCGAGCCGATCTGAAGACAAACAAATTAGGCCGCCCGCCGAAAGACCTCATCCAGGTGCTAGTTCAGCTGGCTATCGGCGGATTCGGAACTTGTGCGTTGCGCGCCCTGCAGCGAGTGACAGGGCGCATGGATCTGGATCAGCGTGATCGGGCGGCACAGATCGCGCGGGCCTTTCTCACGCTGTTCAATTTATCCGAAGTCACTGATCTGCTGCGAGGCTTGAACCGCGCGGAGCCTTACTGGCAGCGAGTGTTAGAGTACTGCGTCAACGGCGGACTTCAGTCGGTGTTGGATGAGTACGCGCATGTGCTGCGGGATTCGCTCGGACTGTCCAATCGCCCCGCCCATGAAGTGGCCGAACAAATCGCGGAGGCCATGATTACCGCGTTGACACTGCGCACGTCGAGCATGGGTGTAGACGATTTCAAAGTGGATATGACGGCAAAGACGATCGAGTTGACCAGCCGCAAGATGCGCGGCCGCTTCGCCTTGCGCTTTGGCGACCAGACCGACGAAAGCGGTGCAGACAGCACACGGGCTACTCAAGTTCAGACGGCCTTCAACTCGCCTTTCTGGCCATTCGTGCTGGCCACGACATCCGTAGGACAGGAAGGTCTTGACTTCCATACATACTGCCACGCCGTCGTACACTGGAACTTGCCGACCAACCCGGTCGATCTGGAGCAGCGCGAGGGCCGCGTGCATCGCTACAAAGGTCACGCTGTGCGCAAGAATCTGGCGCAGTTATTCAGCACGATGTTACAAGTGGCACATCCCGATCCGTGGGCGGCGATGTTCAAAAAGGCCGCCGAAAAATCACGCGAGGATGGTTTCAACGATCTGGTGCCTTACTGGATTTATATGGTACCGAATGGCGCAAAGATCGAACGCTATGTGCCAGCCTTACCTCTAAGCCGCGAGATAGAGGCGATGGACACGTTGCGCCGTTCGCTAGCCGCGTATCGTATGGTCTTTGGGCAGAGCCGGCAAGAAGACATGCTCAAGTTCTTACTCGAAAGGTTGCCTGAGAACATGGTCACGCGTGCCGCCAGCTTATTGCGAATTGATCTGAGTCCGCAGCCTACCAAGTAATTTCATGCCCGCTCATCTCTTGCTCGCTCCAGCCTCGGCTGGCAAAACGCAATTTGCGATCGATCGCATTCTGGCATTGCGCCGCCAGCTGCCGCTTGCACCGATCTGGGTAATCGTGCCTGGCCAGCCGCAAGCCCGTGCTCTCAAACAGCGCTTATCCCTCGCCGGCGGTGTGCTCAACGTAAGCGTTGGCACCTTCTACACCTTCTACGGGGAGATCCTGGCGCAGGCGGGCACACCGTTGCCGCGCTTAACCGATCCAGTTCAATATCGTCTGCTGCGCCAGATCATCGAGCGCCGCGTCGATGATGGCACCCTGAGCCACTACGCTGTCCTCCGCGACAAACCAGGTCTGGTGTCGGTCATGCGCAATTTGATCGAAGAACTTAAGCGCGCGCGGATCGAACCAGAGGCGTTCGCTCGCTGCGAGTATGTTGCCCAACGGCCGCGCTTGAGCGAACTAGCGGCAATCTATGTTGACTATCAACACTGGCTGCTGGACCACAGTTGGGCCGATGTCGAGGGTGAAGGTTGGTTGGCCGCACTTGCGCTAGAAAATAACCCTACCCTCTGCAGCGTCGTGCCGCTGTTAATCGTTGACGGCTTTGATGAGTTCAACCCGACGCAGTTGGCGGTATTGCGCGCCTTGAGCGAACGCGTCGCCGACACCGTAATCACGTTGACGGGCGCGGTCGATGGCTCGCGTGTCGCCCAACGGCGTTTTCAGCGCGCGCGCATGATCTTGACTCAACAGATTGAAGTCCAGCCAGAAGCGTTGCCGCCCTCCACTCGCGATCCACGCTCGTCGGTGTTGCGGCACCTTGAAGCCGCGCTGTTCGAACTGAATCAGCCCCAACAACCAGCCCATGAAGTGATTGAACTGATCGAGGCCTCCGATCGGGCCGAAGAAGTCCGCGTCGCACTGCGCTGGCTCAAAGCCCGGATCGTGCGCGATGGTTATCGCCCCTCAGAGGTCGCCGTCATTGCGCGCAATCTGGCTGAATATCGATCCTTTCTGATCGAAGTCGCGACCGAATTCGGTTTGCCGCTGCGCCTGGAAGAAGGGGAGCAGCTGACGCACAATCCCGCCATCGCTGCGCTGCTGTCTTTGTTGGCTCTGCCGGTAAATGACTGGCCGTATCGAGCCGTGATCGAGGCCTGGCGCAGCCCATATTTCGATTGGTCGTTGATCAATCTCGAGGCGGGTGACGCTGAATGGCTGGCGCTGGCAGCGCGTGAGAACAGCATCGTGCGCGGTGCCGATCAATGGCTTGAGACGCTGCTACGGCTCGCGCAGGCTGCAATTGAGGCCGACACCGACGAACGCTCCGGCCAGGGTCCACGCGGCGCCGAGGCCGATCGGTTGAGGCAGACCTTCGCGGCTTTTGTGGATCGCCTGACACCGCCGCTGACGGCCACCTGGCGCGAGTACGTGGCCTTCATCGAAGACTTGATCGGCGATGATCCCAATACCGAAAGGGCAGACGAGACAACCGAGGCGGCGACGCCCGACAGCCTCAACCTTATTCGCTGCACACTTGACAACCCTGAAACCGCGCACCGCGATCGGGCCGCCGTGCGGGCCTTCAACGATGTGCTGCGCGGCCTGGTGCTGGCCGAGGCAACGCTGGGCGATCCTCAGCCGATCGCCTATGCCCGTTTTCTCGCTGAATTGCAGGCAGCGCTGGAGGCCGCCACCTTTGAAGTGGATCAGCCCATAGGTGAGAGCGTATTGGCGACGTCGATCATTCAGGCCCGCGGCCTGGCGTTTCGAGCCGTGGCGCTGGTGGGGCTATCGGAAGGCGAATTCCCGCACAGCGAACGGGAAGACACGCTGCTGCATGAAGCCGATCGTGCGGCGCTGCGGACGGTAGGCTTGCCCGTAGAATCGCGACTGCGCGGTGACGAAGTCTCGCTGTTTTATCAGGCGGTTACCCGGGCGCGCGATCGGCTGCTGATCACGCGCCCTTATCTGGCCGACGACGGACAAGCGTGGGAGGCCTCGCCGTTCTGGCGGCCCGTGCGCGAGTTGGTCGACATTGAGCCACAGCATTTGAAGCCGGAAGACGTGCGGCCGTTGTCCGAGGCTGCGTCCGACATGGAATTGATCACGTGGATTGCGCAGGCAGATACGGCCGTCGAACGCTGGCCGCTGAGTGCCGCCTTGAAAGCCGATTGGCAAGCGGTTGAAGCGGGAGCAGCGGTCTTGCGGGCGCGTCTGGCCGAAGCAGCGCACGGCCCGTTTGAAGGCGATGTCACCACGCAGGCCGCATGGCTGACTCGCCACTACGGCGCGTCGCACCTGTGGAGCGCCAGTCGGCTTGAAGCTTACGGCATGTGTCCGCTGTATTTCTATTTCGCCAGTGCCCTGGCGTTGCAACCCATCGAAACACCAGAAGAAGGCCTCGATGTTGCACGACGCGGTTCGATCCTGCACGCGATCCTGGAACGGGTCTATCAGGCTATTGCTGATCCTGCTGATGTCGCGCAAGCGCAGGCCGCGCTGCCGGCTGTAGCGAAAGCCATCCTGGATGATGCGCCTCAACGTTATGGCTTCCGGCCGACCCCACTGTGGGAGATCGAGCGTGCCGAGATCGTCGAGACGGTGCAGCGCACGCTCGACGCCCTGGCCGAACAAGCCGGCGATTTTGTGCCCAGGTATTTCGAGCAAGCCTACGGTTTTGATGATCAGCTGCCCCTAACACTCACGACCACGGCGGGCAAGATCCGCTTGCACGGCTATATCGATCGCCTTGATCAGAACGCGGCCGGTGAACTGCGGCTCATCGACTACAAATCCAGCGCCACGCCGATCGCGGTACGCGACCTGATCGACGGGCATAAGTTGCAGTTGCCGTTGTATGCGGCAGCGGCACGACAACTCTTCAAGCGCCGCGCGGTGACGGCCGGTTTCTATTGGCATCTGGGTAGCGCCAAGCCGAGCAGCTTGAAGTTGGAGACCTTCGACGGCGGCGTCGAGGCAGCGATCGACACGGTCACCCAACACATTGGCACTTTCGTCACGGCTATTCGGGCAGGCCAGTTCGCGCCTCAACCGCCTGACGATGACTGCCCCGATTTCTGTCCAGCGTCAACCGTGTGCTGGCGTTATTCACCCCGGAAATTCTAAACGACATGGCCTCGATCCTAACGCTCTTCAATTTTCGTGGCCGTCAGGCTGAAGCGGTCGGCTCAGCCATTGGCCATCCCATCAATGTGCCGACGGTGGTCACGGCGGGCGCGGGCAGCGGCAAGACATTGACCCTCGTCGGGCGCTATGTGCGGTTGTTGGAACAGGGCGTGCCGATGCGGGCCATTGCTGCGATCACGTTCACCGAAAAAGCCGCGCGCGAGATGCGCACGCGCATTCGCCAGACGGTGGATAACTGGATCGCGCAGTGCGCGAGCGACGAACGGCCGCGCTGGCAGGCACTCGCCGCCGAGTTAGATGCAGCCCGCATCGGTACAATTCACGGGCTGTGCGCGGCGTTATTGCGCGGGCATCCGGCGGAGGCCGGCCTCGATCCGGAATTCGAAGTGCTGGACGAGAATCAAGCTACCCGTCTGCGTGCCGAGGTGATCGACGTGGCTCTGGCCTGGGCGGTGACTGATCCCGACGCCGTGTACATCTTCACGGCCTTGGCCGAGCAAACGCTGCGGGATCTGATCGATGATTGGCTGGCGGCGCGTTCGGATACGTTGGTCGCCTTCGAGCGCCTCGGCAGCGATCCTCTGACAGCCTGGTCGGAGGCGTGCCGGCGCTGGCTGATCGATCAACTGCAACAGCCTGCGTGGGCAGATGCGCTGCACGACGTGACTTCGATCACCGCAAAGAATGCCGGCGACAAATTAGAGGCCGGCCGCCGCGTCGCAGTCACTGCCGCGCAGGCCGCACAAAGCGCCTTGAACCAGGGTGATTGGTTGTCAGCGTTGAGCCAGCTGGCAGTCGTGCGTAGCAACTTGAAGATCAATGTCGGTTCAAAAGCCAATTGGGCCGAAGGTGATCTTGAACGCGCCAAAGTGGCGATGAAGGCGCTGGCCGAATATCTCGATGATTCGCTTGGTCTGCTGTTCGATCCTAAGAAGCCCGTGGATTGGGAACTCGATCAGCAGGCGGCTGCGATCCTGGTTCAGCTGCGCCGTCTGTTTGATCGGGCCGCGCTGGACTATCAGCGCTTCAAAGATCAGGCGCGCGCCGTGGACTTTGACGATCTCGAAAACGGCGCGGCCCGTCTGTTATCCACGCAGTCCGAAGTGCGGAGCTACTGGCAATCAGAAATTCAAGCCGTGCTCGTGGACGAATTTCAGGACACCAATGAACGCCAGCGCGAAATCGTCTATCAACTGGCGGGTTTTCAGCCGGGGCAGCGCGGCAGCGGGCGCGGCCTGTTTGTGGTGGGCGACGCCAAGCAAAGCATCTATCGGTTTCGTGGCGCGGATGTACGTGTCTTTCAGAGTGTGCAGGCCGATGTGACCCGCAGCGGCGGCGATGCGATCGACCTCGATCTAACTTTCCGCGCGCATCGAGTGCTGACGCAGGCACTCAACGAGTTACTTGAGCCGATCCTCGGAACAGTCGAATCTGCCAGAACATTTGAAGTGCCGTTTGCCCCGTTGATGGCGTATCGAGCTGCGGCCCCACCGATGATGCAGCAACCATTTGTCGAACTGGCACTGGGTATCGGCGAAGACGCGGGGGCCGGTCGTCGCGCGGCAGCCGCAGCGTTGACGCAGCGCCTGCATGAACTGCACGACCACGAAAAAGTGGAGTGGGGACACCTGGCGTTGTTGTTCCGCGCCTCGACGGGCTTCGCCGCTTATGAGGACGCTTTCGAACGCGCGGGCATTCCCTATGTGACCGTCGCCGGGCAAGGCTTTTACGATCGGCCAGAGGTGCGCGATCTGTTGAATGCCCTGCGCGCGATCGCTGATCCTACCGATGATCTGGCGCTGGCCGGTCTGCTCCGCTCGCCGGCCTGTGGGCTGAGTGATGCGGCCCTGCTGCAACTGCGCTGGGCCGACGACCTACAGTCCCGATCGATCTGGGCGGCCTTAAATGATCCGACAGTGGATCTGTCTCCTTCGGATGCCACGCGGGCAGCGCGGGCGCGTGACTTGATCGCACAGTTGCATCAACAGGCTGGTCGCACGCCGGTCGCCTCGGTGTTGAAGCGCCTGGTCGATGCCACGCACTATCAGGCCGTAGTTCGCCACGTCACAGGCGGCGAACGGTCACGCCGCAATATCGACAAATTGCTACGGGATGCGCATCGCAGTGAACTGGTCGGCGTGAATGATTTCCTTGACTACGTGGTCGCGTTGCGCGACGTTGCCGCGCGTGAAGGTGAAGCGCCGGTCGAAGCGGGCGGCGCGGTGCAGTTGATGACGGTGCACAAGGCGAAGGGACTGGAATTTCCCGTGACGGTCATCGCTGATGCCGCCCATCAACGTCGGACTTCCAAAGCGGCCTGGTTGTTTGACGATGAGTTCGGCATAACGCTGGACATCGTGACTGATGAGGCGCGCAATGTCACCCATCGTCTGGCGCTGCTGCGCCTGGCGCAGCAGGAAGATGCGGAAGACCGACGCATATTGTATGTGGCCGCTACGCGCGCGAAAGAGCGGCTGATCATCAGCGCCCACACCAAGATCAAGAAAGATGGCAAACTCAGTCTCGATGGCTGGCTGGAGCGAATCGGTGAAGTATCGGGTCTTGACGAAGTCGTGATCGGCGCGCCGGTGACGCACGCCCAGCCGATCGATCTGGGTGAAATGATCGCCTGTGCAATCTTCCCCGAAGCACCGCTCGAACCGCGCCTTGGATCGATCGCCCCGGTGATAACTGACGAATCAATGCCGATGTGTGATCTCGTTGCGCCGTTAGCGGGCTATGTGGCGCAGCCGATCGAGCCGTCACAACCCGATCGGGTCTGGCGCGTGGTGCCAAGACTCGATCGACCGCGTGCCCCGGCCTGGGTCGTCGGCAAACTGGTGCATGCCGCGATCTGCTATTGGCGTTTTCCAGACGACGGGCCGCTGGACGATTTTCTACGGCCGTTGATCAACGATGCGGGATTGGTGGATGCGCGGACGGTGGTCGATGCTTTGACGCGCGCGAAACACCTGCTGCGACGGTTTCAGTCTCACGCGTTATATGCCGAACTTAACGCCGCCGAGCGATATCACGAGGTGCCCGTGTTCCTGCCAACCTCAGCGACCAGTGAAGAACGTGTGATCGATGTGTTGTATCGGACAGGCGCGGGCTGGCGCGTACTTGACTTCAAGACCGATCACTTGCCCGACGATGCCCGTTGGCAGCGTGTGCGTGTGGATTACACGATGCAAGTGCGCCAATATCAACAGGCGGCGCAACAGTTGTTGGAACAACCCGCTGACGCCGCACTGGTGCTACTGGATTTCAAGCATGGCATTGAAGTGGTAGCAATTTGATGTAGAGTAGCGCAGCCACAGACACCGTACTTGATCGTGGGAGGACAGCCGATGAATCACCCTGAAGCCACTTCCGCTGCTCTGGCGATTCTACGCAATCCGGCCATTTTTCAGTGGTTTGTCATTCCGCTGTTGGCACTGGTGCTGTACATCTACGCCAACGAATTCGCGCAGCGCAACTGGAA
>PMCF01000338.1 GCA_003154115.1 Anaerolineae bacterium
AGGGCATGGATTTCTCGCAATGACGGAGGCTGAGCAAGTGCAGAAATTGACGGTTGATCTTTTGGCAGTCCCGACTATAATTGTCTCCATGTATTTCCTCACGTCTAACACAGTGCAAATCTGCATGGCGGCGCGTGGCCCAATTTCGGCCTCGCCTTGTCGTATTGCGCCTGTTGACTGACTGTGTGAACCAGCAGCTCTTTGCTCGTGAAACCGCAGGCGCGTTGAACGCGCCTGCGGTTTTTGTTTTGTGGAGAAACAACATGATTGCTGTAAACTTGACTAACCTGAAACTCGACCTATTCGCCCGCCACATCCTCGTCAAAGTGGACTGGGAAATTCACGACGACCGCTGCGTGGGCTTGATTGGCGCAAATGGCGCCGGCAAGTCGTCGCTCTTGAAATTGATCGCGGGCGAACTCATCCCCGATGGCGGATCGATCACGCGTGCCAAGGAGTTGACGATCGGGTATCTGTCGCAAGACCCGGCACTCGATCCCGATCGAACCGCACTGGAAGAAGCCTTGTCGGCCTCGACGGAATTGCGCGCCCTGGAAGAAGATCTGCATCAAATCGAACACCAGCTCGGCGACTCAGCGGTCTATGGCAACGGCCGAGCGTTGGCGCGCGCCCTGGAGACACAGCAGCGGCTCTTGGATCGCTACGAAGAACTCGGCGGCGCGGGCTACGAGAAACGCGTGCGTGATACCCTGCGCGGGCTGGGCCTGAATGAAGATGATTTCAAAACGAAAACGGCGAACCTCAGCGGCGGACAAAAGAAACTGGTGGGGCTGGCGAAGTTGTTAATCACCCAGCCCACTCTGCTGCTGCTCGACGAGCCGGACAACCATCTCGATCTCCGCGGCAAAGCATTTCTGGAGCGCACCATCAACGATTATCCCGGCGCGGTCGTCATCGTCTCGCACGATCGCTACCTGCTCGATCACGTCGTCGACGAAATTGCGGAATTGGAGGCGGGCCGCATCACCGTGTACGCAGGCACCTACTCCGAATATGCGTTCGAAAAAGAGATGCGCCTCGCCCGCGCGCAGCAGCTCTATACCGTGCAACAGCACGAAATCACGCGGCTGGAAGCGGCGGCCAAACAACTGCTGATGTGGGGGCGTCAATACGACAACGAAAAATTCATCAAGCGCGGCAAGGCGATTCTGGGACGCCTCGAGAAGATCGATAAACTCGATCGGCCGGTGCGGGAACCCAAACGCATGGGCCTGCAGCTCAACGGCTGGCGCGGCAGCAACAAGGTGCTGGAATTCAAGGACGTGGCGAAAGGGTTTGAGCCTGCGCCCGATGATCTATTCGCCGATCTCAATCTGTTGATTCGCCATGGCGAGCGCGTGGGCCTGGTGGGCCCGAATGGCGCGGGCAAGTCGGTGCTGCTCAAATTGGTGTTGGGCGAGATCACGCCGGAGGAGGGCGAGATCATCATCGGGCCGAGTGTGACGATCGGGTATTATGCGCAGCAGCACGAAACGCTCGAGCGCGATCAAACCCTGATCGATCTGATCCGCCATGCCAAAGAGTGCAGCGAGGGCGCGGCAGTGGCGTTTCTGCGCAAGTTCCTGTTCACCTACGAACAGTGCCGCCAACGCATCGGGGATCTATCGGGCGGCGAGCGCAGCCGCTTGCAGTTGGCGTTGCTCATGCTCAGCGGCGCGAACTTCTTGCTGCTCGACGAGCCGACCAACAACCTCGACATCGCATCCGCCGAAGTGCTGGAAGACACGTTGCAAAACTTCGAAGGGACCGTGTTGTGCGTGTCGCACGATCGCTACTTCCTCGATCGCGCCACCGATCGAACGGTGGAGTTGGAACGCGGACAGACGCGGGAATATCCCGGCGGTTATTCGGACTACATCGAGCAGAAGCTGCGTCAGAAATAAGCCAGCGGAGCCGAAAAATTCGGCTCCGCTGGCTATCGTGTTCACGTTTGGTGGACTAGCCCCGCAGAATCTTACGCGCCATCTTCTCGATAAGATTCGGGTTATCCATCTGCTCCAACCCGGCATCGAAGGCCGTCATTGCGCCAGCCACATCGCGCTGCTTCAATTTCATTTTGCTCAAGGCCGTATAGGTATCTTTGACATAGTCTTTCGCACCGGCCTGTGTGAACAGATCGATCGCTTCCTGATACAACTCGGCCGCGCGCTGTTTGTCGTCCTGCGCTTCGACGACCGTCGCCAGATTGCCGACCACTTGACCTTCACCCACGACATCTTGCAAGGCTTGAAACATCGGGCGGGCTTCGTCAAAAGCGGCAGTGGCTTCTTCCCACTTGGCCACTTGCCGCCAGCATACTCCGCGATTGTTGGCACACTCGGCGGCTTCCTTTTGATCGCCCGCAGCAACAAACGCTTGCTGTGCTTCAACGAATTTCGCGGCGGCCTCTTCGTACTGACCCGCGCGGTACAACTTTAGACCCTCTTCTTTGATATCTTTCGCGTCGTTCATCAGAAACCTCGCTAGTAAGTGATGTCCAGGATCGCCGCGGCCAGGTTGCGCAATTGTTCCGTCGTCATATCCGACAGGTGTTGCGCTACACGCAGATACGCCACGTTGGTCGGGTTCACGACAAATTTGCGGACATCGTCCGGCAAATCATTGAACTTGTCGAACTGGCTGCGCAGCAATTCCTGCTCGCCGATAGGCCCCACACCCTCATCGATAAAGTAACTCATGGGCACGCCAAATAGATCGGCCGCTTCCTGTAGATGCCCCAAGGGCAGCGGCTTGCGGCCCAGTTCGTAGTCAGAGATGCGGCGGGTGGTCATGCCCAGACGCACGGCAACGTCTTTGACCGACCTGCCTCGCTCTTGTCGGACCTGCCGGAAGAGCGCACCGATGATGCGCTGCCGCAGAGCCACGACCTTCTCGGCGGGTATCGTCGGATCATCGGCTAACAGCCGCTCGGGACGCTCGAAGAATAAGCGCACCGGCACCTTGAGGTAATACGCCAGCAGCTCAAGTTCCGGCAGCGTCACATCGCGCCGCCCCTCTTCGAAACTGGTATAGATACCGACGGTCACGCCCATCGCCTGCGCGCAGTCCTGCTTGGACTTGCCCATCTTGACCCGCACACCTTGCATCAACGCGCCGAGCAGATTACGACGCGCCGACATTTCCTCGGGTTCAGCCACTTTGGCCATGCTGACGCTCCTCCGAGCCGATAGGATAAGTGAAAATGAAACGATGCGTCGATTATACCATCACACCGATCAATGAACAATTTTTGGCAAGGAAATCGGCATGGCTCAAAACACGCTCAGA
>PMCF01000186.1 GCA_003154115.1 Anaerolineae bacterium
GCCAAATTCGGGAAGTACTGAGCCTAGGCAATCGACGTGTCAGAGATGTTGGATGCTGTCGCCGAGACGCTAAATCAGGAAGGCCGTTGAGGTTGCACGGCTGTCGGGAACATGAAACGCACCAGTCGAATAATTCGGCTGGCGCGTTGGTTGAATCATTGCAGTCGGGACGGTAGCCCTCGTCGTACCCTAGGCGGATGGCGCGGCTCTTCCAGACTCGATCGTCATAGATTGGGCGTAATGATCCCCGCCTGTGTCAACACCATCAACACTGCGATTACAACCAGCCACAGGATTCCCACCGCCAGAAAAATCAGCGCCGGAAACCAGAGTTCCACCACTGAATCGACGACGGCTTTTTCGGGATCGGCGGGATCGTACAATACCCTCACACGTCGCCCGACCTGGCCTTTGGCCCACGGCATACCCACGCGACCTTCGAACTGAACGGTCTGCCCGTCGGCCGTTTGAAATTCGACGACAGGATAAGCTGTATACCGGTTGTCGTGCGAAGTGCGCCGGGTCGCATCGACGTAGTGCCCTTCTGCCGCCAGCGCTTTGCGCTTGAAAGTGCGCGCCTGCCGCAGAAGCCACAAGCCGATCAGCGTTACGCCGCTGCCGGCTACGATGAAGATGATGAACAGTGGGTGCATAGCGAGTAAGGTTCTTTCTGCTGGTGCGATTTACGCCATTGGCCGCGCGAGAGTCGCCGTTTCCCGATCAGCTGAGGGCGCGATCGGGTCTTCGCTCAAATAGCCACGGCGTTGATATTCCTGGAATAAATGCCCCCACGTGGTTTCCGCACGCCAGCGCGCGGCGATGTACCGGTACTTCAACGGCCAGTACAGGTAATCCTGTTCGATCTCTGAGATGAAGGTTGGCAGCACGACAATGGGTGTCCTGAAAAGTAACTTCTGCAATTTGCGCGTCGGCCCATACCACGACAGCCAGGCCAGAAAACTGTGCGAGTTGTGGCCGATGTGGAAGTTCCAATTTTCGCCGGAGACCTCATCGCCCACCAGTTCGATCTCGCGCACATCGCCCACACCCAGTCCGCGTTCATGCGCCACTCGAATGTAGCGAATCGACAACGGATCGAAGCCCATCAAGCGCGCGGCCACTGCATCGATCGCCACCTGATCGGCCGAAGCCAGGATCACATTCTTGATTTCAGGGTTCATCAGGCGCGGCCCGGCATCGTTCCCGGCGGTGGTGCCATCCATCACGGCAAAGAGACCCGGATGAATTTCCTTTTGAATCGCCAGCAGATCGACCAGCGTATCGTGAATCCAGGTGTGCGTGTAATGCCGGTATTTGCTGAGCAAGCCGCCGAAAGCATTCTTCATCGCGCCGGTGGTCGTCGTGTACATGTGCGTCTTGACCGTCGGCAGATGTACGATGTTTTTGCCGATGAAATAGTCGGGGATGCGAATACCTTCGGGGTAGATGTGATCGAGCGCCAGCATTTTGGCTTGTGGCTTGTAAGGAATCCACGTCATTTCCTGCGTGCGAAAATTGTACAGCGCAGGTACCTGATAGTGTTTGAAGATGGGCACATAGCCGTTGAGGTCTTCACCTTTGAACGCGTTGGTGAGGACAGTCTGATTTTGGACGCAGACCAGATCGTCAAACCCGGCCTGGCGCAGCGCGAGGATGGTGCCCTCCAACTGCCACGGCGTGGTGTTGGCAGCGGGCATGGCGTAATGCCACGAGATGTTGTCTTTGAGAATGGTCGTGAGGCCGGGTTGCAGCGCGCATTGGCCATCGGCCAGTTCGAAGAGACGCACGTAATCGTGCAGCACGGTGTCCGGTTGGGTGCGCAGGACGGCGACTTTCGATCGAGTGGTCATGGGATAGTCCTTGTTTGAAATCGATGCAACAAGTCAGCGCCCTTGATTATATAATCTGCCTCGCTATTTGCCAGTGTTATGCCGGACGGGATCACTTTCACGGTCGTGAATCCCATTACCTTAGCCTTCTCCTGTTGTGGTAGGGCGATGATACCACTCCTCACCAGATCCCTCTCCTGAAATCGCACCCCGCCTGGCGCGCCGCCGCTTCGCGGACACGGCGTGAGCGGAACGAAGTGAAGTCGAAGGGCGAATTCAGGAGAGGCTGCGCGCAAGCGCGTGGGGGTGAGTCATTCAAACTTGAAGCGCCACACTGCCAACCCGAAAAACAACCCGCTACTGCTCGCGAATATCCACTGAGGCCGTCATGCCCCAGCGCAGGCGCGAATCTGGATTGGCGATGGAGATTTTGACGGTGTAGGTGACATCGCCGCTTTTGGTTGTGCTGCGCGGAGTGATCGCCATGACCTGTCCTGTGAGTGTCACGCCGGGCAGTGCATCCAGCGTGATGTTCACGAGCGCACCAGGCTGCACGCCAACCACGTCTTTCTCGGTCAAGTCGTCAGTGTCCACTTCCCATTGACTTACATCGGCAAGGCTGATCAGGCGTATGCCCGGCGCGGCGATCTCGCCCGGATTGATGGTCACTTCCGCGATTGATCCATCAAATGGGGCTACGAGTGTCGCTTCATCGAGAGCCGCCTGCGTTTGCTGCACACGCGCCTTAGCCAGATCGATTTGCTGTGAGGGTGCACCCGCTTTGATCAGATCGAGTCGCGCTTTGGCCGCATCGCGCTGAGCGGTGGCAACGTCTACACCGGCTTGCGTAGCTTGCAGACTGTTTTTCATACTAACCTGCGCTTCAGTGACGCGCTTGAGCGCGGCGCTGTAGGCGGCCTGCGTCGCGGCCAGCTGAGAGCGCTTCTGTTCTTCGTAAGCGCCCAATCCACGGCCCGGCACATTGAGATCATCGGCGACACCGTGTCCAGGGCCGAGCACCAACGCATCGTAAGAATCCTGTACAACTTTGAGTTGGGCTTGCGCGCGCGCTGCGTCGGCCTGAGCCGCGGCGATCGGGACGGTCAACGCGCCGTTCTGCAAGCGACTCAACTCCGCTTGCGCCAATTCGAGCTGGCTCTGCGCAATATCAAGATTGGCCTGCGCCGCAGCGATCTCTTCAGGGCGCGCGCCATTTTGCAGGCTCTTGAGATCGGCCTGCGCTTGCGCCAACGCTGCTTTCAAGGCCGTGTCTTCCAGTTGGATAAGGGGTTGACCTGCTTTGATTTGATCGCTTTCGGTGACAAGCACTTGCTCGACGCGCCCGTTCGTGGTCAACGCAAGATCGGCGTGACGGATAGGCGTGACATAGCCTGTGATCCCCTCGTTCGAACTGCTGATCGTCTTCGTTGCCGCAACCGCCGTGTCTGGTTGTTTTGAGATGTCAACGGAGGCTGTCATGCCCCACTTCAAACGCGAATCAGGATCGGTGATAGTCACTTTGGTTGTATAGGTCACATCGCCACGCTTGACGGTGCTGCGCGGCACGATCGATTTGACTTGCCCGTTAAGCGACACCCCCGGCAAAGCATCCACCGTGATCGTCGCCGGCGCGTTGGGACTAACGTCGACCACATCCGTTTCGTTAAGATCGTCAGTCTCTACTTGCCATTGACTAAGGTCGGCCAGACTGACGACGCGCGCACCGGTTCCGACCATCTCGCCCATGTTGACGGTCAACTCGGCAACCGTTCCATCGAAGGGCGCTACCAGCGTGGTTTCATCGAGCGCGGCCTGTGCCTGCTTTGCACGCGCCTGCGCAGCCTCGATCTGTTCTTGCGTCGATCCCGCTTTGACGAGATCGAGTTGAGCCTGCGCGGCCGTCTGCTGACCGAGTGCGATATTCACACGCGCCTGAGCAGTGCGCACATCATCGCCCTTGCTGGTCGAGGCCAACGTCAGTTGTTTTTGTGCGGCGTTATAGCCGGCCTGTGCTGCTGCCATTTGAACGCGGGTCTGTTCGGCAGAACGAGCCAGCGAACTGCCCGAGCGGCCATATTGCTTCAGCGTCTCAATACCGTTCGTGATGGAATCGAGCGCATCTTGCAAAGCCCTGAGCTGCGCCTTCGCCTGCGACATTTGCGCCTGCGCGGTGGCGACATCGGCAGCCTGCGCCGTGCCGTTCTTCGCCTGATCCAGTTCCACCTGCGCGGCTTTCACCTGCGCAGCGGCGATGGCGACATTGGCTTGCGCGGCGGCGATCTCTTCAGCGCGTGCTCCGGCCTGCCAGCGGGCCAGATCGGCTTGAGCCTGCAATAGGCCCGCTTTCAATTCGGCATCATCCAGCTTCACGAGCGACTGACCGGCCTTAACCTGATCGCCTTCTTTGACGAATACTTGAACCACACGTCCACCCATGCGGAATGCCAGATCGGCGTGACGGATGGGGGTCATATATCCTGTAGCGTTAGACGTCTTAGACTTCGCAGTTGAGGCGCTGGCTGTGGGTGTGGCCGAAGGCGCGCCAGCATTCGATTGCGTACAGCCAGCCAGAAAAGCTACAGTCACCAGGATGAGTAATAGTTTCTTCATACGATCATTCCTCTTTGCTTTGTTATTAGCGTTCTTCGGCGGCCCAGAAGCGCCACGTGGCGAGGCCGAAGAACAGAATCGCGTAACCGATCAACGCGGCCGCCGACAGCAGCACTGACTCGACACCGAGGCCGCGCACGATGATATTCTTGAAACCGTCCAGCGCCCACGCGATCGGCGAGACATGCCCGATCGCCTGGAAGGTGGCCCCGGTCACTTCCAGTGGCACCCAGGCCCCGCCCAGTCCGGCAAACAAGAACATTGGGATGAGCGAGAACATGATTGCCTGTTCTTCGGAGCGGGCCATAATCCCGATGAGGAGACCCAGCCCGGCAATGCAGAGTGCGGCGCTGATTGCCATCAGGAAAGTCGCGGCTGGCATGCGCAAGTAGCCTACCTTGAACACCATCGATTCAAACAGGATAAGCAGCAGGAACTGGCTGAGAATCATGATAAAGATCGCCAGATAGTGCCCGATCAGAATGTGAATTCGGCGCGTGGCGGTGGTCAGCAGTCGTTGCAGTGAATACGTTTTGCGCTCGACGACGATGATCTGCGCGGCCGTCAGCAGTCCGGCGATGGCGAACTGCAACATCACGCCGGGCGCGGTGTTGGCAAGCCCCAAATTATACGTGCCGTCGTCGAGATTCTTTAGGGCAGGACTCAGCGTGGCCGCAATCTCGATGGGCGGCTCTTGCCAGGCGGCCAGACTCTTTTCAAAGGTTGGCCTGAAGGGCACGCTGTCGCCCGCGATCTGTTCCGCGCTGAGCGCGATGCTTACCGAGCTGTCCAGCCGATTGGCCGTGGCCAGCACATCGGCCTGAACCGTTGTGCCTGTGCTGGAAGTCGTGTCTGCGATCAAGGTCAAGCGCGGATGCTTACCGGCCAGACTGGTGCGGCCAAAATCGATCGGGACGATGAGGGCCGCCGCGATCTTTTCATCACTCACGAGCTGTTCCAGATCGGCTGTCGAGCGCGCTTGATTTTCGTCGAGGCGAATGACCTTCGAAGCCGCCAGCAGATCATGCAGTTGATGGCTGATCCGGCTGTCATCCTGATCGAGATAACCGACGGGCAAACGCGAATCCGATCCACCGCTACTGTTGAAGGCCCCGAAAGCATAGCCGAACATCACGGTAAAGAGGATGGGCATGAGCAGCAAGAACAGGAAGGTCTTGCGATCGCGCAGCAGCAGGCGCAGATCATTCTGAGCAATATCGATAATGCGAATCACACTGTCCTCCTACACGTAGCGTCGATTGAAGCGCCAGATGCCGACGACGAAAAAGACGCTGCCCCAGACGACGAGACCCAACACGTAGGGGATCGTCTCGGCGAACCGGGCGCCGTGCATGACCGCCGCCAATCCCTCTACAGCCCAGCCTTGCGGCACGAAGAGCGAAACTACTCCGATCTGCGCAGCGGTCGACGATCCTGAAGCGATGATGCTGAGCATGCCCAGCATGCCCGTCAACGTGAGCACCACGCCGAACAATGAGCTACCCTGTCTGGAATTCTTGAGAAAAGAGTTGAAGCAGATGCCAAAGGATGCGGCACAGAACACGGCGCCGAGCGCGGTTAGACCGACCAGCGGCAGATCGCCCCACTCGATGCGAAAGATCACATGCGCGGCCACCAGCAACACTATCACCTGCACAAACACCGTCAGAAAGACCGAGAGAAACTTGCCACTCAAGATGACCGTTCGCGGCGTGGGCGTGGTGAACAGGCGCGGCAGCGTGCGCTCTTCTTCTTCCTTGATAATCGATTGAGCCGTCGACGCGCCGGTCTGAAAGGCGTAGAAGACCAGCATCCCGGCCATGATCGGGCCGACGATTTGTGCCAGAAGGCTATCTTGCTTCGGGGCAGCCACCGCCGTGCTCGATCGTGTATCGAGCAGCGCCGCCGCCAGATCCCTGGTCTGTGTCAATGAACTATCCAGATATTGTTGGATGACTGGCCCGGCCAGAATGGCGTCATTCGGTGAGGCTTCATCCAGATAGACGTTCAGCGCGATTTTGACGCCCGCCATGCCGTCCATAAACCGGTTGAGGATCGATCGGATGATCTCCGGCCCGATCGTCAACGTCGGATCCTGATAGAACTCAATGGTGGACTGCTGGTTGGCATCGGCAAAGGTCTTCGAGAAATCCGGCGGAATGATGACGGCGACCTGAGCTTTCTGTCCATCGACGGCCGCGCGCGCCAGCTCGGCGCTGGGTGCTGTCGATATTTGAACGAGTTTGGCCAGCTCATCGCTTTCCAACACATTGACGACCATCTCGCCCAGCGTGCGAGTCTTCTTGCCGCCGGGAAAACTCTTGTCACTGACTTGAAAGCGCGGACCACCTGCGTCGAGATTGGCGACGATAACGGTCGTCCTGGGCAACTGCAAATCGCCGCTGGAAGTGTTGCCGAACATGAAGTAGAACATCCCCGTCATCAGCAGCGGGAGGCCGAACATGAACACCAGCGCGAACGCGCTGCGAAAAGAGCGAGTGAGATCTTTCAAAGCGATGTCGAGAATCTTCATGGTGATTTCCTTGAAAACCGGCGTGGTGCGTGGTGCGTATTGCGTGACACGAAACACGCACCACGCATCACGTTTAGTCTCTCAACGCTCTGCCTGTCAGATGCAAAAACACCGCTTCCAGATTCGGTGCCTGAATGTCCACCGACGTGATGCGCACGCCCACATGTGCCGCCTCTTCAAACAAGTGCGGCAACACGACGTTACCGTCGTCAGCCAGCAGCGCGATGGTGCCATCGGTGCGGGAGAGTTGATGTACGCCCTCCACCTTGCGCCACGCGTCCAATACACCATCGGGCTCGACGTTGGTCGTCACGGTAATGCGATCCTGCGCGCCCACCAGCTTGATCAACTTGTCGTGCGTGCCGTAGGCGATTAGCTCGCCGTGATCCATCACTGCGATGTGATCGGACAATTCCTGCGCCTCTTCCATGTAGTGGGTGGTGTACAACACCGTCATGCCCTGCTTGTTCAGATCGATCACGTTGTCGAGGATGTTGCGGCGGCTCTGCGGATCGATGCCCACCGTCGGCTCGTCCATGATCACCACTTGCGGCTTGTGCAACAGCGCAATACCGATGTTCAAGCGGCGCTTCATGCCGCCGGAAAATTTGCCGCACGCGCCCTTCTGCCGATCGGTCAGGCCGATGATGTTCAGCACTTCGTCGACACGCCGCTTGAGGGCCGAGCCACGCAAGCCATACATCTTGCCCCAGAACACCAGATTCTCGCGCGCCGAGAGATCGGGATAAATGGCGATTTCCTGAGGGACCACGCCCAGCGCGGCGCGCGCCTCTTTAGCCGCATGCTGAATGGAATGACCTTCGATGCTGGCGTCGCCTTCGTCGGGATGGAGCAGGCCGCACAGCATCGAGATGGTGGTGCTTTTGCCGGCGCCGTTCGGGCCGAGCAAACTCAGAATCTCGCCCTTCTCTGCGTGGAAGGTCACGCCCTTCACGGCCTGCAACTCGCCGAAACTCTTCTTCAAATTCTGCGCTTCGATCGCAAAACCGTTGTTCATCGTGCACTCCTGATTTGAGTCTGTTGCCAGTTTAATCGAATTGGCCTACCGCGTCATCGTGCTTTGGGCGGAGGCGCGTCTCGTCCGAACGGACACTGTCCGCCTGAACAATGGCAAACGCAGGCGGGCAAGGTATAATGCCGCTACCATGACTCCTGCGCGCCCGCCTATCCCCTCCCGGCTGGAAGAAGAGCGGCGTTTTGTACGGCCTTTCTTCGTGTTGGTCGTCACCAGCCTGCTCGTGACTTATGGCTACACCGTGTTTTTCACACCGACTATGCGCGATCCACTGCGTTTGGTGATCTTTACAGTCTTAATCCTGATCTCAGGCGTGCTGCACTGGTTGTTCACCACCCTACGCATCGCGCCGCGCCGTATAGTGCTGTATCTGGTGTTGCAAGGCTTATTGTGTTTTGTCACCACTGTCGTCGGCGATAACATCGGCCTCGCCATTGGCCTGTACATGATGATGATTGGCCAAGCTCTCGGTGTGTTGGGTATCAATTGGCGCGGCTTTGTGGCGACGGTCTACTTCCTGATATTGTCGGCCATCAACTTCTCCTTCCTGCTTCATGGTGGGCAGTTTGGCGTGTGGGCTTTGAGCGTTCTGCCGACCATCGTGTTTGTCTTCCTGTTCGTGTGGTTGTTCAGGCAGAAGGATCAGGCGCGCGAAGAAGCTCAGGCGTTGGCGCGCGAGCTCGACGCAGCCAATCGCCAACTCACGAACTATGCGGCCGAGGTCGAAGATCTCACCCTCGCCAACGAGCGGCAGCGCATGGCGCGCGAACTGCACGATACGCTGTCACAAGGACTGGCAGGGTTGATCCTGCAACTGGAGGCCGTGGATTCGCATCTCTCACGCGGCCATGTCGATAAAGCCCGGTCGATCGTGCAGCAAGCGATGGATCGCGCGCGGATCACACTGGCCGATGCCCGGCGCGCCATCGACGATCTTCGCACGTCCGATCGAATCCCGATCGATCTGGCGAGCGCGATCCGGGCCGAGGCCGATCGCTTCAGCGCCGCGACCGGGTTGACATGCGATGTTGGCGTGAGTGACGCGCTCGATGTGCCTGATGACGTGCGCGATAATCTCCAGCGCATGATCAGCGAAGCGCTGACCAACGTCGCGCGCCATGCCGAAGCTAATCGCGTGCAACTATACCTCCGATCGAGTGATCGTTCAATCGAGTTGACGATCACCGACGACGGGCGCGGTTTTGATCCCGCCGCGATCGATGAAGCCGGGCACTATGGTTTGATTGGCTTGCGGGAGCGGGCGCGGTTGATGGGCGGGACGGTGAGCATTGACAGCCGGCCGGGGCAGGGCACGACGTTGAAGGTAACAATAGGCACGTAGTGCGATAGTTCCGTAGTGAGATAGTATCGCGGCCAATCGTCATGCCCGAGTGTTTCCGCCTGGCGCGCCCCCGCTTCGCGGACAGGGCGTGTCGGGCATCCAGCGTGATTATCGGCTACTCACATGGTCTGGGCGGCTGGATTCCCGCCAGCGGCATGCGGGAATGACGAAGATACGCTATCGTATTGCAGAGGGCGCAAGCGAACATTATGGCTGAATCCATCCGAATCCTGATCGCCGACGATCACGACGTTGTCCGTGACGGTCTGCGGCTGATCCTCGAAGCCGAAGATGACTTCGTCGTGGTGGGCGAAGCCGCCAACGGCGCGGAAGCGGTGCGCCTGTGCAGCGAACTCAATCCGCAGGTCGTGCTGATGGATCTGCGCATGCCGGGCATGGATGGCCTGACGGCGATCAAACATATCCGTCAGCAGCAGCCTGATACCAACATCGTCATCCTCACCACTTATAATGAAGATGCGTTGATGATCGACGGGCTGCGGTCGGGCGCACGGAGTTACTTGCTAAAGGACACCAAGCGGCAAGTGTTGTTCGATACGCTCCGCGCGGCGGCCAGAGGCGAGTCGCTGTTGTCGCAGGATGTGATCGCTCGGGTGGTGGCTCAATCGGGTGGAGGACCAGCGGCGGTTCCAAAAGCGGCAGCGTTCGGTGAGATCGCGCTGACTGATCGAGAGCAAGAGGTGTTGATCGGTGTGGCGCGCGGCGAGCGCAGCAAGGAAATCGCGGCGCGGTTGGGCATCACCGAAAGAACGGTGAAAGCGCACCTCGCCAGCATCTACAACAAGTTTGGCGTCGATTCACGCGCAGCAGCGATTGCGGTGGCTTCGCAACGAGGCTTGCTGCCCAAAGACCTCAGATAGAAACCGGGTTTCTACATTCCCGGTGGAGTACTCGTCAAGAGGGTAGAAACCCGGTTTCTGATTCGAACTTCTCCAGATGTCGCGGCTCTTTCACCCGCCGCGTCAGTAGGTACAACCCACAAGCGGCAAACAGCAACGACGTAGCAAACACCGCCGGATACCCGATCGACTGCGCGATGAGACCGCCAATGAGCGGCGCGATGAGCAGCGCCGGGCCGGTCGAGGTGCGAGCTAGCCCCACGTAGGTCGGACGTTCCGCTTCGGGGCCGAACTCCATCGCCAGATTGAAATCCGACACTACGCCTACCGCATTACCGAATCCCAACAACGCGAAGACCACATACAGCAGCCACGTCGCTTGCGTGATCGTCACGAGCAGCATCGTGCTCAACGCGGTGATCCACATCACGCCCGCCAACTGCATCACGCGACGATGCCCCCACCGATCGCCTAACGCTCCTCCCAGGCCATAGCCCACCACGCTGGCCGCATACAAAATGCCGGTGTAGACCGCGGCCACGGAATCGGGCAATTGAAATTGCTGCACCGCATACACGGCGATGAAGCCCGTCGCCATGCTGCCGAAATAGGCCAGCCAGCGGCTGAAGAGATACGTGCGGAAGTTCACATCACGCCGTAAGATCGCCAGCAAGCGTTGTCCATATTCGCGGTTGATACGCTGTGAATGCGTCGCGGCGGGACGGGTCGGCTCGCGCGTCAAGGCGATGAATCCATAGGACGCCCAGATGCCGAGCGCGCCCACCGCAAAACTCAACGCGAAGTTATAAGGATACGTCATAGTTGCCAGAATCGCCACGGCGAGGGCGGAACCACCTACGCCCAATAACTGACCCGAGAGGTTAGCAAAGCCAAAGAAGCGCCCGCGATTCGAGACCGGAATGACCTTGGCCAGCATCTCTTGCCACGGCGTCGCGACGAAGCCGCTGCCAAAAGCTTTCCACATCCACAAGATCATGAAGATCACCACGGCGGTGTTGTTCGGCAGCCTGTCCAGCGCGATCACGGCCAGCGGCAGCACGAGGTAAGGCACCCGTTCGATCGCGCCCAACACCATGACCCACGGATACTTACGCGGCAGCCGTTCGACGTAGGGCGCCAGAAACAACTGCGGCGCGAACCAGCCGAAGTCCGTCAACGCCGGAATCAACCCGAAGATCAGCGGCGAGTCTGTCAGGTGGCGCACGTAGACGGGCATGATGGCGCTGATCGACATGAAGCTCATGCCCAGCAGCCACGTCATCATGTCCATGCCGTTGGCGAAGAAGTTGCGCCGGAAGTGCCGTGCGATGTCGGGATCATGGCCCGGGGGCAGGGTAAGCATGGAGCGCAGGTAGGGCATCATAGTTTTGTAGCGGTCATCACGAACAAGGTTTTGCGCGGCTGTGATGGGTTTTGCCCCAGTCCAGCTGTTGAAGACAAATGTCCATGTCGAACGGATCGAGATCGTGCTCGTGTTCGTAACGCACTAGCTCTTCGTACAACACGTCGGCGTCCTCGTCATTCACGCGGTAAGGCCTGTGCCTTGAATAGAAACTCCAGCCAGCCATCTTGCGGTGAGATGATGGCGGGCAGCTTCGACAGCGGCGCCCAGAATAGGTTGAAGTGATGATTGTCCGTGTTCACGCTCCAAAGCTCTTCCGTCTGCCCATGAAATTCCAGATGATAGAAGTAGCGCTTGATCGTATCACACAGCATCGCGTCAGGTACCCAGCCGGTGATAGCGTAGGTGATATATTGCGGATCCGGCCAGCGATCCCATTCTTCGTAGCGCACCTGCGAGAAGTCGCCGGTGTGCTGGCCGGTCAACGTGACAGGAATGCCTTTGCGAAATTGAGCCCAGTCAAAGCTGGTGGTGTCTGGCCGGGCGTAGACTTTGGTTGGCTCGCGGATCAGGCGATGATTGCCGGTGAAGTGATCTTCGGTGTAGCCTAGATATTCACGCAGGGTCAACGCGTCGAGTCCGCTCTCTTCGTGCGCTTCGCGCACCACGGCTTGCTCCGGCGCTTCGTCGGGTTCCACAGTGCCGGCTGGAATTTGAACGCCCGCGTGGGGATGCCCAAACAAAAGCAGATCCGTGCCGCGCGGAGTGGGGCGCGTAATAAAGGCGGTCACTTTTTCGATTAGTCGATCCATGGACCTGCTCCTTTAGAGCGGTGGTTGATTTTCCGCGCGCTGTTTGATGCCCAACAGCATCTTCCGTTCCATGATGAACGCAGCCGGCTCCAAAAAAACGCGAAAGGCGATCTGGTTCAGCAGACCCGGCCCCCAATCAGTGCGCCACCGTTCGACGAATGTGAAGTGTGTCATGTTCTGCTCCAATTTGTCCGGCGTAAGGTGAGCTTTCAGGGGGAAAATCAAAACAAAAAGGCAGCCAAACAGGCTGCCCCGCGCCACCATTGTAGCATAACTCAGCAATTTTCAATATGAAAACAATTGACGCCGGTAGTTGCGACTTCAGTCGCTTTTTGGCCGCAAACCACGACTGAAGTCGTTACTACGGATCCAAATTGAGAACTGCTGAGCATAACTTGGGACGGGATGAAGCGCGCTGAAGATCATGTGGATTTCATTACATTTGACGGGCCGTTGCACCAAAATTGCCTCTTGACAAAAGCACCAAAAGTCGGCTATTATAAGAACGTCTTGGGAGCGCTCCCAGAAATTTGTAGTGAGCGTTTCACACCATACACTCAAGGGCAAGATGCTGTTTCAATCGGTCAACAACTTGCCTCCTCTTTTCGTGTAAGTATGACAATTAAGTAAGCCTATAGAATCGGTCAGATCGCCTAAGTGCATCTCTAGCTGACCAAGTTTTGTCAGTCGTACCAAGTTTTATGGCCTTTTTGAAAGATATTTTGGGAGCGCTCCCGGTCGACTAAGCCCATGATGAATCTGGAAGAGATTGCTAAACTCAGCGGGGTTTCACGGTCGACGGTGTCGCGCGTGGTGAATAATGATCCCAATGTCAGTTCGGTAACGCGTGAGCGGGTGATGCAAGTCGTCAAGCGGGTGAACTATACACCCAATGCAGCGGCTCGCGGCTTGGCCGTGGGACACACGCATGTGCTAGGTTTGGTCATTCCGATGGGCGTGGCCGCGCTGTTTACCGATCCCTATTTTCCCATTTTAATCCAGGGCGTTTCGTCGGCCTGCAACTCACGCGAGTATTCGGTGATGCTGTGGCTGGCTGAACCCGAATACGAGCGCCGAATGATCCGGCAGATCATGTACAGCGGTTTGGTTGACGCCGTGATCGTTTCGTCGATGTTGCTGAACGATTCCCTGGTGCAGGCCCTCGGCGATGGTGGCCTCCCCTTTATGCTGGTGGGCCGTCACCCGACCGATGCTCATGCCAGCTATGTCGATGCCGACAACCTGGGTGGCGCGCGCGAGGCCGTGACTCACTTGCTGCGGATGGGGCGCACGCGCGTGGCGACCATCACCGGCCCACAGAATATGATTGCCGGGGCCGATCGGTTGGCGGGTTATCTGGCGGCGTTGCGCGATCGGGCCGTGGTCTCTGATCCCAGTCTCATCGTGGAGGGCGATTTCACCGAAGCGGGCGGTTATCTTGCCATGCAGCAGTTATTGTCGCGGCGTCCTGATGCCGTCTTTGCCGCGAGCGATATGATGGCGATCGGAGCGATGCGCGCCTTGCGCGAAGCCAGCCTGCGTGTACCTGAAGACGTAGCGCTCGTCGGGTTTGACGATCTGCCCCAGGCGGCGCGCACCGAACCACCGTTAACCACCGTCCGGCAGCCCGTTTATCGTTTGGGCGCCACCGCGGTGGATTCATTACTTGATTTGATCGATCATCCGGGTTCATCCCCGCGTCGTATTGTGCTACCTACCGAGCTGGTCGTGCGTTCATCATGCGGCTCGGCCCTAAGATAACAAGGAGGCGTGCCTGCCATCACAAACTTTTCGCCCGCTCATCGTCGTAGCGTAGTTTTGCAACCTGTGAAATTCCAATCCTAAAAGGAGAAAGACATGAAACGCCCAGTTGTAACCGCAGTTGTATTGATGATGGTGTTCGCTATGGTGTTGTCGGCCTGCGCTCCGGTCGCAACCACGCCAGCCGCTCCGGTCGTGCAAACCGTGGTCGTCCAAGTGACCCAGCCGGCGCAAGTCGTGACCAAGGAAGTGGTTAAGGAAGTTCAAGTAACCCCCACCGCCGCGCCGGTAGCGGCCGGTACTCTGCCCCGCAACGAAACCCTGTACTTTAATGGTCAACAGTGGGGTGCGGTTGTCGGTTGGAATCCATACTCTTCCAACAACAACAATGCCATGACTCAGGCCCAGCAGGACAACGCCCGGGTCACCATGTTCGAAACCCCGTACCT
>PMCF01000030.1:0-2396 GCA_003154115.1 Anaerolineae bacterium
CGCGGGATGCCGCCTTCCGATTCGTGTTCGATGACCCAGTCGGCAAAGCTCGCGCCCGATTGAGGACGCACGCCGACTTCGTTGGAATCGCCGATCTTAATCGAGATCGGGCGGCGATTCAGCACATTGGGATCGGAGACTTTTTCACCCGTCAGCGGATCGACATCGGCCGCGAAGGTGGTCATCAACCGAGTGTCCGGAGTCGGTGCAGGGGGTTGGGTGGGTGGCACAGTGGGTTGAATCGGCGCGACGGTGGCGGTGGGTCTGATGATCGGTCGGACCGTCGCGGTGGGCCGGAGGGCTTCCGTTGGCTGGGGCGTGTCGGTACAGGCGCTGAGCAACGCCGGCAGCGTCAGAACCGCAATCAACAATCGGGTTGCGTGAGATAGAGTCGGCATGGCAGTTCTCCAAAGTGTTAGAATAGAGCGGCAGAATCTGAGGCAAGTTGCAGAGTATGGAAACGAACGAGTGAGGGCATTATAGCACATCGAACGTGAGGCACCAATCCACTCGCCTTGCTTTTAACCCAGAAATGGTTATCATTAAGTTGACTACCCCTTGGAGAGAATGTATAATCCACACGTTATGGTACAGTGAGGACTAAACTGGGAGCGGCCAGATCGATGCGCTGATCTGAGCCGAGGTGTTAGTGTGCGCGCAGTGCTTTTGCTGATTGTTCTTATCCTGTTGTGAGGTGGTTTAAGGTGGGTTGCTATGGCGCTTAAAGGGAACCTGCACGATTTCAGTATTACGCAGCTNNTTGAACCTGATCCATCTGGCGCGCAAGACTGGCACGCTGGCGATCGAGAGCAGGAACAACGCGGCGCGTGTGGCCTTCAAGGGTGGCAAGCTGGTTCACGCCACTTCGGGCGGCACGGATGGCCGGCTGGTCAATTTGCTGATCAAAGTCGGCAAGATCACGCCGGAGCAAGGCAAACAAATTCCGGCCAACAAATCTGATCGCGATCTCAGTGATATGCTGGTGAAAGCCGGACTGCTGACGAAGCAAGACCTCGATGTCATGGTGCGAGCCAATGTGCGTGAAGTGGTCGAGCGCTTGTTCGCGCTGACGGAGGGCGTCTTCCGGTTTGAGCCGAATGTGCTGCCGGATGATCAGCTGATCGTCGATCCGCCGCTCAGCCTGGACAACATTATCATGGAAGGCACGCGCCGCCTGAAAGAATCCGAGAAGCTTCAGGACGAGCTGCCCAATCTGGATATTACGCTGCACTTCACCGATCGGCCTGATACTCGTCTGCGCAACGTCAACCTGAGCGTGGAAGAGTGGCGGGTCGTTTCGTATATCAACCCCAAGAATACCATTCGGCAGATCGCTCAGGCCAACAACATGAGCGAATTCCAGATCCGCAAGATCGTGTATGGGATGCTGCAGGCCGGACTGGTAGAGCTGATCCGGCCAGCCGGCGCTCCACCGACTCCGCCGCCGGGTGCGCGGCCGGGACCGGCGCCCATCAGCACCGATGCCAAGCGTTCGGTTGTCAATCGGTTGATTGATCGCATCAAGCAAATTTNNCCCTTCTCGGCAGGTAAAACAGAGTTCATTCGAACCATCAGTGAGATCGATGTCGTGTCCACCGAACGCAAGATTTCATCGGATGTAGAGCGGGTCAAAGAGACGACGACCGTAGCGATGGACTTTGGGCGGATCACGGTCGATGACGATCTGGTGCTCTATCTCTTCGGCACGCCCGGTCAGAAGCGCTTTGATTTCATGTGGGAAATCTTGTCAGAAGGGATGCTGGGCTTCATCGTCATTGTCGACAGCACCCGACCGGAGACTTTCCGCGAAGCGCGCAATATTTTGGATACCTTCCGCGGGTATGCGGCTACGCCCTATGTGATCGCGGCCAACAAACAAGATTTTGAAGATGCCTGGACGCCGGACGATCTGCGAATTGCGCTCAAGGTCAATCCCAGCATTAAAGTCTTGCCGTGCGTCGCAACCGATAAAGAAACCGTGAAATCGGTTCTGCTGGAATTGCTCTATTCGATCTTAGAAACCATGGATCTCGAGGCCGAATAGTTGGCGCATGCCACCGTGGACCTAGCGAGTGAACCCAGATCGGGTGCTGCATGAGTTCGATCGTCACCTCTCAGGGGATTGTTCATTACGAAGCATATGGCCGGGGTAAACCGGTGATTCTGCTTCACGGCTGGATCAACTCGTGGGGTGTATGGCAAGATGTGATGATCGATCTGGCCGAAAACGGGCACTTCAAGGTCTATGCGCTGGATTTCTGGGGCTTCGGCGAATCAGCCAAAGACAATACGCCGCCCTTCAAGGTCATGTCGTATGTGCAGATGGTCGATCAATTTATGGAGATTTTGGGGATCGAATGCGCGCCGATCCTGGGTCATTCGATGGGCGGCACGGT
>PMCF01000030.1:2401-3211 GCA_003154115.1 Anaerolineae bacterium
ACTGGGTGCAGCTGGCGCAGAGCTTGCCGGCCGTGACACATCTGATTGTGACAACGCTGGTGCGGATCAACACCGCCGGCGACAGCGCGCGGGTTCGCAAGATGCTGCTGCACGATGTCAGCAAAACCAGCATGGAATCGTTCTTTCGCAGCATCGGCGATTTGCGGCGAACCGATCTCAGTGCACAGCTGGGCGATGTCAAGACGCCGATTCTGGGTGTGTATGGCCTCAACGATAACATTGTGAGTCCGAACCAGGTTGATGTGTTGGCTCGCAACGTTTCGACGGCGCAAACGCTGGTGATGGAAAAGTCGCGTCATTTCCCGATGCTGGACGAACCCGAAAAATTCAATGAAGCCGTCCGGCAGTTTCTGGCAGCCTGAGGGCGAGCCCGATCGATTCGCCACCGTCCACTTGAGTGTTCCGATGCTGACTAACGCCACCGGTCCGACCAAAGAGTATTACTATCCCAACAAGATGGGACGTATCATCTTGCTGGCGATGGAAGAAGTGATGGGCCGCAATGGTGTCAACGCCATTTTGAATCTGGCGCGCCTCAAGAATCTCGTGAACAGTTACCCGCCCAATAATTTCGAACGGCAGTTTGGCTTTGAAGAAGTCGGCGCCATTCAGGGGGCGTTAGAAGATATGTATGGGCCGCGCGGTGCGCGCGGCTTGGCCCTGCGAGCCGGCCGGGCTTGCTTTAAATATGGTATCAAAGAATTTGGACCGGTGTTAGGTATTGCCGATCTGGCCTTCCGGCTGTTACCGCTGGGCGTGAAATTAAAGGTCGGGTTTGAAGTCTTTGCC
>PMCF01000030.1:3240-3857 GCA_003154115.1 Anaerolineae bacterium
GAGGAAACGATGTGCATTGCCAAGGGCGATCCGAGCTGCCTGATCGTCATCGACAAACATCCTCTGGATTGAGAGATTATGCCGGCCAAAGAACGAACCCTGCGCCGCGTCGTCATTCGTGATCAGCGCGAATTGCCCCCCTTTAACGAGCCGGCGCGTGATCAGCGCGTGCTCAATAAACCGCTCTGGCTCCATCAGCGCGACGTGCTGGCGGCGTACACGCGTGAAGAGCGCGAGATTCCAAACATCGAGGCGATGCCGAGTGACCGCGTTGAGTCGATCGTCTATCGCGACAATCTCTTCTTCGATCAAGCCTTCATTGATCATTTTTTGAAGCGGGCGCGGGCGCTGGGCAAGGCCTGCCGCGTGGCCTTCTCGCCGAACGATCCGGCGATCAAAACGCACGCGCTGCAGTTGCAGACCGGCATTCGTCTGGAAAAAGGCTTTACCGAGGGCGATCTGCTGATCGCTGATCTGTGGTACTTTCCGCACGGCAAAGAGCCGAATCCGCGCCCGTTGGTGGTTGATACTCAGGCAAAGGAATTCGGCTATTACAATGTGCCGAAGTATATGGCGCCCAATCAGGGCGATTTGACGTATCAGCTGCCGCTGCGGGC
>PMCF01000244.1 GCA_003154115.1 Anaerolineae bacterium
ACCAGCGTCGCCAGCGCTTCACCGTCGACATCTTCGGCAATCACGACCAGATCGCGTTTGCTCTTCTGGAGCAATTTCTCCATCAACGGCACAATATCGGTCGCCGCACTGATCTTCTTGTCGTGGATCAAGACGTACGGATTCTCAAGGACGGCTTCCATCACTTCCGTGTTGGTGACGAAGTACGCGCTGATGTAACCCCGATCGAACTGCATCCCNNACCGTGACCACGCCGTCCTTGCCGACCTTGTCCATCACTTCGGCGATCAGGTCGCCGATCTCCGTATCCGCCGCCGAGATCGAGGCCACGTTGGCGATCTCATGTTTATCGACGACGGGCGTGCTCATCTTCTTGATCGCGGCCACCACGGCATCGGTCGCCAGCTCGAGGCCGTGCTTGATCTGCATGGGGTTCGCCCCAGCGGCTACGTTCTTCAGGCCTTCGTGCACGATGGACTGTGCCAACACCGTCGCGGTTGTCGTGCCGTCGCCGGCCACATCGTTGGTCTTGGTCGCGGCTTCCTTGAGCAGCTGTGCGCCCATATTCTCATACGGGTCCTTCAATTCGATTTCCTTTGCCACGGTCACACCATCGTGGGTAATGGTGGGCGCGCCGTACTTCTTGTCGAGCGCCACGTTGCGGCCTTTGGGTCCCAAGGTCGTCGCCACGGCGCTGGCGAGCGTATCGACGCCGCGCTTCAAAGCCTGCTGGGCTTCAGTAGTGAATACGAGTTGTTTAGCCATGTTTGATCCCCTTTACTTCTCAACTATCGCCAGGATGTCGCTCTCTTTGAGGATGAGCAACTTCTTGTCGTCGATCTTCACTTCGGTGCCGGCATACTTGGCATATAGCACCACATCGCCCACTTTGACGTCCAGCGCAATGCGCTTCCCGTCGTCATCGGTGCGGCCCGGACCGGCCGCCACTACGGTACCTTCCTGCGGTTTCTCCTTGGCCGTCTCAGGCAGGATAATTCCGCTCGCCGTCTTACCCTCTTTTTCCTGTGGCTCGACGATCAAACGGTCGCTCAGCGGTTTCAGATTCAATTTCTTGCTTGCCATGCTTGATGCCTCCTAAAGAGATTTATTGGTACCTGCTCAGTAGTCATTCCCGCGAAGGCGGGAATCCATTGTCGGCGGCTGGATTCCCGCCTTCGCGGGAATGACTATGTGGCGTAATATCGAAATCACAGATCAACGCGGTCGGCCGCTGGCGCGCGCCAGGCGGGGTCTGGTCAGGTTCACGGTCATGGAACGTTCACCCAAGCGATAAGCGTCGAACATGCTGATCGCTTTGCGGGTATCGGCGCGCGTGGTCATCGTCACCACCGCACGGCCGGTCGACGCGCCGGTATCACGATCTTTGATCACCGCGACCGAAGCGACCACGCCCGCTTGCGTAAACAACTGGCGCAACTCGCCATTTGAGATTGTGTCCGCTAAGTTACCCACATCTAGTTTCGCGTCCATGTCCAGTCTCCTTAGCACGTGTAAAAGAATAAGTTCCGATTTTCCCGCACGAAACGTTTGGTTCTTACAGTGGATGGCGATTTCAAAATCGGAAGTTATTCTTTTACAACTACTTAGTAACCGGCTGCCCAGTAAGGGCCGGTAAAACACAAGCCAGCGGGTCTTACTGAGCGGCCGGCAAGGCAAAATAGAACGTGCTGCCTTCGCCCACCTGGCTCTTTAACCCCACTTGCCCGCCCAGTTTTTCTACAATCCGTCGTACGATCGACAGCCCCAACCCGTGCCCTTTCAGGTGAACTTGGTCAAGCCGCGTGAACGGCGTGAATAGACTCGATTGTTCTTCCGGCGTGAGGCCCGGACCGTGATCACGCACCCAACAGTACACCAGACCGTCCGGCTGCAAGGCCGCGCCCAATTCGATGCGCGGCGCTGCTAGCGGCGTGGCGCCATATTTGAGTGCGTTGCTTAGATAGTTGGTCCACACCTCTTCTACCCAAGGACCATGACCCAACGCCATCGGCCACGCGGGCGCGTCCGGCCAGACGATCTCGGCCCGAACGGCTTTGATGTTATCGGCCAGGCGGTTGATGCTTTCGGCGACGATGCGCACCATGTCCAGTGGCGAAGTCTCCACTTCTGACTTGCGCAGTCTGGCCAGTAACAGCAGCTCGTCGATGATCGTGCTGATCCTGTGGCCCGCCTGCTCGATAACTTTCACATCGCGTTGACGCTCCTCATCGGACAGCGCCATGTAATCGCGGATGAGCAGTTGGGCGTGACCGCTGATCACAAATGTCGGGTTCTTAAGATCATGCGCCACGGTGTGGGCAAAGGCGTCCAGTTCCTCATTGCGTTCTTGCAGCTCGGCCAGCGACTGACTCAGGGCTACTTCGGCCTGCTTGCGCGCGGAGATGTCGCGGATATTGCACTGGATGACGCGCTGCTGATCAACCCAGTAGACGTTGCTGACAAACTCGACGTTCAGGCGCCGGCCATCACTGGCTTCGAGCGGCAGGTCCTCGTACCGGATATAGCCGCTGCTTTGCAGCTCGCTGAAAGCAGCCCGGGCCGCCGCGATGTCTTTGAACGAGCCGATCTCCCAGAGCCGCTTGCCCAAAAACTCACTGCGAGAATACCCCAGCATCTTCATCAAGAAAGGATTGACATCGGTGATACGCCCCGTATTGGCATCGAGAATGAGTATCCCGTCCTGGGCGGTCTCAAACAGCCGCCGGTAACGGGTTTCCGAAACTTGCAGCGTCGCTTCGGCCCGCTGGCGCTGGATGTCGGCTGCTTCCAATTCGGCCACGCGTTGGCGCAAGGCTTTCGCCTCGGCGACCAGTTGAGCTTTGGTTAGTTTGGACTCTGTCATCGGTCTAAGCCCTCCGACAAGAATTACAGGACATACACGAGCGATGCACGCCGAAGATGAAAGCACGAACAAACCTGCGTGCTTTCATCTCGCGGCGTGTGTTTCTAGCCAATCAAGCTTCTAACCGGTAAAACCTACGGGGCGATCGCAGCGACGGGTACCGTTTCGGGCTGTTTGACGATCTCTAACTCAATCGTAATGTGAATGTCATCGCCAACCAACCAGCCCCCGGTTTCGAGCGCGACATTCCAGTTGAGGCCCCAATTCTTGCGTTTGATCTGAGCCTTGGCGCTGAAGCCGGCGTTGGTGGTGCCCCACGGGCTTTTGGCCAGGCCGTTGAACTCCACATCGAGCGCGACTTCATGGGACATATCGCGGATGATGAGATCACCATACAGCACAGCGCGGGTCTTATCCTTCACGTCGACGCGGGTGCTCTGGAACGTGATGTGTGGATATTTCTCGGCGTCGAAGAAATCGGGCGATGTCAGGTGCGCGTCGCGTTTCTCGTCCCGAGTGTTAAGGCTGGCCACATCGATCTGCACTGCGACGGCAGTGTTGGCCGGGTTCGTTTCATCGAAGTCGATCGTGCCGCTAAAAGTCTGGAACTGGCCGCGCACGTTCGAGATCATCATGTGTCGCACTGAAAAGTTAATTTCCGTATGGGCTGAATCAATAGTCCAAGTCATTTTGCAGTCTTCTCCTCTCAAATTTAGCGGTGTTCCGCTGGCGGATCCGGCCAATCGGGCGCACACCGTTACAAAATGATGATAAACGCTTTACGTGCTGGTGACTGTCAGCACGAGACTGAAGATGTTGTCGGTGTTTGGACTACACAACCTGACCGCACGTGAAAAGCCGCCAGACTCTTTACGGTCTGGCGGCTTTTCACGTGTTTTAAGTGAGTGATGGCGAAGGTTGACCAGCTTACTGAATACTGATCAGCCTCAGCCAGTTCTATCACTCAAGTATACCCGCCCAACACTTTTGCGTTGAACCGATTATGGGCTGATGGGTGTGTTCATATCGGATTGAATCTCGGCAGCCGAGAGCGCCCGATTGTACACGCGCACCTCATCGATCGTGCCCGCAAAGTATTCGCCCCAATTTGCATTGCCCCCAATCCGTAACGGATTGCTCGTCGTCAGTAGCGTCCCCGCCACCGCCCGGCTGGCCACCTGCACGCCATTCACATACAGGCGCAACGTTGTCCCATCCCACGTCGCCGCCACGTGCGACCAGGTATTCGTCGGCAGCCGCGTGCTGCTAAAGATTTCCTGATAGCCGCCAATGTTCATACCTGCGAATGGCCCGCTACTGCTGTTGGCATACAATGAATAGATCTCATCCAGCTCCTTCAGCATGATCGTGCGCCAGCCGCTGCTCACCGTTGGCGACACCCACGCTTCCAGCGTCAGCCGATTCACCAGATTGAGCGACGCGGAATCGTTGACGGTGACCCAACTGTTGCCGCCATTGAACGCCAGACCGCGGCCATAACGGCCGGTCGTCCAGGTTGTGTTCAAGGTCGTCCCCGTGTTGTTCTGCCCGGAGGCGTCGGCCACGGTCGTGCCGCTGTTTTCATTCAGCCCTAACGCCAGCACCAGTCCAGTCGAAGCGGCCGGTGTGCTGGTGGCCGTCGGCGTGCGCGTCGCGGTCGGTGTTGGCGTTCGAGTCGGCGTGCGAGTGGGCGTCGATGTTCGAGTTGGTGTCAACGTGATAGTCGATGTTGGTGTGCGAGTTGGTGTTGATGTCCAAGTCGGTGTCGACGTGACCATTGGTGTCGAGGTACCGGTTGCTGTTGCGGTCGGTGTCGGCGTCTGAGTTGGTGTCGATGTTGAAGTAGGTGTTGACGTGACCGTTGGTGTCGAGGTACCAGTCGCTGTTGTAGCTGGTGTTGGCGTACGCGTTGCGGTCGGTGTCGACGTGGCCGTCGGCGTCGAGGTCTCGGTCACTGTTGCACTTGGTGTTGGCGTACGCGTTGCGGTCGGTGTCGGCGTCTGAGTTGGTGTCGATGTTGAAGTAGGTGTTGACGTGGCCGTCGGCGTCGAGGCCCCGGTCGCTGTTGCACTTGGTGTTGGCGTATTCGTCGGGGTCGGCGTTGATGTTGAAATAGGTGTCGACGTAGGGGTTGTAGATCCAATGGGTGTGTTCATATCGGATTGAATCTCGGCAGCCGAGAGCGCCCGATTGTACACGCGCACCTCATCGATGGTGCCCGCAAAGTATTCACCCCAATTCGCATTGCCCCCAATCCGTAACGGATTGCTCGTCGTCGGCAGTGTCCCCGCCACCGCCCGGCTGGCCACTTGCACACCGTTCACATACAGGCGCAACGTTGTCCCATCCCACGTTGTGGCTACGTGCGACCAGGTATTCGTCGGCAGCGACGTGCTGCTAAAGATTTCCTGATAGCCGCCAATGTTCACGCCCCCGACCGGCCCGCTACTGCTGCTGGCATACAATTCATAGATCGCATCCAACTCCTTCAGCATGATCGCGCGCCAGCCGCTGTTCACCGTTGGCGACACCCACGCTTCCAGTGTTAGCCGATTCACCAGATTCAGCGAGGCCGAACTGTTGACGGTGACCCAACTGTTGCTGCCATTGAACGCCAGACCGCGGCCGTAACGCCCAGTCGTCCAGGTTGTGTTCAAGGTCGTCCCCGTGTTGTTCTGCCCGGAGGCGTCGGCCACGGTCGTGCCGCTGTTTTCATTCAGCCCTAACGCCAGCACCAGTCCAGTCGAGGCCGCCGGTGTGCTGGTGGCTGTCGGCGTCGAGGTACCGGTCGCTGTTGTACTGGGTGTTGGCGTATTCATCAAGGTCGGCGTCCGAGTGGGTGTCGACGTGGCTGTCGGCGTCGAGGTGCGTGTCGCTGTCGCAGTTGGCGTTGGCGTATTCGTCGGTGTCGGCGTCCAAGTGGGTGTCGATGTTGAAGTAGGTGTCGACGTGGCTGTCGGCGTCGAGGTGCCGGTCGCTATTGTAGTTGGTGTTGGCGTATTCGTCGGCGTCCGGGTGGGTGTCGATGTTGAGGTAGGTGTCGACGTGGCCGTGGCAGTCGGACCCGGAATGTTCGTTGGGGTAAGTGTAGCAATCGGAGTCGGTGTCGGCGTAGGAGTCAAATCGAGTTGCGTTGATCCGAGAGTTCCGTAATACACACTCATATCCAGATAGTTAGAGCTTTGGCCTGAAAAGAAGACAAATTCGATCAAGTCTGGCCGGTTCCAACCCACCACCGACCACCGCACCGATGTGCTGGCATCAAATGTTTCCGTGCCAGGGGACGCGGCAAATAACTGCGGTGGAGTCCATCCCGTCACCGTTTTCTTGACGAAACAGAGATTGTTGTCATGCGTACAGGCCGGATCAGCGGTATTGTCCGGGGCGAGACCGTGCCCGATGATATAGAGATCGCCCTGGCTAGTGATTGCCAACGCTGGATCGTGCGTGTAATAAGGCGTGAGCTGATCAACCCAACCGTTTGAACTGGTGTAAGTCGCATAACGTACGTGCCCATAAGAGCCTGTCGAATCGGCATCCTCAATGTAGACCAGCTGCCTGGTCCCATCGGCGGTGATGATCAGGGTCGGGCTTTGATCGATGCTGATGCCCTGGCTGGTGCTGGTCCACACCCGCACATTCGGATCGCTGGGACCGACCAGCTCCACGGGGCCCCAGCCGACAGTGGTTTTGGTGCGTGCCAGAATTTTCGTGGGGCTGCTGGCTTCTGAAATCCAGGCAATGGTAACGCTGTTATCCAGCGGCGACACGGCCAGAATCGGGTGATTGGCGCCGCCGATGTCGTCGACGTGGATCAGGCTGGCGATCTGGGTCAGGGTGTCAGCCGCCACAGCATAGGTGAAAGCCGCATAATCGATGTGGTTGGAGCCGGCCCAGTAAGCCACATGCAAAACGCCGTCCGTGTCGAACAGCCCCGATATACCGCCTGAGCCCAGGTAAGCGCCTGTAACGATCGAGTTGCCCGTTGAGATGAGTTTGGCCGGCCGGAAGGTGTTCGTCGTGATGTCAAACGGGTAATCGTAAATCTCTCCGGAATTCGGCGCGCAGGCGGCGAAGGGCGACGTGCAATTTTCATTGATGAGCACGTGGATGATGGTATTGCCGTCATAGACAGCGTCGACCGAAATGGGGTTCTTGTTGAGAGGCGGGGTAAGCTGGGACCTGCCGCTAAAATCTCCCGCTGAAGTGGGTACTCCCGGCGCGGTGGTCCAATACACGAGAATGTTGTTTGACCCCTGCGCCTGCCCGGCAAAGATGTAGACCCGGTCATCAACCGTGCGCACGATTTGGCGCGGCATGACGTCCGTGTAGCCCACTCCAACTTTGAAGTAGTGCGCCGGCACGTCTACATTGGGTGCTGCCACTAGCCGGCCCCAACCTGCGCCCAGCCACAAAATCGATCCGATGAGCAGCAGAGCTGCTCCCCCCCCGGCGATGCTCAAGCCCCGTAAACGTTTCATGCCTAGTCTCCTGCCATCTCCCGGCCCGAAAGTCGGTGTTAGTTATGATTGGGTTTTAACGCAGAGTTGCTGAGGAATTTCCGAAGCCATATGATTCATGTTATTGACGAAGTTGTCGGTGTTTGGACTACGCGGCCAGCGGCAGCCACTGCTGGCGAACATCTACCGACGTCCGCAAGCGCGTAAACGCATCGCGCTCGATCTGCCGCACGCGCTCACGGCTCAAGTTCAATTTCTGCGCGATGGTTTCCAGCGTATGCGGTTGATCGCCATTCAGGCCATACCGCAGCCGCACCACCAGCGCGTAACGCGCGGGCAATTCCTCTAACGCGCGTTCCATCGCTTCGCGCAGCAAGCGCCGCGCCACCAGTTCATCCACCGGCGAGATCAGGGTGTCTTCCAGCTGTTCCAACGGCGATTCATCGCCATCTTCGCTCAGCGAATCGTCGAGCGAGACGACGGGCACGGCCACCGTCCGCAGCGATCGAATATCGGTCGGTGTGACCTCCAAGCGCTGCGCGAGCTCCACGTCGTTTGGCGCGCGGCCCAGTGACTGCTCCAGCGTCTGCGCGGCCCGAGACAGCTGCTGCAAGCGATCCTGCAAATAAGCGGGCAGTCGAATTGTCCGGCCTTGATTCGCCACGGCCCGATTGATCCCCTGCCGCACCCACCACGTCGCATAGGTCGAGAGCCGCAGCCCGCGCGCCGGCTCAAACCGATCGATCGCGCGCAGCAAGCCGATGTTGCCTTCTTGAATCAAGTCCATGAGCGGCAGGCCGAGATTCTGATAGCGTTTGGCAATACTAATGACCAGGCGCGCATTCGATCGCACCAACTCTTCACGCGCCGTCAGACCCTGCTCGATTTCGCGGCGCAACTGATACCGGGTTGTTTCGCTTCCTGATCGGCGACGGTGCGCCAGTTTCTGCCCGGCGATACGGCCACGTGCCACCGCCTGTGTCAATTCTCGCTCTTGCTCGGCTGACAACAAGTGATGCCGGGCCGATTCTTGGAAGTACTGCGCCGCGGCATCGAACCCATCTTCCGCGGGGATCGCTTCCGGCTCAAGATCAGCGTCGAGCGCATCGAGTCCGTCATCCATGATCTCGATGTGATCTAGCGACTCGGTATCTTCGGTCAGCGCGTCATCATCTGATCGATCGACTCCCAGCTCATCTTCGTCCAACTCATCTAGCCAGTTGGTATCTAGGCTCATGTCTGCCAGCTCCTCATTGTCTGCCTGGTTGGAAGTTGCGATTAGCTGCCGACCAACCATCCCCCGATCGCGCGTGACACCTGGTGAGATGATAATCGAATCAGGTGCCACTGGCTATCAGTGCGAGGCTAAAAATGTTGTCAGTGTTTGTCCTACACGGGCCTCCACAAGCCGCCAGACCCCACTAGTGCGGTTTCCAGTTTGATTTACGGTAGCGCGTTGCGTCGTCATTCCCGCGCAGGCGGGAATCCAGTGTCGGTGGCTGCCGAAGGTCCCGCCTGCGCGGGAATGACCAAGTCGTAGATCAAAGCGGAATCTGCTAATGAACTTTGACAATCAAAATCGGTAATGGCTGGCGATCCGGACTCGAGGCTTTAGCCGGATTCTGCGGCAACCACCGGCTAAAGCCTCGAGTCCGGATTACCGAATTTGAGCGTCCAAACTCATTAGGCGCGAATGCAAACGCCTCGCTCAACTCAAGCCCGCCAGTTTCTTGAAGCCCGCCACGTCGTCGGCGTAGATCAGATCGAGCAGGCCCATTTCTCGCTGCGCAATCGTCTCCACGAAGATCTTCGCGTCCTTCATTTGCCGGGAAGCCTGATATCCCCGCTCCAAGAAATCATAGATCTCCACCCAGCCGGCGCGTTGGGCTGGAACCTTCAACATCTTCATGGCCACGCCCACTACCAGGTAGCGCGCCCCATCACTCACCTGTCTCAGGACGCTTTGGGTCAGATCGATTTGACGTACCCGCTCGGCCCGATTGTCGCAAGCGCGGTAGGCTTCAGCATAAAGCTCAGCTGTGACGGCGTCCGTCACGCCGAGCTGATCGACCAGCACCTGCAGCAAGTGATTGTCCAGTGTGTTCGTCATGCTGTTCAGTTCGACGGTATCGGTGAGCAATTGGATCGTGGCCGCGGGCAGAACGCGCGACAAGAACTTGTGGATGCGTTCGAGGTCATGATCACGCTGGCTGAAATCGCGCGGGGCGTAGATGTCGCTCAGGAAGAACTCGCAAGCCGGGCGGTAACCCGGATCGGCGAGCAGGTCGGCATAGGTGTGCGCCAGCCGATTGGCTTGCCATTCCCGCAACATGGCCATCTGCGGGGGTAAGCCGTCCGCGGCGCTGGGCTGATGCTGTAGTTCTTCGCTGTGCTGCAGATCGTGAAGCAGCTGCACAGCGCTGGGTGGTTTGGTAGCGTCGGTCATAAGCGTTCACTCGCCCCGGTGAGAATCTACTTCAACTTTCGGACTACACACGCGGCCTGTCTCGACGAATGCGCGGCCATGGCCGCGGCCATTAGGACTGCCGTAAAGGAGGCAAAGTAACCGCCGGCAGCGAGTCGCTCTTCACCCGCAGCGGCTTGGTCACGGCCGCCGTGATCGACTCACGACCTGGCGCACTCGACCGAGCGGGCGGCGTCCAACAGGTCACCGCGTCCATGAATTGGAGTTCATCACTCCGCTCAGATTCCAGGATTGCCTTCCAGATGTATTCAATAGCGGCTGTAGTCATACCGTAACTCCTTAAGTGTTTGGCGTATTGCTAGATCAGATCGATCGGCGGTGCAGGAGAAAAAGCCGATCGATGCATCACTCCGTGTCATCATGATAACCACTTCGCACGCCGGTGACTATCAGCCCACTGCCGAAGAACTTGTAGGCATTGGCGGTAAGAGGTTGTCAGTATTTGTCCTACACCCCTGCTTCGACAGGGTGGCGATCACGATGGCTGCTCCACGCGCAAGTGCTAAAGGCGGATGATATAATCGCGTTATGGATGCTATGAGATTCAACCTATGCTCATCGGCGCATTTATTCGTCGGATCATTTTGGCCTGATGGCCACCTTGCAAGCGCAGAACGGGCCGAGGCCCTAAAGCATGGATCGAGCTGCGCGTATTAGTGTACGGTTTCTTCTCATCTGGGCGCTGGAGGCGTTGTCGCTGGTGGTGATGACGCGGCTCGTGCCGGGCATTGGCCTGTTGACGCCCGATGGCTGGTCGGCCCTCGCCAATACGACGGCCGCGGCTTTGATCCTGGCGGGCGTGAATACCCTGGTATGCCCACTTCTGCTGCGGTTGAAGGTGCCCATCAACTGGCTGACCGGCAACGCCTCGACGTTGATCGTCAATGTGGTGCTGTTGATGCTCATCGGCAGGGCGCTGCCGCTGTTGGATGTTCAAAATCTAACGGCGGCGTTTCTGGGGGGATTGGTACTCTCGATCGTCAACGGCGTGCTGGTCGGCTTCGTCAACATCGGCCGCAATGATTCGTTCTTTCAAAACATGATCGAGCGCATCGCGAAGCGCCAGCTGATTAACGGTGTAAGCGAGCCGGGGCGCGGCATTGTCATGCTGGAGATCGACGGCCTGAGCTACCGGCGGTTGCAGGCGGCAGTCAAGGCGGGACTGATGCCAACCCTGCGCGACATGCTGCGCACGACGCACGCGGTGACCTGTTACGATTGCGGCCTGCCATCCCAAACATCGTCCAGTCAGGCCGGTATCTTGTACGGTGACAACTTCGATATTCCCGCGTTTCGCTGGTACGACAAAGAGCGCGGCAAGCTCATGGTCTCGAACAACTTCGACGATGCGGCCGAGATCAATGCGCGATATGCGAAGGGCCACGGGTTGTTGCGCGGCGGATCGAGCATCAACAACCTGATCGCCGGGGACGCCGAGAAGTCGGTGTTGACGCTGAGCACACTCGGCACGACGAACGAGCAGGAGCGCAGTCGCCGCGCGCAAGACCTAGTGGTGTTCTGGTTGAATCCGTACCTGTTCACGCGCAGCCTAGCGTTGAGCGTGGGCGAGATACTAATTGAACTGGGTCAGGCGCTGCGTCAACGCCTGCGCGATGTGCAGCCGAGAATCAATCGGTTGGAGCGGGGCTATCCGTTGGTGCGGGCGCTAACGAATGTCTTCTTGCGCGACATCAGCACCTATCTGGTGGCGCTCGACGTGGTGCGCGGCGTGCCCGCCATCTACACGACTTATCTCAGTTACGATGAAGTGGCTCATCACGCCGGGCCGGATACGGCGGATGCGCTGAATACGCTGCGCAGCCTGGATCGACAGATCCGCCGCATCCGCGATGTGATCGCAGCCAAAGCGCCGCGCGCCTACGATTTGTTCGTGCTGTCCGATCACGGTCAGTCAGCGGGCGTGACCTTTCGGCAGCGCTATGGCCAATCGTTGACGGAGTTCATCGCCGCGCAAATCGCATCGCCCGAAAGTGTGGCCGAGGCGACCGGGCAAATGATCGGCATGAGTTATGCCGCGGCGCTGGTGGCCGAATTGCAGAGCGCCGAACAGGTGGTAGCCGGTCGGATGCGACGCATCGCCATGCGCGGATCACGCCGCGCTCTCCAGCAGCGCATTAAACATGAACCACCCGCGGTGATGAGTGCGCCCGTGGTGATGTGTGCCTCTGGCAACCTGGCGAATGTGTACTTTAACTTGCACAGCGGCAAGGTCAGCCTGAGCGAAATCAATACGGCGCATCCGCAACTGGTGGATGCGTTGGTGAGGCAGGCCGGCATTGGCTTTGTGATCGTCTACAATGACGAAAGCACGCCGCTAGTCTTGGGCAAAGAGGGCGCGCGTGATTTGGTGACGGGCATTGTCACCGGCGTCGATCCATTACAACCCTACGCCCGGCCCGACTTGCGCGCGCAGCAGTTGTGGCGCGTGGCCCAGTTTCCCCATGCGGGTGATCTCATCATCGTCAGCACGTTGTATCCCGATGANNGAGGAATTGGTCGGCAGCCACGGCGGTCTCGGCGGCGAGCAGACCGACGCTTTTCTGCTGCATCCCGCCGATGTGCACGTGCCGGAAACGAACAACTCCGCGGATGTCTTCGCCGTACTCAATGCGCGGCGCGGTCAACTTGACGAGCGCGAGGCATCGATTTGATCTGCGCCGCGAGAGTGAACCGCAACCAGCAACGCGCGGACTGTGATGAGCAGTTCGCGCGTTGCTGGCCGGAAGTCTGATGAGTTATGCCGGAGATCGCAACAGCGACGGTTATGCCACGACCTGCTGCAACTGATCCGCCAGTTTTTGCTGCAGCCACAAATTGATCAACGTTTCGACCTGAACGCCGTGCTTATGCGCTTGCTGCTCAATGGCGGTAAACAACTCGACTTCGATAGGCACGGTACACGCCACCTCAAACTTCACATCGGGTGCATCGGTATCGAAATCAGTAAAGTCGTGGCTGTCCCAGAACTCACCGATCTGTTCGTCGGTTGCGGCTTTCGAAATGCTGCTGAGTTTATTTTCGTCCATAGGCTTTGCGCTCCTTGTCGGACATATCCCGTGCGCTGATAATAATCGCAGTCCTGGTGTCAGGTTTATAGATGAAGAACACCGCCAGGTAGCGTCCACCGAAAGATTGCCCGAAGGCGGCGTACACGTCATTGCCTTCGATCCGCCCCTTCTCCGCAAAACGGATCCGCGGTTGGTTGAGCATGATCTGCCGCGCCTCATGATGAGTTATACCATGCTTTGAAGCCAGCTTTTCTTCGATAGCCGCAGGGCAAATGACGCTGTCAATACGCATATGTCAAGTATAACACAAAGGAACTGGTGTTTGCACACCGCCCGTTGGGCGCAGGCGCGCACGACGACACGCAGATCATGCGCGGCGCAGCGGTGATGCGCAACGGGCCGCTGCTGACGACGCTGAGCGCGGCGGCGGTGAATGGCCTTACGGCGCTGAAGGCGAAGGATTTGAAAGTACGGAGTTTGCAACAGCACTTTGGCCGGACTGAACGGTAATTACATTCCGGCCAGCCGCTCCAATTTTTCCAGGTTCAGGCGCGTGCGTTTGGCGTAGTATTCAATGTCGCGGCGATAGTCAACGGGGGTGGCGGGCGTAATCAGCGCGGGATCAAACTCCAGCCACTCATCGCGGTGATTGCGAAAGATGGCTTTAGGCGACGTGATCAGCACCATCACTTTGCCCTGCGCGGTGGCGGCGACATCGACAATTTGGCCGTACCACTCGTTGACCTTCACGATAGCGCCCACCTGAAGATAATCAGGAACGATCGTAGTCGTAGCCATTGGCCAGTAACTCCTGACGCTGCTGCTTTAATGCCTTTATGACCGAACCGTGTCCGTTTCTTCCAGCCACGCGGGCTTGAGGTTGTAATAGAGCACATCCGGGTCTATATCCGCGCCGTTGTCCCACGCCAGCGTGCCGCCCGCGATTGTCATCGCACGAAACCGGTCTGGGACGCTGCGCATCGGCTCGAAGATGGGGCCGCGCAGGTAAGGCTCAAGGTCAACTTCGCGCTGGACGCCGTTGTCAAAGGTCAGCAGCACCTTGAAATCTTGCAGGGGGAGCGCAGCGCGAACCCGCACACGGGGGCCTAATGGTTCCATAATCGCTTCTCCTCTCAATCATTCAGTGGCTCGATGGGGTTCAGGGGAATCTGCTCGCGCGCCCTGTTCCAGTCGGTGCGCAGTTCGGCCCGATGCGCCAGCGCCCATTCGACGACCAGGCCCTGGGCGCGTCGCGGCAAACGTCCCCGCAAAACATCCAGCGTCTCAATCGCATAGATCGCTTCAGACTCGCCATACTCCGCATGAAAGTGAGGCGGAAGATGGTCGTTGTAATACATGTAGATGACGATACCATAAAACTCTGCTGGCTGCTGCTACCTGGCGTACAACGGGACTGCGCCGCGAGAATGAACCGCAACCAAAACGCGCGGACTGTGATGAGCGGTCCGCGCGTTGCATTGAAGGCCCAACGTCCGCTTCACCCGCCCGGCGCGGACATCGGCCTGAAACCACTTTGAGACAAAAACCGCGCGAACCTTGAGCGCCCGTTCACTGAGGCGCGAAGCGCCGTGTCGGTGTGCAAACGGTTGTTGGGCCGCCATGGATTGTTCGCCCGCGCCTATTCATTGGTTTACTATCGCATGATGATGGGCAAAAATAGCACCCGCGTCAGAAAATCAGGAAAGAGAACCCGGACGGGTGTTGTTCTATGCTCTCCTCGCGTGCCATCTCCAATGCCTCGCGAATTGTCCCCCCACGCCCATACCGTACCATCCGACTTGATGGCCAGGCTGTTAAAATTGCGGCCACGCACCAATGTGACATTGCTTAGTCCAATGACTTGCACCGGGATGGTCGTGGGCAGGGTGGAAGTAATACCATTCCCAAGTTGACCAAAATAGTTACCTCCCCAAGCCCAGACGGTGCCATCCCGTTTCAGAACGATGGTATACCCATCGCCCGCCGAAACGCCAACCACATCCGTAATGGTCGTGACATGATAAGGTAAATTCCGATTCGTGGTTGTTCCGTCGCCCAATTCCCCTCCGCCACCGTCACCCCAAGTCCAAACGGTGCCATCCGCCGCCAGTGCTACCGCATGAACCCAGCCGGTGGCGATTGCCTGGATATTGGTCAGACCGGTGGACTGACTTACCGCGGTCGGCGTATATTGGCCCGCTGTAAAAACGCCGTTCCCGACCGCTCCCTCACTATTCTCCCCCCAGCCCATCAGGGTATGATCAGCCATGAGAGCTATATTGAATTGCCCACCGCCGCTGATGGCAATGACACCTCCATGCACGGTGTTGGTTAGACCGATCACCGGCACTGGGCTATTTCGGTCGATATTGGTGCCATCCCCCAACCGGCCCGAGTCGTTATAGCCCCACGCCCAGACGGTCCCATCATTCTTGAGCGCCAGCGTGTGGTAACCCCGGGCAGCAATGGCTTTAACCGAAGTGAAATTCGGAATCTTAGCCGGGGTGGTCCCCATACACGCGGGAGCATTAGAGTCGGGACACAGAGTCCCCAAGCCCAATATCCCGGCGTAATTCCATCCCCATGTCCACACTTCGCCATTCTTATCCAACGCGGCGTTATACCGTTCGCCGCCGGCAATGCCAACGATTGAAGTCAAATGTCCCACGCCATTGGCGCCCAGCACTTGAAAAGGAACCAGTTCATCGGCCTCCGTGCCGGTATAAAACATCGTCACCCCCAAGCCGTTACCTAAAACCCCATAATCGTTAAAGCCCCAGGTCCAGACGGTGCCATCGGCTCGCAATGCAATGAACTGTTCCATGCCACCCCAGATGTCAATTATGCCGGGCGATGCAGAGGCAACAGCCGTTTGTTCATGGCCGGCACTGGCAACGGTATAGACTAGCGCCAAGGCTACTAGAACACCCAAGCCGCTAACAAAAACCAAGTAACTTATTCGAGTGATCCGTCTGTGTAATGACATTTTTTATATCCTTCAAGCAAAAGACACGGGAAAAATAAGCGCCTAACGGCCGGGCGTCAGCCGCCCGCCACCAATCTGATCGCCAACCGTCAAAACGGATGCCCAACTTCGGCAGTTGGGCGGGTCGGCTGCACGCCGCGTTGGGCGGCATAGCAACACTTATTGTGGTTGCCAAATGATCTCGCCACTCTCGTTAATATAGGTAAAAGCATATTCAGTATGACAGCCTTTGCCGATTACCTTTGCTCCCCAGGCATGTTCATCGAGAAGTGCTACCGTTGCCGTGCTTCCTGAAAAATCGAATGCTGCGAGAAACCGTGGAGAAATAATTACTTTGCCAGTACGGTCAATGTATCCGTGTCCGCAGCCAGCAGTAATCACAGCCCTTCCATTAGAGAAACTATCCGCGTCTTGGAATTGCGGCTCGATGACAAACTTGCCGCTTTGGTCGATGTAGCCCCATTTGTCGTCGGAAACTGCAACCGCCGCTAATCCTTCAGCAAAACTTCGTGCATTCACAAATTGAGGCGGAATGACCACTGTGCCTGTAATATTAACATACTCCCACTTGCCGTTGTCAATTTCAACTGCGGCCAAGCCTCCTGAAAATACTTGGGCGCTAATGAATTGAGGCGCGATAATCACTTTGTCGGTCTTATCAATATAACCCCACCTTAGATTAACCCATATCTTGGCTAGGCCTTCCTGGAAGGTGCCAAGTCCTAATTCAAATCCGACAATCGTTTTATAACGCGGCTTAATGACTACTCCGCCTGCTCTATCGATATAACCCCACAGGCCATCAATCTGTACCTCGGCTAATCCATTTGAAAAGTTCCGCGTGTCATCAAATTGTGGAGCGATGACCACTGCGCCTGATTTATCGATGTACCCCCAGCGCCCACCGATTTTTACCGCTGCAAATCCTTCGGAAAAGTTCTGACCGTCCTCGAATTGCAGCGGGATAGCCATGTTGCCTGTTTTGTCGATATAGCCCCATCGATTGCGAATTGTTATTAAGGCCAACCCTTCGGAGAAGTTCAGCTCCGAAACAGCAGGATAAAAGATATTGTCGAACTGTGGCTCAATGACTATACGCCCTGTTGCGTCTATATACCCCCATTTGCCANNGTCTCATCAATATAGCCCCACTTGTCACCGGACTTGATCGGCAATAACTTGGACGATGATGGCCCGCCACAAGCCGATACGAGAAGCATTGATAGCAGTACAATGAAGATGTGTCTCATAGTACAGGATACTTTGTCTTCCTTTGGAAGACCAACGCTCATCAGCAAGTGCAACTTGTGCTACTTTGCGGAATGCCGCCCAACNNCGGGTCGGCTGCACGCCGTGTTGGGCAGACCGTGTCTGCGAGTGTTGCCGATGGAAACGACGTGTTAAGCGACACGCCAACATTTTCTCACTGATTACTGGAAATCGCTTGAAATCAACTCGCGGTATTTGAGTGTTGTCCAAAGGCGCTTGTAGTTTTCCGCTTGAATGTCTTGAACAAGCAGATTGAGCGTCGCCGTGCTTCGTTTTGCGATCCGGATCAGTTGCTTCGCTTCCTCAGTTGCCTCAGGTTGTGCTATCGACTCAATTTCAGCCTGAAAAACCGCCGCGTCTTGAACGATCTTGCCGACTCCGGCAATGTGCTTGGCCCACTCCGCGCTGGTGCTGTCATACTTCCCAAGATGTGCGCTCAGCGCAAGTGTCTGCGTGTACCAATCTGCTACGATGCTATCCCAATGAATGAGCAAACGCAGCGCCGTTGCTGAATAGTCGTCTTTTTTCGTGACGATGATTTCGATACAACCACGATACGTGGTTAGGCATTCGCGAACGTCGTGCAGAACCTTTCCGAAAAGATATTCACCGTCTGGTAGATGATGAAACCTTTCGATGTCGTTCAGTTCGGCATCCATCAAGAATTCAGTCCACTTCATAATGCAGTTATCAATGCTGTGAAGGTCTGCCCAACGGTTGGGCGTCAGCCGCCCGCCACCAACCGAATCGCCAACCGTCAAAACTGATGCCC
>PMCF01000018.1 GCA_003154115.1 Anaerolineae bacterium
CATAGGCGTCAAGCTAACACGCGCCTCCCAATGTCTGCAACTGTTGCAGCGTGCTGAGCCGCTTCCGATGTTGGTCTTTGAGAGCCGACTTGAGACAGCGCGTGATCAGTTGGTTCAAAACCGTGACGATCTGCTCAAGTGAGCCGAGACTCTGAGCCAAGCGGAGGGCATAGTGGCGGACCAGATGCTGGACTTTCACCGGACTCAGTTCACGGTCGACCGTGCGCAAGGGCGCGATCAGAAAGGGAGTGACCACGACCCCGATCAACTGGGCATAGCTTTCGGTCAGGATGCGTTCGCGGCGGCGGCCGGCCACGCGGTCCAGGGCGCGCTGGCTCTTCCAGACCTTGAAGATCAACTCGATTTGCCAACGGACTGCGTACAACACTAACACTTGGGGCAAGGTCAGCCTAGCGGGCGGCACATTGGTGATGTAGATATTCCAACTCAAGAGTTCCAAGTGACGCGGTGACAGGGTGCGGCCTTTGCGGCGTGCCGCCTCACGGGCTTTCTGACGTCGGCGGTCGGCGACTTCGGGGGGCAGTTTCGTCACCAACACGCGACACGCCAACTTTTCTTCAGCGCCGACGAGCCACTGGGTCTCGACGGTCGGGTCGGTCTGGCTCCGGAGCCACGCCAACAGTTCCAGCCGGTCGCCCGAGGCGGGGTCAAAGATCGCCGTCTTCAGATCCAAGCGGCTCAGAAAGTAAGCCTTTTGCTGGTCGAGCTGCTGAAAGTGTTGGAGCACGAAATAGCCCAAGTCGCTCAGATACAAGGCGCCCGGGCGAAGCTGGTGCACATGGCCGTCATAGCCTTGATCCGCTGACCGACCCGTCTGAAAGTCCACGGGGTCCATTGCCCCGGTCAACAACTCCAAGGTCAGTTGAATCTTCAGGGCGGCCTCGGACCCGCTTCCGCCACAGCCGGGAAACTCAGTGCGCAGGGATTCGGGTAAAGCGATCACCGGACTGTCCGTGATGAACAGGCCGCTGAATTGTTTGAGGACGGCCAACTCCAAGGGCAGATCATGTCGAAACAGGCGCAGACTGTGTTCAAACATAGTTGGTAGAAAGGGGACGGCATCCAGGATCCGATCTTGTAAGCCTTGTTGGGTGAGGGTCACGCCCAAATCGTCGAGCGTCTCGATCAAGTCCGTCAAACCGGCTTGCGGTTGTTCTTCAAACCCGAACACCACACTCTGCAGAAACAGCGGGCCAGTCAGCTTGGACTCCCGTTGCTCAAATTTCGTCTGGCGCGCGATGGCTTTGGCCGTCTGGGTGAAAAAGACTTGGAGTTGGGGAGCAAGGTTAGTCACGTCGAGCATGATAACTGGTCCTTTCGTTTTTTGAGAGCCAGCATGCCACAAGTCCCGTGCAAAAGTCAAGACAGGGGAAAGCCATTCCTTAGCTTGACGCCTATGGGCCACGCCCACCTCAGCCGCTACCTGTTCAACGTTCTGAAGCGTCAAGCACTGGGCCAACGCCTTGACTTTGATCTCGGTCTCGATAGCTCGGTTGCCCATGGAACACCTCGGTGGATTGGACTGTGCCAACCAGGCTATCATAGTCGCAAGACGCGGGGGGTGCAAATATCTCGGCCTTATCACAAGGGAGTTAACCAGCCCGAATTCATCAATCAAAGTGGTCTTACCGCTACCCGCTTCGCCGGTGATGAAGATTATCTGGCCTGATCCGGCGCGAGCACGATCGAGGCTGGCGGACAGGCGGGCCAATTCGGCGTCACGGGCGACGAAGGCGGTGCGGGTCGAGAGGGCGGCGGGGACCGATCGGGGTGGTGGCGTCAAATCGGGCGGAGGTTGGCCGGCGCGCAACCGATCGTACTGGGCGGTCAATTCGGGCGCGGGCGGCACGCCCAATTCACGATCGATCAGGCGGCGATAGGCATCGTATTGGGCCAGCGCTTCGGTGCGCCGTCCATCCAGAGTCAGGAGTTCCATGAGCAGGCTCAAGGCCTGTTCGTGCCACGGTTCCAGTTCCAGCAAGTGCTGCACGTGACGTTGAGCCGTCGGATATTCGCCGCGCCGGATGTGCCAGTCGGCCAGTTGTCGCAGCGCGCCAACGGCCAGTTGATGGTATTGCTGCTGCCGCACGATCAACCATTCTTCAAAGGCGGGACTGGTGTTGAGCGAGAAGCCGTCCAGAAACGGGCCGCGATACAGCCCGACGGCTTGCGCTTGCCGAACAGGATCATCACTCTGCACGCCATTGCGAAACGCTTGTGTGTCAAGCCAACTCTCACTGGCTAAGTTGAATTGCAACATGTGACGCGTGATATGCAAATAGGCCGTGGCTTCAGTATCACCGATGGCCTTGCGCAGATCAGATAGAGCGTGGCGCAGATTGTTGATGGCGACGGCATTGGCGACATCGGGCCACAGCAAGCCGGCCAGCGTTTCGCGGTGATGGGGCCGATCGGCTTCGACGGCCAGATAGGCCAGCAGCGCGCGCGCAGTGTTGACGCGGAAGCGGCGAATCGGTTGCCCATCCAGTGTGACTTGAAAGGTGCCTAGCAAAGACAGTGCAAGACGTGCCATGACATCCGTGGGAGGCGAAGGTGAGGGTGATTATACGGTAAAACCGCGGCGAAGGGGAGTGACGAACGGACAATGATCAATGAACAATGATCGGGTCAATTCCCTCCCCTGTCGATGCTTTTACGACGGGGGAGGGTTAGGGTGGGGGTAGAAGTGGGCCGATGAAACGAGGCCCGGTTTGGGCGATTTTCGTTCGTGCCGCTGTGTCCATTTTTGTTCCCTGTTAATGAAACGAGGTCCTTGCCTATGCGGTGCGCCTCGGCTATAGTCACTTGACGCTGAGACGCAGGAGGCAAGATGCTCACGAGCGCCACTACCGACAAGGTCTACACCAGCCCGACGAAAAAACTGGTGCGCTTCTTTGAAACGAGTCGCGATGACTGGAAAGCGAAATGCCGCACGGCCAAGGTTCGCCTCAAGCGCCACAAGCAGCGCGTCCGGCGGTTGGAGCAGAGCCGGGCTCAGTGGAAGCAGCGGGTGACCGACCTGGAAGCGGGAGTTGGCCGCCTGAAAGCCCGCGAACACGCCTTGGAGCAAACCGTAGCGGCCTTGAAAA
>PMCF01000192.1 GCA_003154115.1 Anaerolineae bacterium
AGATGCTGGACTTTCACCGGACTCAGTTCACGGTCGACCGTGCGCAAGGGCGCGATCAGAAAGGGAGTGACCACGACCCCGATCAACTGGGCATAGATTTCGGTTAGGAGGCGTTCGCGGCGGTGGCCGGCCACGCGGTCCAGGGCGCGCTGGCTCTTCCAGACCTTGAAGATCAACTCGATTTGCCAACGGACTGCGTACAACCCTAACACTTGGGGCAAGGTCAGCCTAGCGGGCGGCACAGTGGTCAGGTAGATCGTCCAGCTCAAGAGTTCCAGATGGCGCGAGGACAGGGTGCGACCTTTGCGGCGAGCGGCTTCCCGGGCTTTCTGACGTCGGCGGTCGGCAACTTCGGGGGGCAGTTTCGTCACCAACACGCGACACGGCAACTTTTCTTCGGCGCCGACGAGCCAGCGGGTCTCGACGGTCGGGTCGGTCTGGGTCCGGAGCCAGGCGAGCAGATCCAGACGGTTGCCCGAGGCGGGGTCAAAGATCGCCGTCTTTAGATCCAAGCGGCTCAGAAAGTAAGCCTGTTGCTGGTCAATCTGCTGAAAGTGTTGGAGCATGAAATAGCCCAAGTCGCTCAGATACAAGGCCCCCGGGCGAAGCTGTTGCCCATGACCAGCATAGCCTTGATCCGGTGACCGTCCCGTCTGAAAGTCGACCGTGTCCATCGCCCCGGTCAGCAACTCAAAGGTGAGTTGAATCTTCAGCGCGGCCTCGGCCCCACTTCCGCCACAGCCAGGAAATTCAGTGCGCAGGAACTCGGGTAAAGCGATCACCGTACTATCGGTGCTGACGACCGGCGAATGATCGGTTGATGAAGGCCCCGCGCCAGCGGGGTCTTTTTTGTCTCCGCCTCAAACTGCTCAAGCCGCCATCCTCGAAGACGGGAGCACTGCGCCGCGCGCGGCCTTTTTTGTCCCCGCGCCGATCTTGTGCTATGCTATGCGCGCCCTCATTTTCTTCACAAGGACAACACCCTCATGTCCGACGAAAAGCTGCTGGAACTTGCGATCCACTTCACGGCAACAACGAAGGCCGAAGACGCGCCGCTGCAAGTGCATGTCGAGGTGCAAACGCTGGGCCTGTCCGCCGGCCCGATCGATTTTGCGCTCCCGCTCGATCACACTGTGCTGGCTGAGCTGCGCTGGTATCTGGAAGTGTATCCGCAGTGGCCGGTGGGACCGGACTACGAACGCGCCCTCGGCATCGAGGCGAAACTGCGCGCGTGGGGCAAGGCGTTGTTCGATGCGGCGTTCGCCGATCGCGAGCTGCTGCGTGTCTACGATGAGTTCCGCCGCACGCAGAACGTGACGCATCTGATCACCATCGACGCGACCGATCCGCGCGTGCTGCAATTGCCGTGGGAATTGCTGGCCGATGAAGGCGCGCATTTGTTTGCCATGCGTCCGCCGATCAGTGTGCGCCGCCGCTTGAAGAAGACCAAGGCCGCGCCGCCGCAGGCGTTCACCCTGCCGATGCGCATCCTGTTTGTGGTGAGCCGGCCCGAAGGCGCGGGCTTCCTCGATCCGCGATCGAGCGCGCAGGCTTTGTTGGACGCGATCGAGCCGTTGGGCGATCAGGTCACCGTCGAGTTCTTGTATCCGCCTACGTTAGAGGCGCTGACCGATCGGGTACGCAGCGAGACTCTGCCGCCCATCCACGTCGTTCATTTTGACGGACATGGCGTTTACTTGTCACAGACCGGCCTGGGTTATCTGTTATTTGAGAATGACGCGCACGAAGAGCAGTTGGTCAACGCCGACGATCTGGGCACGCTGCTCAACGATACCGGCGTGCCGCTGATGATCCTCGACGCCTGCCAGACCGCACAGGCCGACAAGGCCAATCCCTTCGGCAGCGTCGCGTCGAAATTGATCGAGGCCGGCATCGGCAGCGTGCTGGCGATGAATTACAGCGTCTTTGTCGAAGCCACGCGCCTGTTGACTGCCGCGTTTTACGGCGCGCTGGCCAATGGGAAAACGATCGGACAGGCGGTGGATGCCGCGCGCTTCGCGATGTTAAAGAAGCCCGAGCGCTTCAAGTTGTATCGCAACGACAAAGAGGAAGCCATCCAACTGCGCGATTGGTTCCTGCCCGCGCTGTATCAGCAATCCATTGACCCGGCGCCGTTCTCTCCGTCTCTCCCTCCCGCTATCTCTCAATCAACGGAGAGAACGAGAGATGGAGGGATAGAGCGAGTCCCTACCTATCCTGCGCGTGGCGGATTTCCGAAAGAGCCGCAACACGGCTTCCACGGACGCGCGCGCGAATTGTTGCACTTGCAACGCACGCTAGCCGAAAAACCGATTGTCGTGGTGCACGGTTACGGTGGACAGGGCAAGACCACACTGGCTGCTCACGCGGCGAGGTGGTTCACGCGCACCCATCGCTTCGAGCGCGCCGTCTTCGTGTCCTTTGAAAACGGCGGCGGCCTGGAATGGGCACTGAGCGAAATGGGCAACGCTTTGATCGGCGACAACTTCGCCATTCATCAAGGCGATCCGATTGAAGCCATCGCCACTGAACTGCGCAACAAATCCACCCTCGTCGTGTGGGACAACTTCGAATCCATCCTGCCCAACGGCAACGCGCCTTTGTCCGACAAAGATTTGCAAGACTTGTTGAACGCCGCCGTTCGCTGGCTGTCCCCCTCGCCCGTTGGGAGAGGGGTTAGGGGTGAGGGCTCATCCTTAATCATCACTACCCGCGATCCCTCCCTTCCTCATCCCGACTTCGAACCCGGCGCGCTGACGGCCTACGCCGAACTGCCCGGCCTCGGTCGATTGGACGCGCTGGAACTGGCCGGACAAATCTTGAAAAATCGCGGCATCCCGCGTCCCCCGCGCGACAAACTCTCCGACCTGCTGGTCTTCCTCGGCGGCCACCCGCTCTCGATTCAACTGGTCGTGTCGCACTTGCGCAATAACACGCCGGAAAAACTCATCGCCGAGTTTGATGAGCTGCTGCCCGGCTTCACCAGCGGCAAAGGCAAAGAGCGCAATGAAAGCCTACGCGTGAGTTTGGATTTTTCCTTGCGGCGCTTGGGGACAGAGACACAAAAGGTATTGCCCGATCTGGCCGTGTTTCAGGGCGGCGCAATGGAAGCGCAAATTCTGATTGTCACAGAATTTAAGCCTTCCACATGGCGACCCATTCGCGACGAATTGGTGCGAGCGGCGTTACTATCCATTGATCAAGGCGCAGGCCTAAATCTTAACAAGACTGATGAGGGCCTGTTTAACGGCTACTACGTTCGCTTCCATCCCACGCTGCTGCCTTACCTCACCCGCAACTCACGCCCGTCCGCCGCGCCGAGTTGGAAGCACGCTATGCGCAGGCGTATTACGCGCTGGCGAATTACGAATACCAAGAAGACAACAAGAATCCTCTACCCACCCGCGCCATCATCTCCCGCGAATTGCCCAACTTCCGCCGCGCGCTCGATCTCGTCGTGGCCGCGGGCGATCTCGACACGGCGGCGCAATTCGCCGACAGTATTGCGTGGTTCCTGAATTACTTTGGCCGCTGGAGCGAACGGGATAAGATGATGGAGCAAGTGAGCAAGATGCAAGATGCAGGAGGCAAGAGGCAGGGATCAGATATCGGGGATCAGGATTCCGCAGTCCGAGTGCCGCAGTCCGAATTCTTGATGCTCAGCAATCAGGGTGAACGACTGTTGCAGCTGGGCCGCGCGACAGAGGCGGAGCGCCTGTTTCGCGCTTTGCTGGCCCGCCTGGGCGTGGAGCCGAGTTACAAACAGGCGGCGACGTTTGAAAGGCTAGGCCGCGCTCTACTCATTCAGGGTAAGCCAACTGCCGCAATCGAAGCACATCAAGACGCAGTTTCCACTTTAGGAAAGCTTGAGCAGAGCGATGAAATACAACGAGCAATTGGTTCGGCTCAAATCGAGCTGGCGACTGCACTAGAAAACGCCGGTCGATACAACGAGGCTCAGACAGAATACACGACTGCCTTACGGAGCGTAAGGCGTGTCGATGACAAGCGAAACGCAGGCGTTGTGCTCGCCCAATTGGGCACGCTGGCGCTAAGGCAGAACAACCTGGACGAAGCCCGTCGCCGCTATCTGGAAGCGCTGACGATCTTCCGCGCTAACAACGAGCCGCAAAGCGAAGCTGCGCTGTGGCACCAATTGGGCAGAGCCGCACAGGAAGCGCGCGATTGGGCCGAGGCCGAACGGTGCTACAAGGAGAGCCTGGCGCTTGATGAACGATTGAATGATGCCGCAGGCGCCGCGCAGACCTGCAACCAACTCGCCATCGTCGCGATGGGGGCGGGTCGCCCCGACGAGGCAGAGCAGTGGAATTTGCGGGCGATTGAACTGAAAGAGCAAGTTGGCAATCCACAACAACTGGCAAGTTCAGTGAACAACCTCGCAAACCTCTACCTGGCGCAGAATCGGCTAGACGAAGCGGAGCAGTATGTTCGTCGCGCGATTGCGATTGATGAGACGCCAGCAATTCCCGTTTTGAGTCTGGT
>PMCF01000013.1 GCA_003154115.1 Anaerolineae bacterium
CGCAGGCGGGCGACTATCTCATTACGGGGCTAGGTTGGAAAGGACAGGTGCCGAGCGACATGACGCAGATATCCTCGCCGAACAATGCGGTGCTTGTGATCGGGCGCGTGCTCGTGGCAAGCGACAGCGACCTGTCGACGGCCTATGATCTTTCGAAGCAGATACAACTAACACCGCTAAGCGGCTGGCAACCCAGCCAGNNATAAATACTGACATGCGTTTTGTAGTACAAGATGGCACACCGCTGGAGCACTGCGTCTTCGATGAAACAACCTACATCAACCCGGACAGCGGAACGCAGAGTACCGGGCGTAATGTTTTGAATGCGCGGGACGCGATCGTCTTGATTCCTCGAAATCCGCTGACAGTGGGTGCAACCTATCAGATGTCCACTACTACTAACGAGCAGACGTACGCGTGGTCGTTAATGGTTTCAGCCACAGGTTATGCGGTTGAAGAAACGTTCGGCCAGTCGTTGATGCGCTATAATGCACAGGCCGGCGCATGAGCGGCGTCGGATTTTGTAGTCCGCAGATGTTCTCAACAAACTGGAGATGAGGTTCAGCAGCATGTCCGAAAGAGAACCAGCACTTGCCTCGTCGGCCCTTCACCCAGCACTGATCCGGCGGCGCTGGATACTTGTTCTGCTGGTAATTTTGGCGGCCTTCGCGCTGCACTGGCTGCTATTTCAGGGTGAGGAGCGCACGCCGGGTGTTGTTACCCGGCCAATGGGCGTGTGCGATGTAATGTGGTTCGGCAACAGGCACGGCGCGGTCGTCGTGGCCTGCCCGCATACCGACCTGATTAGACCCTGGCCGCTGCCCGTCGATCAACCGTGGTATGAAGACTTGCCAGTCAGGCCGGACGAAATCGTATTCTGACGAATCGAAATTCTATAGGTCCACCCTCAGAATCAAGGAGTAGGATTGTAAATCGCCTACCAAGTCATCGGCCACGTAGAACGGGGTGACACGGGATTTTCCCTTTCTAATCTTTCAACTGCTCATCGACATCATTGACAAATGGTCCAAAGCGCCCAGCAGAGTGAATTGCGGAACTTGCTCAAGTGTTCGCTGATTGATACAAACAACGTGCAAGGAACGGCCGTCAGTCTTGGGCCGGCCACGGGCGTAATCTTGCTCAAGCCGTAGCGCATTTCAAAGACACTAAGTACCGCCTAGCAGCCTGTCGGAGAGAANNTTTCCTCTCCGACAGGCTGCTAGCAGCGCGCTTACCACGAATACACTTGGGCCGCTGCAGATGGATGCGACTATGAATTTCGCCCAGCGACGCCAAAAATTCCGCTCGTCAATTGGCTTTATGCGTTCGTCGGTTGTTGTGTGTGTGTTAGCAAGCCTTCTGCTAACAAGTTCATCGGCGGTCGCGGTCCAGCGCGCAGGCGATTCGTGGTCCAACATCACGATCCAGATCGGACCTGTGGAAGTCATTCGCGGCCCTGATGCGACAACCGATAGCCCCTTCAGCACACTGATGGGAGCAACGGCGCTGCAAGGATACATCGCCAACTCGTCTACGCGGGGCTATTCAGGCGGGTCATTGGAGACGCTTCACCCGATGAGTAGCATCGTGCTTCAAGGTGGTGCTGACTTCGATTCATGTGGGGCCTGGCTCAACAGCGTCTGGCAGGACGGCGCGCTGGTTCGCGGATGGTATCACGCTGAAACAGACTGCGCTTACCCGCAAACGCATAAATCGGTTGCATATGCTGAATCGTATGACGGTGGACACACGTTCGTCAAGCCCAACTATCCCAACAATCGAGTGCTTACCTCCCCACCGCAATATGCCACCCCAGATACTGATGACGAAGGCGATCAGCGGGTCATTCGTATTGGCGACTATCTCTATATGTATTTCCTCTCCAACCATCAGCCCAGTTGGCAAATATATCTGGCACGTTCACACCTTTCTGACCTAGGCTTGCCGGGCACCTGGCACAAGTATTACAACGGTGCATTTACACAGCCCGGACTTGGCGGTGAAGCATCGCCCATTGCCTCATCATGGACCGACCTAGCTACGTCATGGGTTTCCTACAACTCTTTCTTGAATGCTTATATTGGCTTCAGCGGAGTTTGGGACATTGCCGCAGGCCGTCAAAAAGGCTTCGGCCTTTCAACTTCAGTTGACGGCTTTAACACTTGGGCAGCCCTGATGAATGCCACGACTGGGCAACCCTACTTATTGCTCTCGTATGAAGGAAGCTGGGATAGGCAAGCAGACAATAGAGATCTAGTTGCGTACCCAAGTTTTGTATCAGCTTATGGCGACAGCGATCAGGTCAGCGATGTTTTCTGGCTCTACTACATGTATCTCAAGCCTGGCGATGGCTTTGACCAGCGCTATCTTGTTCGACGCAAGGTTCACATCGGTTACACCACTTCAAACGAGTCGGTTGATTTAGTGCCTCGGGTTGCTCTATCAATGTATCAGAACCTTGACGACACCTGGGTTACTACGACCAACACCGATCCCGATTACCAGTTTGTGGAAACGATCGGGTATCTCTTCACCGATCAAGTGCCCAATTCGATGCCGGTCTACGACTGCTACATCGATGCCTGGCATGACCACATGCTGGTTCCCAATGATCAAACCTGCGGTGGCGGGGCCGTTCAATATCGTGGCCGCGTGGGCTGGATTTCAACTATCCCCTTTCATAATTNNTCAGCTGCCACTAATCACTTCATTTCGACCGATCCCAGCTGTAACGGCAAGTTAACTGAATGGCCGATAGGCTATCTGGCGACTGCGCCCTCTTTTCCGCAGAACCAGTTTGTGGCTTTATCGAATTATTATCATGCTGGGAATCAAGACAACTGGATTACGACAGCTAACACGCCGCAAGACTATGCCTTTCAATCTCGCATCGGATATCTCTTTGCCGATCAAAGGCCGAATGCCAGTCCCGTTTACGATTGCTACATAGATTTTTGGGCGGATCATATGCTTGTACCTAATGACAGAACCTGCGATGGCGCACAAAATCTAGGGTTGCTCGGCTGATACCCTTACAAATTCAAAAATCGGCTAGATTCACGCCTGGCTTGAG
>PMCF01000230.1:0-470 GCA_003154115.1 Anaerolineae bacterium
CTATCAAAGATCCCGGCCGCTTACACTATATTATGGGTTCTCTTACCAATAGAAATGCGGAGTAGATTCTCGTTTATCCAATAGCGATTTGTCTGCGGGTTCCTCAAGATTGGAGCATACTCTACTTGTGGAAAATACTTTTTGAATTCCTCGTTCATGCGGCTGTTGAGAGCATGGTTCTGTAATTTACTCCCGAAGGGCAGCTCTCTTTGACGACGAAATAGGTCAGAGAATTTTGCGCCCTGATAATTTGAATAACCGCCGCGCTTTTCAAACTCATGGCTTAGGTAGTCTTCAGTCAACACATAGACGGCATAAAGGTTTGCAAAGCTGCCACGCGCTTTTGAACCGCGAGTCGCCGATCTGGTTTTGATGTTCAGATATTGAATCAATGGACTCTGCTCAAAAACGGCTTCTGCCGCCTTGCCAAATTCCGAGGCCAGTATCAATACCTTCGCCAATTACGGGCT
>PMCF01000230.1:486-10137 GCA_003154115.1 Anaerolineae bacterium
GCCTCAACAATTGGCGAAGGTATTGCAGTATCTGCTTGATTTGGAGTGTGAAGTCGTGTTCCATTTACTTACGCTCGAATAAGACTTTTTGTTCTGGCGCAGATTTTTCGTAGCTTCGAGGTTCTCGCTTTAGTTCTTCGCCATTATAGTGAGAAAGAATCTTCAAACGCCGGAGACCAATCTTGATATACTCTTCTTCAATCTCGATTCCAATGGAACGACGCCCTAACTTCTTGGCAACAAATGAGGTGGTAAATGTCCCTGAAAATGGATCGAGCACTAAGTCATCTGGATTTGAACTAGCGAGGGTGATTCTTTCCAAAAGAGCAACAGGCTTCTGAGTGGGGTGTTCTTCGTACTCGTCCATTCGATAACGAACTCTCGGTACTTCCCACACATTCCCGGGAACTTTCTTTGAGTTGTAAACGGTCGGGACTTCCTTTCTGTAGTCGATCAGTTTCCGTTGTGCGCCAGTCTTCGCTTCGACTAGAACCGCGTCCGCGTTGAAGATATACCGTTGCTTGTCTTTCACGCAGAATAATATCGGCTCATATAAGGAGCCGTAGTATCGTTTTGCCTGCACGCCTGAGCTATCGTAATACCATACTATTCTCGACAAGATCTCTAATTTGTCGCGCAGGAATATGTCGAAATAAGGCATGTTTTGCGTGGCGGTCATGACATACATACTGCCCGTAACCTTCAATTTGGCGATGCACAGATTAAGCCATTGATAGCACCACTCCAGGTAATCGCTATCTGAATTCCACCTATCCATTCTGCCGTTAAAATTTTTGCCAATGTTGTATGGGGGATCGGCGAAGATCAAATCAACTGAGTTATCTCGAACTTCGCTAGACAATACCTCGATAGCGTCTCCCCAGAACATTTTGTGGCTGTCTTTCTCGAAAACTTGCGTCATTTATGGCTCCGATGAAATCTAGTTGTTCGTCCAAAGGTAAGTATACAATGAAAGCACGGTACAAGCCTGTTGCGGGAGTATATCGTAGGGTTCAGAGCGTCCCCAACGTCTCAGCGAATGCATGGCCATTTCTCGCTCACGTTGCATATCCACTTCACCCATTCTCCCCGGCCAACCGTGCGATCTACAACAGCGCATGCCGCAGCACGGCTTGTTTCGCCGGGGGCAGGGCGCACCCCTTGATCTGCGCGAGGCGTTCCACATCGTTCGTGGCGCGGATGATGATTACGTAATGGGTTACGACGTTGGGGACTGCCGTGCGCGCAGCACGATCGAAGCCACGACGCCGATCGCCAGCGAGATCAGCAGCGGGATGATCCCGGCAGACCAATTCCCGCCCGCGATCGCCGCTCCCACGATCGGCGGGCCGAAGAACATACCTAAGTTCTGGCCCACGCTCACCATGCCAAGCGCCAGTCCGGCAAAGCGGGGATCGGGCATCGTTTCGGGTGCGAGGGTGAAGGTGGCCGTGGGGATGAAACCGGCGACGAGGCCGATCACAATCATGTAGGGCACGATCGCATTGACGCTGCCCAACTGAAAACTCGCCACGAAGAGCAGGCCGGAAATCACCAGGGCCGCGCTGAGGATGAGGTGACGCTGCTGCTTGAACCGATCCAGCACTCGACCGGCGACGATGGCGGTGGGGACGAGGGCCAGGCTCATCAGGCTGGCGTAGAAACTGGCGGTTTCCGGGTCGACGCCCAGGGCTACGTTGAAGTAAGACGGCGACCAGGTGGCATACGCCAGAAACGTGAAGTTGAAGGTGGCGAACACCAACGCCAGGATCCAACTCGCCGGATTGAAGAGCAGCTTGCCCAACGATCCATTTGAGGCAGGCGCTTGCTCTCTGGTTGTTTCAATAGTGGGCGGCGCACTGACGCTGACGGCATAGATCACGAAAGCGATCAACGCGAACAATGCGCCGAACCACCAGATGCTCTGCCAGCCGAACGATCTCAACAGTGGCCCGGCCAGGTTATACATGATGAAGCTGCCCACCGGTACCCATGACGCCCAGATGCCCATCGGCGTGCCGCGCTTCTCAGGCGGAAACCACATGCTGATGACGGCGGGTGCGATAACGGTGATCAACCCCAAGCCGATGCCTTCGATCACTCGCCCGCCTAACAACATCGCGGAATTGGTCGCCAACGCTCCGACGATCGAGCCTAGCAGCGTGCAGCCCAGCGCGATCAAGCCCGCAATTTTCGGCCCTAGTTTGACAAGCACGAAAGCCGCGGGAATACCTAGCACGATACCGGCCACGGCAAAGGCCGACATCAGCCAGCCGCCCGTCGCCATATCCATGTTCAGGCTTTGCAACAAGACTTGCATGGCGGGCGGTACTTTGGATTGATTGAGCGCAATGGCGATGCCAGCCAGATACGCGGCCAACATCACCATCCACGCTTTGCGTTGTGAGTTCATAAAAATCTCTTTGTCCTAAACGAACACAAAGGACACGAAGAAAACCTTAGTGCATCTTCGTGTCCTTCGTGGATCACCTTGCTTTATCGATACACGCCGAACTCTTTGCCCGCGTCGATCATCGCATGCAGGTTCTCAGGCTCCGCGTCATCCAGCACCGCGCCGGTTGCCAGCATGTAGCCGCCGTCGCCGGCCACGTCGTCGATCAGGCGCTTGACGTAGTCTTTGATCTGCGCTGGCTTGCCCGCTTTCAGCATCGAGTTGGGCACGTTACCGCCGAAGCACGCCCAGCCACCCAGATGCTTCTTCACTTCCTTCATGTCCGTCTGATCGAACATCCAGATCGTCGAACCGGCAGGGATGTCAGGATCGACGATGATGTCCAGACGCTGGTTGTAGCCGCCCTCGACGAATAGGTATGGCACCAGGCCGTTCTCGATCAAGCCAAGGATCACGGCCTTCAACGTCGGCCAGTAGAACTTCTTGAAGTCGTCGTTGGACATGAAGCCGTCTGCGCCCTTGTGCAGCGGGATGAACACGACCGGGTTCTTGCCGTTGGTGGCCGATCGGGTGCCGAGATCGATCGCGAGCGGCACGATCTTCTCCATCGCCGCCAGAATCTTGTTGGGCTGGCGGAACTTATCAAGCATGATCGCGCGTGTGCCGCGCATCGTATCGCCCAACGTATCGAAGGGCGCTTTGGTGAAGCCGCCCATCAAGCCGGGGATGCCCAGCGTCGCCATCTCTTCACCATCGATCGCAAGAGCGGCGCCGATCCATTCCAGCGCGGCTTCGCCCGCCTTCATCAGCGTCTTCAGCGCTTCCTGCACGGGCGGCAAGCCAAACGGGATGATCGATCCGCCGGTGAAGGGCAGTTCCAGAATATCCGTCCACGGCCCGATCATGGGGAAGTTGCTCAACGCGCCAAACACGCGCGGCAGATAACCGCGCATGAAGTAGGCCGACGGATCGTTGATGAGCGCGTCGTACTCATCGGCCTTCATGTATTCCGCTTCGAGCGCTTGATAGGGCGTGGTCTCCGGCACACCATGGCCCGGCCAGCGATACAACTTGTAATCCAGAATCTCAAAGACTTTGCCCGGCCCGTAGATGGGCGAACCCGCCAGCGCATCCGGCAGGAAGTCGGTGTGATACTTCTTCAAGGCGTAACCGAGTTTGGCATAGTCATACATCGCCTCGCGCGGCGTTACGCCCGCATACGCAAACGGGTAAAAGCCCGCAAACGGGACAACCGGCACACGCTGCGGTTTCTTCAAATCGATCGCGTCCAGGAACATCTGAACGCGAGCCTTGTAGGCTTGCTCTACTTCGGGACTGGCGAACTGCATACCGGGCGGCGTAATCCACTCAGCGTAACGGGCGGCGCGTTTCTCAACGGGAATTTGCGTGGTCATGATTAGGCTCCAATCCAGCCCTTGGCTAACGCGACTGCGGCCATGGCATCCTTGCCGTACCCGTCCGCGCCGGCATACTGTCGAATCTGCTCGTCGATCTGCCCGCCGCCGATCATCACCTTGCCGGTGAAGCCCGCGTCGCGCATGGCTTTGATGGTGTTCTTCATCGGATCGTAAGCCAGCGTCAAGAAACCGCTCAAGCCCACGACCTGCGGCTTGAAGTCCTTGACCGCTTCGACAAATTTCGCCATAGGCACGTCTACGCCGAGGTCTTTCACCTCGAAGCCGTTGACATCCAGCATAAAGGTGACGATGTCCTTGCCGATGTCGTGGATGTCACCCTGGACGGTGCCGATGACTACTCGACCGATCTTCTTCACGTCTGAGGCTTGCGTGACGTTGGGCTTGACCACGTCCGAGATCTGGCGCAGAATTTCGCCAGCCAGGATCAGCTCCGGCACGAAGCAGTCACCTGCCTCAAAGCGTTGGCCGATGATGCCCATCGCTTCGCGGCAGCTCTCCAACACCTCGATCGGGCTGGTGCCCCGATCGAGCATCTCGTTCGCCGTGCGCACGGCATCTTCTTCGCGCATGTCGGTGATGGCTTCAACTAATGCGTTCATACGGATCCTCCTGTAGGATTGGATTGATTGACTTAAGTGAGCGGTTTCGGCGCTTCCAGCAAGCCTTTGCGAAAAGCTCGCGTGTAGTTGAGACAATGCTTGTCCATGCCCAACAATAGATCGGTTGCGAATAACGCGGCCTTCAACTCCCGATCGTTCGGATCGATGATGGCGGTATCCATCCCGGCGGCCACGGCCAACGTGAGGAACGTGCGATTCACCAACGAGCGCACCGGCAAACCGAACGAGACGTTGCTCAAGCCCAGCGAAATATGCGCCTTGGGGTATTCGCTGCGAATGGCACGGATCGTATCGAGTGTGGCTTTGCCGGCTTCGGTGTTCGTCGCAATCGTCATCACCAGCGCATCGACGTACACTTTTTCGTCGGGCACGTTGGCCGATCGGGTCAAGTCAAACAACTTGCGCACGACCGCCATGCGCCCCTCCACATCAGCCGGAATGCCTTTGTCGTCCATCGCCAGTGCGATCACGTCGCAGCCATGCTGCGCCACGATCGGCAGAACGTTGCTCAAGCGATCGGGTTCGCCGCTGATCGAGTTGATCATGGGCGTCTTCTTCACTGCGCTCAGCGCCGCGGCCAGCGCTTTCGGGTTCGCGCTGTCGAGACACAACGGCACGTCGGTCACGTCTTGAATCAGGCCGATGAGCCACAGCATGTCGTCCACTTCTCGATCGGGATGGGTGCCCGCGTTCACGTCCAGCCAGTGCGCGCCGCCGTCCACCTGCTTCTTCGCCAGGTTCTGGATGAACTCGGCGTCGCGATTGGCAATCGCTGCCGCCACGGCCTTGCGCGTGCCGTTGATCTTTTCACCGATGATTTTCATTTGCCCTCCGGGATAATTGTCGTAGGGGCAAGGCTTGCCCTCGCCCAGGGCTACCGCAAGGGTCGCCCCTACGATTGGTCTTTTGGAAACAACATCGACAACGCGAAGCGGCGATTGAAACCGGGGAACATCGTCAACTCGATGTAGCCCGTGCGGCCCGCCACTTTCTGCGCGCGCCGCCGCTCTTTCAACGAGAGCAGCGCCATCTTCGCGCCGACGCCGGCCGCATTGCCCACCTGCACGTATTTCGCTTTGGGCAGGCGCGGCAGCAGGCCAATGGCTAGAGCGCTTTCCAGATTCAGATATGAGCCAAACGCGCCCGCCACGATGACTTCTTCGATCTGGTCGGGTTCCGTGTGCGTGGCAATCAGCAGCGTTTCAAGACCCGTTGCAATCGCCCCCTTGGCCAGTTGAATCTCGTTGATGTCGTGCTGTGTCATGACGATGTCGCGACCGGTGCCGCTAGACTCGGCGGGCACGATCACGAATTCGTAACCGTGCGCGTTTTTGCAAACACCCGCCGCCTCGCGAATCAAACGCCCGCGTTGATCGATGATGTGATGGCGATGCAATTCGGCCACGACATCGACGATGCCGGAACCACACAAGCCGACGGGCGGCGCATTCCCGATCGTTTTGATCTCCACCCCGTTCGCTCCGATTCGCACGGCCTCGATCGCACCGGTGGACGCGCGCATGCCATCGCGGATGTGCGCGCCTTCAAACGCCGGGCCGGACGCACACGACGCCGAGGTGAGATGCTCGACGCCGGGGCGCAGCAGCGCGATCTCTGTGTTGGTGCCGATGTCCACGCCGATGACGCCGTGCGGGCGTCGATCGAGATCGCTGCCGATGATCATCGCCACGTGATCGGCCCCGACGAAACCGCCCACGCACGGCAGGATGTAAACGTACGCGCCCGCCGCCAAGTCGAGATCGAGATCGCGCGCCTTGATGTCCAACGCGGCGCTGGCCGCGGCCACAAAGGGCGCTGTCGCCAATTGCTTTACGGGCAATTCCAGCAGCAGATGCGTCATGGCCGTGTTGCCCACGAGGCAGGCTTCGACGATTTGATCGCGAGCCACACCTGCGTCTTCGGCCAACGTACCCAGCATCGTATTCAGGGCCTCGTGCACCACGTGCGCCAATTCGCGCCCGCCGTTTTCGTTGCGGCTGACGTACGACACGCGGCTAATGACATCTTCGCCATAGCCGATCTGCGGATTCATCACACCCGCCGCGCCCAGTTCTTCGCCCGTTTCCAAATCGACCAGATAGCCCGCGATCTTGGTCGTGCCCAGATCGACGGCAAAGCCCATCGGCTTGCGGCCAAAGGCTTCAAAGCCCACGATCTCGCGCCCACGCACGTAGACGGTGAGTTTCCATTCGGCGCGACGGGCCAGCGGCGACAGCGATCGGATGACGGCGGGTTCGGCGAATAACTTGCGCAGGCCGTAAGCGGTTTCCAGCGCGTCGATCACGCGTTCGAGATCAGACCGCAGATCGCTCAACGTCGGCGTAGGCATTTCCACTTCAAAGGCGCGGACGGCCGCTTCGACCTGCATCCGGCGCGAAGCGCCTTCGACTTGCAAACGCTGATCGGTGACGAGCGAAGCTTTGGGGACTTGCACCTTCACATCGCTGTGAAGGTGGCAGCGGCAGGCTAAGCGCTGCCCAGAAGATAATTCCAGTTGCGACAAAAAACGCCGATCCGCATCGACCGGCGCAGAGACATCACCTGACATGATCATGACGCGGCAGCGGCCACACGTGCCTTCACCGCCGCACACCGACGCGAGGCCAATGCCCGCCTGCCGCGCGGCATCCAGCAAGGTGCTGTCGCGTTCGACCTCGACGCGCTTGCCAATCGGTTCAAAATCAATCTCGAAAGTGCCGGCTCCCATATCTATTCCTTCAGCACTGCAATTCTTTCCACGAATTCACACGAATCTGCGCGAATTATTCCTATTCATTCGCGGAGATTCGTGAAGACGAGAGCACTGCATCGCATGTGTTCGTGGATCAAGTTATCGCGTAAACATCTCGTACGTGATCGTCTCACCCGGTGACACGACGACGAATTCATCATCCCACGGCCCGTCGATCATTTTCTTGACCAGAGCCGGTGAACCCTCGATCTCTTCGTAGCGTAGATCGAATTTCTCGCTGTTACGCCGGGCATAGTCGCGGTATCGATCAAGGTCATATAGCCCGGTATTGATGAAGGCTAGGCGCGTGTAATTCTTCAAGGTCAGCTGCATCATGCGCATGGCTTTGGCTTCGCCATATTTCTCGACCAGTTTCTCGTGCTCCGAAAACGGGCTGTCCCCAACTTCGATCCAGCCTTTGGTCAGATAGTAGGTGCCGGGTTCTTTGCGGGATTGCTGCTTGTAAGCGTCGCACGAGCCTAAGAAGATCGCAATGCAGTCGTCGGAGCGAGAGGTGACCAGCGTCGCTGTGGTGGCGGTAAGGCCGACCACGGCCATCGCGCACAACCCGTAGCCGAGTATAACCACGTCTGCCGTCTGGCTGGCTTCAGTGATCTTGTCTTGAAGGGCGCGCTTCAGTTCTTGAGGCCGCAAATGGAGGCCAAAGTCAAGGACTTCATACGGCACATCGGCCGGGAGAAATGGCCGCATCTCCTCGATGACAGTGGCACAGGCAATCACCCTGCGGCGCGCACCGACGGGAGGCACAAACCGATCGGGTGTTGAGTTACTATCCACGGACGGCTCCATGAAACCAGGGATGGATCATCGCCAAGAGATGTGTTACAATGCAGCACAGTTGTACACTTATATAGGGAAGTTGTCAAGTACCAAATGACATTTTTAAGGCACCAATTTTTCGATCAGGGGCGGCCCCGATGAAAAAGCCACGCTCGGCCGCGCTGCTCGATCGTGCCGCGTCCATCGATCGCACCTCCTACGAGCCGGCGTACATGCAGCTGGTCAACATCCTCCGGCGCAGTGTGGCGTCGGGCGTATTCCGGCCTGGCGATCAACTGCCCTCCGAGGCGCAGCTGTGCGAGCGGTATAGCGTCAGCCCGATGACGGTGCGGCGCGCGATCAACTTGCTGGCCGATCAAGGTGTGATCAGCACCGCCCAGGGGCGCGGTTGTTTCGTCAAGCCGGTCGAATTGGGCGCGGCCGCGTTTCATCTGGCCGCCCTGCAAGACCTCTTCAGTGATCGAGAAACCACCACGGTCAAACTGCTTGAGACCCGCATCCTCTCGGCCGATGAACGCATCGCGCGCAAACTGGGCATTGTGGTGGGCGATCGGACGGTATACATCCGACGGCTCCTCAGCACCGACGGCGTTCCCGCCTTCTATCATCGCGAATACTTGATCTACGATCCGAAGCGGCCCATCGTCGAGGCTGAGATGGAAGTGACGGCGCTGCGCGGCCTGTTCAGCGGCACGGGCGAAACGATCCTCAAGCGGGGCGATCTGAGCCTCGAAGCGGCCATCTTGACGGCTGACGAAGCGCGTCTGTTGAAAGCCACGTCGCCCACGGCGGCCTTTTGCATCGAGCATCTCTTCTACGATTTTGACGATTGCCCGATTAGCTGGGGCTGGTTCATCTGCCCGAGCGAGCGACTGCGCTTCAACACGCAGGTCGGCATTTCGGGATCGATCACGACCCGATCGGGTGTTCAGGAGAAATGAATGAACGACGCCGGTGTTCGCGCTGAATTAATCACCCGCCTGCTCAATCTGGACGAAGAGGTCGTATTGACGCTGGTCAAGCAGCGCCTCGCGGCCAATGCGGAGCCGCTGCAAATCATCGAGGATTGCCATGAAGGCATGCGGCAAGTAGGATTGCGTTACGAGCAAGGCGAATACTTTGTGGCGGGCCTCATCATGTCCGGCGAGATTTTTCGGGAGGTCGTCGAATTGGTGCAACCGCTGCTGGCCAGCCAGGCTACCGCGCAGAGTGCGGGGCGCGTGTTGATGGGCACTGTGCAGGGCGACATCCACGATATCGGCAAGAACATGGCGGCCATGCTGCTGGAATGTTATGGCTTCACGGTGATCGATCTGGGCGTGGATGTGCCGCCCGCCGAATTTGCCGCCAAGGCGATCGAAGTCAGACCGGACGTGGTTGGCTTATCGGGCTTGATCACGTCGTCGTTTGAAGCGATGAAACAAACCGTCAGCGTACTGCGCGCCGAGGCACAGAAATATCAACGGGCGTTTCCCGTGGTGATTGGCGGCGCCATGCTCGACGAGCAGGTGTGCCGCTATGTGGGCGCCGATTACTGGGTCGCCAATGCGATGGATGGTGTGCGCTTGTGTCAGCGTCTGATCGCGTGATACGGCTTCGCCCTGAGAGCCTGTTTATGAAATCGGT
>PMCF01000085.1 GCA_003154115.1 Anaerolineae bacterium
CTAATTTGCGCAAAAATTGGGTCACAGGTTTCGCGAAGCGCCTGTGAGGTCTAAGGAAACGAGACATGGCCTTCCGCGATTTACGTGAATTCATCCAACTGCTGGAACAGCGCGGCGAGTTGCTGCGCATCAAGACCCAGGTCGATCCCGAATTGGAGATTACTGAAATCACCGATCGGATCAGCAAGGGCTTGGCAGCCCAGAACAAGGCCCTGCTGTTTGAGAACGTCAAAGGTTCTGCCCTGCCGGTGTTGATCAACGCCTTCGGCAGCGCCTCACGCATGGCGTGGGCGTTGGGCGTGGACGATCTGGAAGAGCTCAATCACAACCTCGCCAAGACGATCGATCTTAAACTGCCGCAGGGCATGAAAGCCGCACTCAATCGCGGACGCGATCTCTTCGGGGTGCTGAAGTCGATCGGGGTGGGGCCGAAGATCGTGAGCCATGCTCCTGTGCAGGAAGTCGTCCTCACCGGCGATCAGATCGCCCTCTCCAAATTACCCATCCTCAAATGCTGGCCGCAAGACGGCGGCAAGTACATCACGTTGATGCAGGTCATCACGCGCGATCCCGTGAGCAATATTCGCAACGTGGGTATGTATCGCTTGCAAGTGAAGGACGATCGCACGTTGATGATGCACTGGCAGCGGCACAAGGGCGGCGCTGAACATCAACGCGTGGCGCAAGAGGAAAAGAAGCCGCTCATCCCCGGCGCGATCGTCCTCGGCGGCGATCCGGCGGCGATGTGGTGCGCGTCCGCGCCGCTGCCGCCCAATATCGACGAATTTCTGCTGGCCGGTTATCTGCGCGGCAAGCCGGTCGAATTTGTGAAGTGCGTGACGCAGCCCATCGAAGCGCCGGCCAATGCCGAGATTGTGATCGAAGGCTATGTCGATCCGAACGAGCACGACGTGGAAGGTCCGTTCGGCGATCACACCGGGTTTTACACGCCCGCCGATCAATTCCCGATCTTTCACGTGACGGCCATTACCCAACGCAAGGATGCGATCTATCCGACGACCGTGGTGGGTAAGCCGCCGATGGAAGATTACTGGATGGGCAAAGCCACCGAGCGGTTGTTCCTGCCGCTGCTCCAGCTCTTTCTGGGCGAAGTCGTCGATTACGACATGCCCGCCGAAGGGGTGTTTCATAACCTCGTCATCGTGTCGATCAAGAAGCGCTTCCCCGGTCATCCGCAAAAAACGATGTTCGGCATCTGGGGCCTGGGACTGATGATGCTGACCAAAGCCATTATCGTGGTCGATCAGGACGTGAATGTGCACGATCTACATGATGTGCTGTGGCGTGTGCTGGGCAACGTCGATTGGAAGCGCGATGTGACGATCGTGGAGGGCGCAGTCGATCAACTCGATCACTCGGCGCTGCGCGATTCGTTCGGCGGCAAGATCGGCCTCGATGCGACGGCCAAAGGCCCGCAGGACGGACATCCGCGTGGCTGGCCGACGGAGTTGGAGATGGATGCGGCGGTGAAGGCGATGGTAACGCAGCGGTGGAACGAGTATGGTCTTAAGTGATCGACCGCCAATTAACGCGAATCTTCGCGAATAACCGGATTGATAGTTACTACTCGGCCCGCCGTCATTGCGAGGCGCATCTTTTCGCGCCGAAGCAATCTCACTTTGCTGCGTTGGAGATTGCTTCGCTTCGCTCGCAATGACGTATTGGATTCGTGTGAATTCGCGTCAATTCGCGGTAGATACTGGTGGAGCAATGAAACGACTGATCGTAGGGATAAGTGGCGCTTCTGGTGTTATTTACGGCCTCCGCTTGCTGCAGGTGTTACAGCAAGGTGGAGAAATTGAAAGCCATCTGGTGTTGAGCGCGGCCGCCAAAGCGACGATTGCACAAGAGACGAACTGGAAGATCAGCGACGTCGAAGCGCTGGCCTCAGTGGTGCACCATCCCTACGACATCGGCGCGAGCATCGCGTCGGGATCGTTCGTGACGATGGGGATGGTGATCGTGCCGTGCTCGATCAAGACGCTGTCCGCCGTGGCGAATTGCTATTCCGCCGATTTGATGTCACGCGCGGCGGATGTGTGCTTAAAAGAAGGCCGCCCGTTGATTTTGTGCGTGCGTGAAACGCCGCTGCATCTGGGTCATTTGCGTTTGATGACGCAGGCCGCCGAAAGCGGCGCGACGATCCTGCCGCCGATTCCCGCTTTCTACGGCAACCCCGCCACTCTCGATGAAGTCATCGATGGTACAATCGGGCGCATTTTGCTGCGGCTGGGCATCGACAATGAGCTGTATACGAAATGGAAAGGCATGAAGAGTGAAAAGTGAAGAGTGATAACCAGCGGGGATTTCACTTTTCACTCTTCATTAAGATGAAACAAGTTCGCGCTTTTCTCGATCTCATTAAATTCGAGCACACCATCTTCGCGCTGCCGTTTGCGTATCTGGGCATGGTGCTGGCGGCGGGCGGACTGCCCACGTTCCAGCAGTTCTTCTGGATCACCGTGGCGATGGCGGCGGCCCGCACGCTGGGTATGAGCTTCAACCGATTGGCTGATCGGCACATCGACGCGCGCAATCCGCGCACGGCGCAGCGTCCCATTCAGACCGGCAAGATCAGCGTGCAGACAGTCGTGATCGGTGTGATCGTGTCGCTGCTGGTGCTGACGTTTGCGGCGTGGAAGTTGGAGCCGTTTACGCTGCAATTGCTGCCCGGTGCAATCGTGTGCTTGTTGGGCTATGCTTACGCCAAACGGTTTACGTGGCTGTCACACTTCATGCTGGGTTTCACCGATGGCCTTGCGCCGATGGGGGCGTGGGCGGCCGTGCGAGGTTCGCTCTTCACCAGCGCCGATTTGCCCGCCTGGCTGCTGTTGTTCACGGTCACGTTCTGGATCGGCGGCTTCGATTTGATCTATGCCTGTCAGGATACCGAGTTCGATCGCGCAGAACGGCTGCACAGCATTCCGGCCAAGTGGGGCAACGCCGTGGCCCTCAACGTGGCGAAAGTCTGCCACACGCTCACCGTCGGGCTGCTGGGAGCGATCGGGGTGGTGACAAACCTGGGTGCGGTGTATTTGATCGGCGTGGTGATTGTCGCCGCGCTGCTCATCTATGAGCATTCGCTCGTCAAGCCCGACGATCTATCCAAAGTCGACGTCGCCTTCTTCAATGTGAACGGCTACATCAGTATTACGATTTTTGTGGCGACCCTGTTAGCGTTATCGATCGGTTAAGCGTAAGAGAAAACTTGCGCCGAATGAATCAAGCCAAAGGAGAAAAATGTTTCGCAAGAGTTTTATGCTGGTCGTGTTGTGTGCGGTGTGGTTGAGCGCATGCGGAGGGGGTGCTGCGCCAGGAACGAAGGAAGATCCCACTCTAAAGATTGCCGTGCTGCCCATCCTCGACGCGCTGCCGATGTACGTGGCCGACGCGCAGGGCTATTTCAAAGACGCAGGGATCAGCGTCGAATTTATGCCGGTGGCTTCGGCGGCCGAGCGCGATCAGGTCATGCAGGCGGGGCAGGTCGACGGCATGATCAACGATCTCACGTCGTCGGTGCTGTATAACAAAGACGCGCAGAAGATCGCCATCGTGCGGTTTGCGCGCGTGGCTACGCCCGACGATGCGCAGTTCTCCATCCTCGCCGCCAAAGATAGCGGCATCACCAAGCCGGAAGATCTCAAGGGCGTGGAGATCGGCATCTCGCAAGGCACCGTGATCGATTACCTCACGCAGCGCTTGCTGGAAAACGCGGGGCTGACGGTCGACGACATCAAGACAACCAACATTCCCAAGATTAACGATCGGTTGCAGCTGTTGGCCGAAGGCAAATTGAAAGCAGCGGTATTGCCCGAACCGTCGGCGTCGTTGGCGGTGCAGGGGGGCGCGGTCGACGTGCTGGACGATCGGAGTTTGCCCGCGGTCGGCACCAGCGAGATTTCGTTCAGCGTCAATACGTTGAAGAGCAAGCCGGAAACGGTGAAGAAATTCCTGGTCGCGATCGAGAAAGCCACCGCCGATGTGAATGGCAGTCCCGATAAATGGACCACGCTGCTCACCGACAAGAATCTGGTGCCCGCGCCATTGATCGGCAAGTATGTGTTGCCCAAGTTCCCGACGGCGTCCGTGCCCAGTGAAGCGCAGATCAAAGACGTGCTCGCCTGGATGCTGGCCAAGAATTTGATCAAGGCCGAAGTGCCGTACAATCAGCTGGTGGATGCGAGTTATCTGCCCAAATAAAAAGTGACGAGTGAAGAGTGACGGGAGCACTGCACCGCATGTGTTTCACTTTTCACTCGTCACTCGTCACTTAGCATGATCGAGTTTCAGAACGTTACTTTTGCCTACACCAACGCCCGCCCCGTCTTCGATCGCTTCAACTGGTCGGTCGAGCGGGGCGCGGCGTGGGCTGTCATCGGCGGATCGGGCAACGGCAAGACGACGCTGCTGATGATGTTGGCTGGATTGCGCTTGCCCACTTCCGGCCAGATCGTCGTGGACGAACAAGTGATCGATCGGCCGCGGCCGCGCACGGGATTGGTGCTGCAAGAATACGGCCTGCTGCCCTGGGCGACGATCCAGCAGAATGTGGCGCTGGGCCTGCGCGTGCGCAACTTCTACGGGCCTGATGGACGGCACGCGCCGATCGAGCATGTGGCTGGCCCGATCGAGCCACAGGTCGAACGCTGGCTGAAGCGGTTGGGCATCGACGCCATGCGCGCGCGCTATCCCGCGCAGATTTCCGGCGGACAACGCCAGCGCGCGGCGATTGCGCGCACGCTGGTGCTTGAGCCAGACCTGCTCTTGATGGATGAACCCTTTGCCGCGCTCGACGCGCCCACGCGTGAAGACTTGCAGAACCTCACGGTGGAATTGCAGCGCGAACAGAACTTGACGCTGGTCTTCGTCACGCACAACCTCGAAGACGCGGTGTTTCTGGGGCAAAAGATTCTGGTGCTCGGCCAGCCGCCGCACGTCAGGCCGGTCGTGATTGAGAATCCGCAAGCGGGATCACTCGCTTATCGTTCCGAATCCGCCTTCTTTGAAATGTGCGCGCGCGTGCGTGAATCCCTTACGCATTACTCGTTATCGCGCAGCACCCCGGTGGGACCCGTTACCCCTCATGCGTAAACGCGATCTCATCATCACTTCTCTGACCGTGCTGCTCATCTGGCAGATCAGCGCCCTGTTGGTGCAGCGCGACATCCTGCCGACGCCCCTCGCCGTGGCGCAAGCGTTCGTGGAAAATCTCGGCGAGATTACGCGGCACTTCATCGCCAGCGGGCTGCGCGTGATCGTGAGCATCATCATCGCCGTCGCACTGGCCGTGCCGGCGGGCCTGGGCATGGGACAGATTCCGCGGTTGAATCGTATCTTCTCGCCGCTAGTCTACCTGGTTTATCCCATTCCCAAGATTGTGTTCTTTCCGATCATTATGCTGTTCTTTGGCGCGACGGAATTCAGCAAGATTCTGATCATCGTGCTGATTTTGTTCTTTCAGATTCTGGTGCCGGTGCGCGATGATTCGCTCAGCCTGCGGCCCGAGTTGTTGAACTCGGTGAAGTCGTTGGGCGCCGGGCGGCGCGCGCTATTCCGCTTTGTCTATGTGCCGTCGGCGTTTCCCATTGTGTTGACGTCGGTGCGGCTGAGCGTAGGCACGGCAGTGGCGGTGTTGTACTTCACCGAAGTGACGGCCACTTACCTGGGCCTGGGATATTACATCTTCTTGATGTCCGGCACGATGTTTGATTACGCGGCGACCTACGCCGGGGCGGTGGCGATGGGCCTGTTGGGATTGTGCCTCTACTTCCTCATCGACTGGCTGGAGCGCCGGCTGTGCCCGTGGAAATTCGCAACGTAAATATGGGACGCAGATGAACGCGGAAAAACGCGGACAAAAAACAAAATCAGCGTGAATCCGCGTGTATCCGCGTCCCATTCATAAGGGCAGGAATGACTCATCTACAAGGACCAGAACGCGCGCATTACGTGCAAGGCATGTTCGCCCGCATCAGCGGACACTATGATGTGATGAATCGCTTGATGACGGGCGGGCGCGACCTCGCCTGGCGGCGAGATGTCATCCGATTGGCTAATCTCGGCCCTGACGCGCGCCTGCTTGATGTGGCGACGGGCACGGGCGATATTCTGATCGAAGCATTGAAGCAGCACCCCGATGTGCAGACGGTGGGCAGTGACTTCACGTTCGAGATGATGACGCGCGGCAAGCCCAAAGCCGGCGCAGAACACATTGCGTGGAACACGGCCGATGCGCTGCACCTGCCCTTCCCCGACGAGTCCTTCGATGCCGTGACCAGCGGCTTCGGGGTGCGCAACTTCATCGATCGGGAGCAGGCCTTTCGCGAACAACGCCGCGTGTTAAAACCCGGCGGACGCGTGATCTGCCTGGAGATCAGCAAACCCCCGAAGAATTTACTGCGCCCCTTCTTCCTGTTTTTCTTCAACAAGATCGTGCCATTCGTGGGCGGTCTCATCAGCGGCCAACGCGATGCGTACACCTATCTGCCGCAGTCCGTCAACGAATTCCTCACACCCGATGAATTGAAGATCATCATGGAACGCGCGGGTCTGCGAGAGGTGACATACAAGCGGCTGATGATGAGCACCGTGGCGATTCACGTGGGGAGAAAATGAAACGAGGCTGCTGTGAATAGCAGCCTCGTTGTGGATCGCGATTGCTTTAGCGTGAAGAAGTGAGGACCGTAAGCTGTGGCACGTAAGCCGTCTTGGCCACGAGCGTCATTTGCACCAGAACGACTTTCTTACCCTCTTTGCGGGCGCGCTGAGCGAGTTTGCGATTGGCGGCGGCCAACGCTGGATCGTTGTCAGGCAGAATGATCACGGTTGCGCCTTTAGGGACGCGACGCGCCAGTGATTCATTCACGAGTATTTCCTGAGTGAACAACTTCAGCAGCTCGAGGTTTTTGTGCGCCATTTCGGACTTGGTCATGTTAGCCACCTTTCGTAACGTTCTCGATAAAATTCCCAACGCGCTTGAATGTCGTCAATGGCCATGACAAGGGCCTCGTTATAATTTGAAGTTGGTAGATTGCGAGTTTCCTGTGTTCCACCAGGGTGGCTGATGTCCACATGCGCGTGACCATGGGCTGTATCGAAGCGAACGATGGGCTGCCACTCCTGATTGATCCGCGCTAAATATTGAACGGAGAAAGTCACCACTGTTTCCCCGACATGCGTGAAGCGCACCAGCACAACATCATCTTCCGAAAACAATTGCTGGTACTCTTTGTGGCGGCGGATGGCTCTGATCACACTTTACCTCTCTCGTAATCAGTATATCGATTAACCGCTGAACTGTCAACAAAAAGCAACCTTTCACGAACAGCGCCGCGTGTTGAAACCCGGCGGACGCGTGATCTGCCTGGAAATCAGCAAACCCCCGAAGAATTTACTGCGCCCCTTCTTCCTGTTTTTCTTCAACAAGATCGTGCCATTCGTGGGCGGTCTCATCAGCGGCCAACGCGATGCGTACACCTATCTGCCGCAGTCCGTCAACGAATTCCTCACACCCGATGAATTGAAGATCATCATGGAACGCGCGGGTCTGCGCGAGGTGACATACAAGCGGTTGATGATGAGCACGGTGGCGATCCACACCGGGAAGAAATGAAAAAAACCGATGGGCGGGTGAAGGCCCATCGGTTTTTTGTTGCCGCGAGATTTAGATCGCTTGCGGGGTTAATTCGATTATCGGCGCTGGCTATGGCTCCGCTTTCGCGCGATGGCGTGTCGGCCACACGCGGCTTCATTCACAGATCATTGCCCGAATAGGATTGATTGAATGATTTGTTGCACAATGGAAAATCGGGCACGATGTTCTTGAGCAGCGCAAACGACAACGCCGGCCAATTCACAAACGAGGGGTCTTTCACTTTCACGCGATATAGCCGTCCAGTCCGATCGGCCATGACCCAATGCACGATCGCGCCGCGCCAACCCTCAACTACGCTGAAGGCGGGCTCAAACGGCGGTAGATCGCCGATCGGGGCAGTGAGCAGCCCAGCGGGCAGCTGCGCCACGGCCTGTTTGATCAACGCGATCGATTGACGCACTTCTGCTACGCGCGCCTCAGTGCGGGCGCGCACATCTCCAGATTCGAACACCGGCACCTCGAACTTCAACTGCGCATACGCCGCATACGGATGATCACGGCGCGTATCGACGTTCAGGCCCGAGGCGCGTGCCACGTAGCCGAGCACGCCATGATCGGCCGCCGTCTGCAGGGTCAGCCGCCCCGCGCCTTCCAGTCGATCGGAAAGCATCGTGTTGGCGAGGCTAATCTCCACCACCTCGTTGAAGTCAGCCCAGATCGAATCGAGTTCACGCGTCAGATCTAGCCCGTTGGGCAAATCGTGCCCCACGCCTCCCAGCGTAATTCCACTTCGCAGTAGACGATTGCCCGTAAGCTGTTTATTCAAGCGCAGCAACCGTTCGCGAATGCGGAAGCACTGGCTGTGCGCAAAAGCAAAGCCCGTATCGTTGCAGATCGCGCCGAAGTCGGCGATATGGTTGTACAGCCGTTCCACCTCGAGCAAAATCACGCGCAGATACTTTGCCCGCTCAGGCACTTGAGTTCCGGCCAACGACTCAATGGCCTGACAGTACGCCAGTGAATGCCCAATCGTCGTATCGCCGGAGATGCGTTCGGCCAGCGCCACTCCTTCGATCGGTAGTTTCCCTTCAAAGAGTTTTTCGGTGCCTTTGTGGGTGAAGTACAGTCGAATCTTCAAATCGACGACCGTTTCACCGACCACGCTAAAGCGAAAATGACCCGGCTCGATAATGCCGGCGTGCACCGGCCCGACCGGAATTTCATACACGCCTTCACCGCTGATGGGCTTGAAGGGAAAGGACGTGCCATCATCTTCGAACTTCTCGGGCGGCACGGCATCTTTGCGCAGCGGATAATAGTCTTCGGGCCAGAAAGCATGTCGGACCAGCGGCCGCCGATCGGGATGCCCGATCGCTTCAATGCCAAAGAGATCTTTGATCTCGCGCTCGAAACGCGAGGCCGGATAGTAGAATGTCGCCAGCGAGGCAATGATGGGCTCGTCGTCGAGCAAGTCTTTCGTGGCGTGCAGAAACCAGTTTTCGGACGCGTTGGCAAAGAGATAGTGAACTTCAAAGGCCCCTTTGTCGTCCCGCCGATCGTTGGCGACCATCAAGATCAACTCTGCGCCAAAATCGGCGCGCAGAAATTCGGCCAGATAGGGCGCATCGCCGAGCGCGATCTGCAAGTACCCTTGATTACCGTGCCGCACCTGAACCTGCGAAGCGCGGCCCTTGAGGTTGCGGTCCAATGCTGCTTGAAGGCGCGAGAAATCGGTCATTTGGTCACAATCTCCACGCTGCGTGTGAGCAACGTCTGCACCGGGCCGGGCAGCGTCAACCCCAACAGCACCAGCAGCGCCACGTTCACCCACAGCGGCGCAAATTTAATCCACTGTTCGGCGGCCACCGCCCGATTGGGCTGAGCTAACCGCGGCTCACCGTACAGCATCCGATTCAAGTGCCGTATGATCGAGACAAACGCAATTGCCAATAGGGCCAGGGTCACGCCCATCAACACCGGTTGATGCAGTGCGAACCCGGCCTGCATGATCAAGAACTCGCTGACAAATAGGCCGAATGGTGGCAGCCCGATCAGCGCCAGCAACCCGACCGCCCACAGGCCGCCCGTCCAGGGGCGCGCCGTCAACAGACCATGCACCTGCTCGATCTGTGACGAGCCGTACGCCTCTTCCGTGTCGCCCGCGATGAAGAACACCAGAGATTTAGCCAGCGTGTGATTGATCAAGTGCAGCAGCGCGGCAAACGTGCCCAGCGGTCCCAGCCCCAATCCCAGGCAGATCAGTCCGGTATGTTCAAGGCTCGAATAAGCCAGCAGGCGTTTATAGTTTTTGGACAGCACCAGGCTGAAGGCGGCCACGCCGAGCGAGATCAATCCCAGGGCCAGCAACAGACCGTCCGTATAGCTAGTTCCGACGGTCCCATCGACGACGGCTTTCCAGCGCAGGATGGCATACATCGCCACGGCAAACAGCGCCGATGACATCAGGGCGCTCAGCGGGGCAGGCGCTTCACCATAGGCATCGGGCTTCCAGGTGTGCAACGGCGCGATCCCCGCTTTGGTTCCGTAGCCGACCAGGATGAACGCAAAGGCCAGCCGCATTACATCGGGGTTGAGCTTGTGAGCGACGGCCAGCAAGACAGGCCAATTCAAGGCGTTCGCTGATTCACCGACCAGACTGACAAAATCGAAGTAGCCCAACACGGTGCCGGCGAAGGCGAGCGCAATCCCCACGGAACTGATGAGGATGTATTTCCACGACGCTTCGACCGAGGCTTTCGTCAGCGTGAGCGGGATGATAAACGCCGAGAAAATAGTAGTCGCCTCGATCGCGATCCACATCACGCCGACGTTGTTGGCGACCACCGCCAACAGCATGGCAGCAATGAATAGATTGATAAAGATTTGATAGCGGCGGAGTTGGCCCGGACTGTACGTGGCCGGCCGTCCGACACCAGGGCTGAGTACCAGCGTCAGCGTCGCTACGCCAGTCACACACACCAGTAGTAGCGCCGAAAGGCTATCCGCACGCAACAGATCGCCCGGCCCAAAAGTCGGCGTGTCACTGCCAGCCAGAGTCGGCCCCACTAACGCCAGCGCTGCGGCCAGCGCAATCAACGACAACAGGGCATTGATCCGGCCGACGCCAGATCGATAGGGCTGCACGACAAACGCCAGCAAGGCAGCCACCAGTGGCGGGAGAAGCAAGAGTAGAAAGAGCATGAACCTATCCTGTCAGCGAAAATGATCAGTGCTTCAATTGATTGAGCTGTTCCACGTCAATCGATTCAAACGTACCGTGAATGTGATAAATAAATACCTGCATGACCAGAAAGCCCATCAACAAGTCAAGAGAGACCCCTAACTCCACAATGAACGGAATCCCGAAGGTGCCCAGCACCGCCATCAACGCGATGCCGTTTTCGATGACTAGAAAGCCGACAACCTGCGTCAGTGCTTTCTTGCGCGTGATGACGACAAACAAGCCGACAAACACCAGGCCAATCGCCAGCGGTAACCCGCCGCGGGTGGGTAAGGTGCTCGCCATCACTAGTGGTCGCGTGATGACGTAGGCCAGCAGCACCAATGCCCCCGACACCACCAGCGATGTGGCCGCATTGACATACGGCCGCATTTCACGTTCACCCCCGACGCGTGTTTCCAGGCGATTCAGATAACGCGGGATCACGATGACCTTTAACACGAAGAAGATCACTGCCACCAGATACAACTCCACGTCTTGCTCAAAGTACCCGACGATGACGAGCAACGCCGCTAGCACCGCGGACTGCCACTGAAACGCGTCGATGTAAGCATGCAAACTGCGCCGCCACAGCAGGGCAATGCCAAAGAATAGGATTAGCCCGGAGAGCAGCGTGGATAATTGCGCAAAAGCAGTTTCATTCATAATTGATGCGTTACCTCAATTCAAGCGATTTCGCACACCTATCTGGCGATCGACCAGGCCGGCTATTTCAACAAGAATGATGATGTCACGGCCAGCAGCGCCAGCACAAACGACAACCCCAACAACTCAGGCACGCGGAACAGCCGCAGCTTGGCCACGCGCGTTTCCAGCACAGCAATGATGACTCCCAGTAACGCCAATTTGAAAAGCCAGGTCACAATCCCGACGCCCAGCGCTAGCAGCGTCGGCTCGGTCGCCACACCCCACGGCGCAAACAGATTCGCCAGCAGCGACAGAAAAATCAGCAGTTTGAGACTTGCCGCCCATTCAATTAAAGCCAGGTAACGCCCCGAATACTCCAGAATCATCGCTTCATGGATCATGGTTAATTCCAGGTGCGTAGCCGGATTGTCGACTGGCAAGCGGCCTGTCTCGGCCAACGTCACAATAAACAACGCCACAAATGCCAACACGCGTCCCGGACTGCCGGCGATGCTCGGATCCACCAACGTTTGCGTCACGATTCGCCCCAGGTTAGTCGAACCAGCGCTTAACGCCAGCGTGAAAATCGCCAGTGCGATCGTCGGTTCGGCAATCGCCGCCACGGTCATCTCGCGGCTCGCGCCCATCCCGCCAAAGGCTGTACCCGGATCCAGACCGGCCAGCGCTAGAAAGAACGTGCCCAGCAGGAGCAGGTAAACCACGACTAACAGATCACCGATCCCGCCCAGCGGCAACGGTGCAGCGATCAGCGGCACCAACAGGACGACCATGAGTGCGCTGCCAAACACGATGTACGGCGCGAACCGAAACAGCCACGAGGCATTCTTCGAGATCACCGCTTCTTTCTGGAAAAGTTTGCGCAACTCAAAATAAGGCTGCCACGGCGGTGCGCCGCGCCGATTCTGCAGCCGCGCTTTGACCCAGCGCACCAACCCCACCAGTCCTGGTGCGACCAACAGCGCCAGCAACCCTTGCACGACTTCCAGCCAATAACTATCTATCATCAGAACCACCTCGCTACGACCAGCAGCACAAAGAGTGTCAGCGCAACGAGCATCAGATACAGATGCAGTGAGCCGGATTGCAGCCGTCGCACTGAGCGGGCTAAGAACCGAATCAGCGCCAGGAGCGGATCGTAGATTACCCGATCAAACCACGGTGTGATCTCGCTGCGATACTCGATCGACTGGACGAAATATTTGGATTCGGGATGAAAGTCGATCGTCACTTCTTTGGAGGGCCGATAGATTTCAGAAAATACCCGACGCAGCGGCTCGGCGAAAGCCGTCGCGGTATACTCCATCCGCGGTGACTGCCCGATACGCCCGCAGCCCCATGAATCGCTCACCCGCTGTCGCCGGTTGGCATTAAACAAGCGCAATCCAATCGAGATTAGTCCTAAGATCGCGATCAATCCTACGCCAATCAGCGCTGGCGACATCGTGGCAAAATTGGCCGGCAGTTGCAGCGACAGATTGAGCGTGAAGGCGGCTTCGGTCGGCGGCAGCCCACCCAGGCCCGTTAGCACTTTGCCCAGGAGCGGCACAACCACAAACGGCGCCAGACCGAGGCCAATGCACACCACCGCCAGCAGCGCCATACCCACCTGCATTGAGCGCGGCGCTTCGTGCGCGTGCTCGGCTTCGGGCGAACGCGGCAGCGCCAGGAAACTGATGCCGAACGCCTTTACGAAGCAGGCCGCTGCTAGGCCGCTTGTCAACGCCAACATCCCCACGGCCACCGGCATCATGATCGCCGCTTCAGGTGAAGGGAGATTGACGCCGCTGAGCAACGACTGAAACACGATCCATTCCGAGACGAAGCCGTTGAGCGGCGGCAGCGCCGAGATGGCCGCGGCCCCGATTAAGAAGAATAGTGCCGTCCACGGCATCCGCTTGATCAGCCCGCCCATCTCTTCCATGTTACGGGTGCCCGTGGCGTGTAACACGGAACCGGCGCCCAAGAACAATAAGCCCTTGAAGCTGGCGTGATTGATCGTGTGGTAGAGGCCGCCGATAAAGGCCAGTGCGGACAGCCTTGTCAAGCCGGCGCTTTGAAACATGAATCCCGCACCCACTCCGAGCAAAATGATGCCGATGTTCTCGACCGAGTGATAAGCCAGCAGCCGCTTGAGGTCATGCTCCATCAATGCGTATAGTACGCCCAGCACGGCTGACAGCGCGCCAATCGCCAACACTAGGGCGCCCCACCACATTGGCCCGCCACCCAAGAGATCCAACCCAACACGGAGTAACCCGTAGATGCCCAACTTAATCATCACCCCCGACATGAGCGCCGACACGTGACTGGGCGCGGCTGGATGCGCGCGGGGCAGCCACACGTGCAGCGGTACAATCCCCGTCTTAGAGCCGAAGCCGAGCAACGCCAGCATAAAGATCACGCCGCGCACGGCCGGGTCCAGCGTTTGTGCCTGCGCGCGTAGATCGGCGAACGTTTCACCTGTGCCAGTCATCAACAACAAGAAGGCCACCAGCAACAGCGCCAGGCCCAGGTGTGCCATGGCCGCGTACCAGTTGCCAGCCTGTTGCGTGTTCTCATCGTGCGCCTCCGCCATCACCAGGAAGTACGACGCAAGCGACATCCCTTCCCACATCATTAGGAACGTCAACACGTTGTTGGCCAACGTCACCAGGCTCATCAACAGCAGAAACAAATTGAACATCACGCCCAACAATCGTAGCGACGCGCGTCCATCCTCATAAGTTTCCGTGTAGCCCGCGCCATAAATTGAAGCCGGCACTGCACCCACACCAATGACGATCAAAAAGAACGCGCCTAGCGCATCCAATCGTAGATCAAACCCGCCCCCCATGGGCAAAATTTCCGGGATGCGCAGTGCGAAGGGCGTGCCCGAGAGGATGACGACCGCCCCTAGCACCAGACCCGCACCTGCGCCGATCGCTGCTCCGGCAGCGACCAGGCCGCGCCCGATGGGCCCACGCCCGCCAGTTAGGGCGGCGCCCATACCGGCGAGATAACTCACGATCATGACGATAAACAGAAGTTGCATCGGTTAACCTTCGCGTCTCGATTTGTCTACTTCGTGTGCGGCAAGCGATCTAAAGCGGCTAAAATTCCGCGCAAAATATCCGCCGGTTCGGGTGGACAGCCGGCGACAAACACATCCACCGGGATGATTTGATCAACGCTGCCGGCAACAGCATAACTGCCTTTGAATACGCCGCAGGTTTGCGCGCAGTCGCCTACGGCCACCACTAGCTTCGGATCGGGTGTGGCCTCGTACGTCTTGCGCAGGGGCACTTCCATGTTACGCGTCACCGGGCCGGTCACCAACAAAAGATCGGCGTGACGTGGCGAGGCCACAAAATGAATGCCAAAGCGCTCGCTGTCATACACGGGGCTGGTGAGGCCCGTAATTTCGATCTCGCAGCCGTTGCATGATCCGGCATCCACCTCCCGAATCGCTAAGGCGCGGCCCAGCAAGCGTTGCGTCTGCGCGTTGATTTGTTTAACGATTTGCACGACTTCGGCTTCGCCGGGGTCAAGCGTTTCGGTCACGAGACCAGTTTTGAAAATCTTTTGAAACAGTCTAGGCATAGCACATCCTTAACGACACAAATCAATCGGGTGCAATCGCTCTCTTCTACCATCGCAGAGCGTGCCCCACTTTGACTGATTTTTCACTCGCTTTCTGGGGCTTTTCACCCACTAGATCCCCACTTGGAGCATGTCTAGTAGACCATAATTGATTCTTATGTGCGAAGGTAGAAAAGGGCAACTGCACCCAAATCAATCGGGTATGGCTAATCTCA
>PMCF01000195.1:0-290 GCA_003154115.1 Anaerolineae bacterium
CAGACTCTTATTGTGCATAAACTCTAGTTAGTCTTTCTGCTGGAATATTTGCGGCGATATTTTGGAGTGGCGGATGGATTCGGGCAAGAAAGCCTAAAATCCTTTTGTTGGGGGGAATGCTCCTGTCTTCGCATCCCGACAGTAGACCACACGGATGGCTTCCCTTGACCATCCCTGTGGCTTGTAATGAGAGTTCTCTCTGAACCTCCGACCCCGCACTGCTGATTTCTCTACTGGTGTAAAAAACACCCTAACCCCATACTGAGAATGCAATCACGGGATTACGGGCA
>PMCF01000195.1:304-5475 GCA_003154115.1 Anaerolineae bacterium
GAGTTCTTCGACGATGATCCGCCGTTCGCCTCGATCACGCGCACGCAGATGATTGCGAGTCATGATAATGGCTGTTGTAGTGATACTTTATCATGCGGGTCTCAACCGGCACGAATGTCGGATCTCACAGATATCCGGACGAGTCTCGAAGATAAGCGAACTGGTGTATCGAATCTTTGAGACACGACAACGAACGCACCCTGCGACACCACGCGTTCATCAGGTTCACCATCCTCAGTGACTGAAGTTTCTCAAGATCACCGGCAAATAGACATGATTGATATACCCAACAGATAGACTATACCCGGTTCCGCACCCGCTGACATTTGGATTCCAGCCGCGCACCAGCAGATAGTAGGTGCCTGTTATGGGGGCGGCCCAGTCGATGCGCGAGGCCAAGCTGCCGTCGTAATCATCGTTCGAGGCCAGCAGCGTCGAGCCATCTGTGCCGTAAAGGTACAGATATGTGTCGGCGGCAGTGCCCAGGTTAGAGGTCTGAAGGGTGTAGGTCACGCCGCCCCGCACGGTGAACCGGAACCAGTCTTGGTCTTCGGTGCCATGGAAGTTGGCCTGCACAGGCGAGCCAATGGCAATCGGTGCGGCGGCCTGTGCAGAATCATTTGGCTCATAAGCATCCGCATTAGCCAGGCACACTTGCATTCCTGATGAGATATTGTTCGCTCGATTACTGTCTTTGGTTACACCGGTCGCATCGGCTTGAACGTACAGCGTATGATTGGATTCTGCCAGAGCCTGGTCAGTCGAAGCCAACATCACACCTAACGCACTTGTCCTAGTGATGTAGGTCGTGAGTGTTGCAATCGCGCCCGCCTGGATGGGCGTTCCGAGCCAGAAGCTAATCCCGTTGAGGTCACCAACGGTCGGTTGATGGTCGGCATATGCCAGGGTCCAAGCCCCGTTGCGTGTGGCGCGCGTTCCTTGATTCTTGACGATCGCCTGAGCAATTAGCCCGCCGCCTTGACTGACCGAAGTTGGATACGTGGTTAGACTCAAGACTGCCAGATCAGGCTGAATCGTGGGTGATTCGTAAGTAGCTTCGGCTCCCGCACTGACTTCAGGCGCACTGGTGACTAGCGCAAAGCTGGCATAGGGGAAGCTGGTGCGCGCGTAGTTCGAGATGCGAACACCGCCAAGCAGACCATCAAAGTATCCGTCAAGCGAATACGGCGGATCCCCGTTCTGCGACTGCTGCACACCCAAGAACACATTCTTGCTAGAGACCTTCACCCCGCCTGTCCAATCCTTGGTATATTTGAGTTCACCATTCACGTAGAAGCGCACCTTACTGCCGTCATAGGTGGCCGCCACATGGTAGCCCATATTGTCTTCAAAGCCGATGTACGTCTGTTCGTCCTCTGGCGTTTCAAAGAACTGACCCGACGGTGAACGCAGTCGCAGCATCATCTTACGCTGCCAAATGCCAAACAGATAGCTGGAATCATCCTCGTTGTCACGCCATTTGGAAATCAATGCGCCTACATCCGAATGATCGCGCCAGAACCACGCCTCGAAAGTGAACGTGGTCAGGTTGAGATTGGCGGGATCATTAACCATGAGATACTGTTTTGAATCTTTGACCAGATCAATCGCCGGCCCTCTCACTGTTGTAACCCACTGCCCGCCGTTGATGCGCGTGGCGGTGTGTCCATTACCAGAGTTGTCCGCCGCCGTGCTGCCGCCCCATTCAGACAAGTACCACGACGCGACGACGCCGCTATCCTTGCGCGGCATGAACACATTACCTGGGTCAGCGGGCGGACTGCCAGCCGATGGATTGCCATAGTAGAGCTGATAGTCGGCGCTGCTGCCGGGGTTAGGGCCAACGTCGGATTGCAGATCGAACCAGATGTCAATCGCTTGCGACGTGAAGGTCTGAATGAAACGGCTGACCTCGGTTGCATTCTGATACACTACGCGCACGTCATTGCCCTTAGTCACCGCTTGTGAGGCGTTATAGATTTCTGCGGCCGTAGGTGTGGTCGTGCCATCGAAATGCGCGTGGACGGGAAAGCCAGTGTTGAGCGTGTGGCTATCCCAGTTCAACGTCGTGAGATTGCGCTTGAAGCCGTAGTTTGTGCCCCACCAGACTTGGGGTTGATTGTCCAGGTCAATCAACGTGCAGGTATCGCCATTTGAACTGGCCGGCCAGTCCTCAAGGTTGGCGGCATTGTCCAACGCGCGGACACGGAAGCAATAGTGATGCCCTGACAGGCCACGAAACAGGCCCGAGACCTCGGTGACGCCGCTGCGCCAGTCTTGCCACTGTCCCAACGCGTCGTCGCGCACTTGGACATTGTAGCGCTGGCAGCCCGAAGCGTTGTCCGTGCAGGACCACGTGACCGTCTGAACAGTGTCGTAAATCGTGATCGGCAGCGTGCTGATGATGGACGACGGGGCCACGCGATCAATGCCAAAGTGACCGTCTCCAGTCGGGCCGCAACCGACCCCATTGCACGCTTGCACGCGCCAGTTCAGGCTGGAGTAATCCTGGTCGAAGGTGTATGTATATTCGCGCACCGAAGGGTCGAATGTCTCGGTGATAATGGGGGTCACTGTCGGATCCGAGTTGGTTGAGACGTAAAACTTGATTGAGTTGATTCGCGCCGTCTCTTCCGGGTTCCAGCGGAACGTGATTGTGCGGGTGCTCACCCAAGTATCTTGAACTGGGTTGATGGGTTTGAGCCACGACGGTCGGCGGCCGGATAGAAGCGTATAGGTCGTTTCGATGATACGCTCTTTATAGTCCGACTGGCCTGGACTGCCGTGCCAGGCTTTGGCGCGGATGAGATGAGTGCCATCTGGCTGCATGAGCGTATCCCATTCCGGCCATTTGGAGTGATCCTGCTCAGCCAAACTGCACAAAGGCGCTACGGGATGAGCGATCCACTGCCACTCACCGCTCGCCGAACCATCGGGTGCAGTATTGGCGTACATTTCAACGTCGCCCATGTCCTCAATACAGAACCATGCTCTGATCCTCTCGGTGGATGAAGGCGAGCCTGGATCGAAGAAAGGACCGTGAACATTGATGTCTTGCGAGACGAGGTCAAAATACCAAGCCTCGCTCCAATCGCTTTCTACCTGGTCGCCCGAGTTTCTGACTTTGACGTGCCACTTGTACTTGCCCCACGGCAGCGTCGGCGGCGTCCAGCAATTGCTGCTGACCCAGCCGCTATCGTGATCGGATTGGCTCTGGTAGAGTTGGAAATAATACTGCAAACCCGAAGGCGCACTGGCGCACAGCGGGGGCGTGCTGCCATCCATGTACTTTTGCCAGTTGGAGGGGCTGACCAGCGTTGGTGGGTTGGGGCGAGCGCCGCCGCCGTTGCGCACGTCGAAGCGAATAGTCAGTTCGTCGCCCGCCCAATTGCCGTTGCGCCAGACGCGCCACTTGCTTTCATAGGTTCCCTCGGCTGTCGGCGCGACGATGGGATGATCGGCATAGAACTGGAAGTTGTAAGTCTCACCAGCGTAATGGTTCCCGACAACGCCGATGTGTGGAAAGTCGGAATAGTATGGCTCACTCGTGTGTCGTAGCATGTCACCGCGCGATTGCAAAAGCGCTCCGTTGACAATCCTGGCTTGTATGGTTGGCCTGAACTGTTGACCTGGCGAAACCACACCAGGGCAATTGGTGCATGTCAGGATAACGTCGCCGGTCTGTGGCGGCTGCGAGTTGTCTGGCACTTGAATTTGGACCCAAATCTCCGGTCCAAAAACACCGTTCAAAATCGGGCTCCACAGTTGCCAGTAGCCTTTATATGTGCCGGGCGTCGTTGGGGCAGTCATGTTCACGCTGATGTCGGCGGTGCCATTCGGGCCTGTGGTCGGCACGCTCACCTCATCCGGCGCCCCCATTTTGTCACCGCGAACAAACTTGAGTTTGTAACTTGATCCCCAGGTAGTTGTGCCGACGTTACGCATTCGCCATGTCTTGACGATTGCTTGACCAGGGGAGACAACAGTGCCGTCGGGGTAAGTAACGTCTGTTACGAATGAGGCATCATCACTACCGATACAACCAGTGGAATCCACACTGGTGCTTGTTTTGACACTTTCAACAGCTGAACCAGCGGAACAGGCGATAGGAGCGAGAGTAATGTCGGGTGCTAGGTGGCTCTGGTAAGGTAAAATATTGACATTGACATATCCAGCCGCATTATTCTTGACGGCCGCGAGGGTCGCTGGCCCCGCAGGGATGCTGGCAAATAGATATGTCCCAGTGCTATCAGTAGTGGTTGTCTTATTGACTCCACCGCCACTAAACTTGACGGTTGCGCCGCTGACAAGTTGGTTGCCGGTATCCTTGACTGCTCCACCGACTTCACTAACACCGCAGAATCCCAATTTCCGCTCTGCGTGATATGTTCCATGGATGTACTCGGGCCAGTAAGGCCATGGAATGTTTTGTGTGTAGTGTGCGCCTGCGGGGTAGGATTCCTCGTACGCATTGTAATAGTTGTGACCGCTGTCTACCCAACTGTGAAATATAACCACATGACCATTATTGCCAGGCTCATTGTTGTTTACTATATCGCCGGGTAGCAGATCATCTTTTAAGATTTGGCAAGAAACAGATGGCTGACCTAATTCTACTGTGTCAGGGCCGGGAGCAGATAATCCCCACGCATAAGAAACATAACCGGAACAATCCTCCCGATAATCCTTGTAGTAGGGACAGTCGGGAGGTACTCCGGAACAGTACGGAACACCGGCATTTGCCCATTCTTGTGCCCGAGAAATGATCTCGTCCCGCGTAATATCCACAACACGCGGAGGTTCTGCACAAAGCGGCAGACTGCCAAACGAAGAGAGGCCTGATAATTGGATCAGCAGGCTACCACTGGCATTGGTAGGTGATGTAGTTAGCGTGGCTGAAACGGGCGATAGCGGCGCTGCATTAACAAGGGTTACACGNNATTGCGACTACGAACAGTTTTTTCATTGCAGGCCTCCATTGCGGATAGACGGAGAACACAAAACGTGCGGTAGGAGTTTCGCCACGTCAACGACAATGGTGACTCTTATCGTAATACGATCGGTAAGTAGACCATCTGAGACCAGCTGACATTCAAGTGTAGGTCTTTTCCGAACTAAGGTGCCATCGTCAGGTGAATGAGCTCTACTGCTATCAGACTACGCCTTTCTAT
>PMCF01000097.1 GCA_003154115.1 Anaerolineae bacterium
TCGATGTCGGGCAGCGGCTCGATGTGATCGGCGTCGCTGATCTGCGAGACCAGTTTCAGGAACAGGCGCAGCTTGCAAATCTCCACCGCCTCTTCCATGATGTCCACGCCGTACAGGTTGTTGACGATGATGCTCTTGAAGATGAAGTAGCAGCGGTTGGGATGCGCGGCCACGCGCGCCAGTTCGGCCTGAAATTCAGGGTATTTCGGCCCGATGCGCCGGTCGGCCGCGAACCGCTCGATCTTGTCGAGGCAGATCTCATACAGCGGCTCGACGATGTTCATCGCCGCAAACAGGAACGCGCCGCTGCCCACCGTCGGGTCGAGCACCGTCAACTTCTTCAGGCATTCAAAATAGAAGGTGCGCAGCGTCAACGGATCGTCCAGCGCGCGCAGCCAATCCTGCATGAAGCGCTCGATGTCGAGGTTGTAAGTGATCAGGTCGTTGATGCCGCTGATCTTACCGGCCGCAAAATCGGCGCGGATGTGCGCCACGCGGCTCTGGCGGGCCGCATACTCCCGATCGGTTTCGGTGGGCAAATATTCGGCCTGCGTGAGCGCCGCGTAGAGGTACGGCTCCACATCGCGCAGCGGGAACGGATGCACCGCCTCATAGCGCAGGCGGCCCACCTTATCGAACAGAAACGGCAAAATCGCGTTGCGGCAGATGTAGCCGGTGATGTCCTCTTTGGTGTAATACGCGCCCATCAACTTCTGGTTGATGTACTTCTCAAAAATGAAGCCCAGCACGTCGGGGTTGATCTCGTTGTCGGCACGCAGTGGGCGATCGTCCAGTTGCCACGCATAGCGATCGAAGAACGCGAACAGGCGCTTGAAACTCGCATCGGGGATGTGTATGCCCCCTTCCCCTGTAGCCGACGGGGGAAGGGCTGGGGATGGGGGTACGCCATGATCGACTTCCAAGCGATGCGGCATGAATAGGCCGCCATTCAGATACGGCACCCGCCCGATCAGTTGGCGCGTCGCGATCGGGCGCAGATCAACCTCCAGCGCAAAACCTTCAAAAAACAGCGGTTTCAGAAAATCCCGATAGAACCGATCGGCCCCGCGCGCTTCACTGGCCTGCAAGCGTTGCGGCAGATACCGCTCGTTGCCATCCAGATAACCCTGCTTCTGAATGAAGTAGATGAACATCAAACGGTTCAGCGTCACCAGCGCGTACCATTCCCGATCGGGCGCGGCGTCGAGGCCCTTGATCGCTTTGGCCAGCGCCTCGTGCTCGCCTTTGAACTCGTCGTAGAAGCGCTTCGTCACGCGGTCCACGTCGAACTGTTTGGCAACCTTGCCCACCACCGTCGCGATGGACACCTGCCCGTCGTCGTCCAATTCGTTCAGGTCAAACGCAATCCCACCCAGTTTGTGCAGCAGCGAATCGCCGGGCTGGCCTTTGGTGTACGTATGCTGGCGCGCTTTGGCGCTTTGTTTCGCCTCGCGCTTCACCCACTGCCATACCGCCTGCGTGCGCGCCCCATCGACAAAGATCAGGATGTGCTCGAAGGCCAACTCGCTCACGCGCTTGTCGATCTGCTTACGGCGCGCGGCTTCCGGTACTTCGCCGCCCGATTGATCCTCGCACACGAACACGACCATCCCGCCCAGTTCGGCGATCGGCGTCAGCCGGTAGTGCTCGCCCTCCACCTCGATCGGCGCGAAGCGTGCGCGCTCCGTCGGCCGCGACCAGCCCAACACTTCCACGAATAATTTCTTGAAGTCGAATGCTTCCAGATATTGGCGGGCCTGTCGATAGTTGATCATAGGGTCGCTAATCCTAACGAGCAGATAATGCGCGCTTCGTCTTCAACCGTTTCGCCTTCTTCGACGATCAGACTGAGCCGGTTTTCATCGCGCAGGTTGATGACCAACTCGGCCAGATCAGCATCGCCGACGCCGGCCTTCAACTGCCGATTGAGCACATCCTTGGCCCCTTCGCGCAGCGGATACTTATACACATCATCCAACGCACGTTGCAACTCTTCACGCGCAAACAACGGCGAGCGCGCCTTCAAGTCTTCGTGATACGCCTTCAACCGCGTGTAGGTCTTGTAGCGCGCACCCGACGGCTTGCCCAACTGCCCGCCGGTCGTCCGCGCTTCCTGCATCATCTGCTCCACCGCCCGCAGCACCAGCTCGTGATGCTCGGGTTGATGGGGCAGCGTCGGCGTATCCGGCTTGCATTCGGCCGCGCGCAGCACCGCCAGTTGCGACTGCGTCACGCTGTTGCCAGCCCGATCGACCCACGCCAGCGCATCGGCTCCCTCGGCCGTCCGCATATAGACCAGCACCCCGGCAGGCTGCTCCACGCTGGGCACATGCTCCCGCGTGGACAGTACCACATCGGGCATTTCGGCGATCTTCTTCTCCAACGCCGGTTGACCCTTAATCGCATCGCGCCAGATTTGATAGGCATACGACGCCAGATCGACTTCGCTGTCGGCTTCATCGTCCAGAATGCCGGACTTCTCCGTGAACAGATCGCGCAGTTGATCGGCGTTGCGTTCATCTTCAAAGAACTGCTCGTCGGTGCCGATGACTTCGCCATTCTCTTGCAAGCGCTGCCGCACCCGCGACCGCAACCGGATGATGCGCTCGACGCCATCGGCCGGCAGGAAGGAATAGCACGTGATCAGCGGCGCGCTCTGCCCGATGCGATCGACACGGCCCGCGCGCTGCACCAGCCGGATGATGGCCCACGGCAGATCGTAGTTCACCACGATGTGCGCGTCCTGCAAATTCTGCCCTTCCGATAAGACATCCGTCGCGATGAGTACGCGTGTCTGCGCTTCGGGCGGAATCGACTTGTCGTTGCTGTACGGGCTGAACCGCCACGCCGCCTCGGTCGGGCTGTACGATTGGCCGGTCACGCCCTCGATCGCAGCGAGGCCGCGCAGCGTGAGTTCATCCGTGAGGTAATGGACGGTGTCGGCGAATTGCGTGAAGATCAGCACCTTCTCCGTTGGATGCTCGCGCGTCAGCACCTCGTACAGGCGCTTGAGTTTGCGATCCCGAGCGGACCGCCACGGCCCGCTCGTTTGCAGCACCCCGATCAAACTTTCGGCATCCTGCTTTAGTGCAGCGGCCAGACCGGAATTGAACAGTGTCCCGCGCAACCACTTGAAGCGGCGTTGATAGGCGGTGCGATAGACCTGATAAATCTGCGCCGCCCGCTGTCGATAGGCTTCCGGCGTGAACTGGTCGCTCGGACTATCGGGCAGGGTATCGCCGTTGCCCGTGTCCTCATCCATCTCAAACGTCATCTGCGCCGAGTCGGCGTCTTCGTCGTTGTTGCCCGGATCGAGCATGTCGGCGTCCTGCGTGCCGATGGGCAGCGGCAGATCATTCTCCAGCGCATACAGGAAAATGTAGTTGCGCAGCACGTGCCGATCGAGCGACTGGATGAAGGCTTGCCCGCTGCTTTCCAGCCGCTTGAACAAGCCGGTGCGGCAGTAGCCCAGCAGCCGCGCGCCCGCCCGCGAGAGATTGTCCAGCAGCTTCTTCTCTTCGCGATCAGCCAGTTGCGGCGCATTGGCCTTGAGATACAGGCCCAGTCCATAGCGGGGCAGGCTCAAAGCATTGACCACATCGACCACGGTCTCGGAATACAACCGCGCATATTGATCATCCTGATCGCGCTGGCGCAGCGTAAACTTCAGCGTCTTCGGCTCGCGGGTCGGGAAGAACGATCGACTGCCATCGTCGAAGCGCAGGAACTTGCGGCCGGTGACGGGGTCGGTTTCGGCGTAGTGCGCTTGAATGAAACTGCGTGTACGCCGCACCAGAAACAGGCGCATCAATTCGCGCCAGTCATCGGCGAAGGTGCTCTTTTCAAAGGCCGCCAGCGTGCTCGGCAGCACTTGATACTGGCTGAACTTCGCCTCGCCAATTTCGCGCAACCACTGCTCGGGGCGGACGCCCAGATCAAGGTCTTCCGGCACAAACAACCGCAACTGCGCCGACAGGTCGAGATACGTCTTGTTGTAGGGCGTGGCCGTCAACAGAATCACGCGGCTGTCGCTTTGATCGACGAACTCCTTGATGGCCCGATACCGCTTGCCTTCGCGGTTGCGGAAGTTATGGCTTTCATCAATGAGCACCAATCGGAAGCGCGCCGGCACGTTGGGCAGTTCCTTGATCGCCACACTGCTCGACATTACCTTGCCGCGCAGGCCAAACCGATCGACATAGCTCTGCCACATCGGCACCAGGTTCTTCGGGCAGATGATCAGCGTGCTGACGCCGGTGTCTTCCTCGAAAATGCGGGCCAGCGCCGTTGCCATCAGCGTCTTGCCCAGGCCCACTACATCGCCGATGAGCACGCCGCCGCGCTTGTTCAGATGATGCGCCGCGATCTTCACCGCCGCTGCCTGAAAGTCGAATAACTGACGGCGAAACTCGACTGGCAATGTGAACTCACTCAGTCCGGCGCGGGCCTCTTGCGCCAGATGATAGGCCATCTTCAAATACACCTCGTACGGCGTCGGCTGACTGAAGGCCCAACTCTCTTCGATGACGGCGATCAATTCTTGTGAGATGTCCAGACAAAAACGATCGGTCCAGCGATCTTCAAACCACGTCGCCAACTTCTGCGTCGCGTCCTGATCCAGCACATCGACGTTGAGTTCGCCCTGATGCGATAAGCCTGCAAAGGTGAGGTTGCTGCTGCCGACGTAGCCGGTGATGGGGTTGTTGTAGTCGTCGCGGAAGAGAAGATACAACTTGGCATGCAACGAGTGGCGCAGGTACAACTTGACCATCACTTTCTTGTCGCGGAGTTGCTGCGCCAGTCGGCGGAGGCCGGCCTCATCGGCGCTGGTCGGTGCACCGCGCATCAATTGCTGCCGGAATTCCTCGGCCAACTTGCGCTTCAGGCGGATCGCCGTCGCGTTGTCGATGCGGTCTTCGGCACTGCCCAGGCTGAACGCGCGTTTGAGTTCTTCCTGCGGCGTGGTCTGCATCCCGACCATCAGACGGCAGCAGTGCCCATCGCCGCCCGACCACTGCTCAATAGCTTCATCGATCTGTTTCCAGCCGCGCAAGTTAAAATATCCCACGCAGAAATCCGCACGAAACGAGACGGTCAGAGTGCGTTTGAGCGCGGGTAGAAGATGCTGCTCGATGTTGTCAAAGATGCGAGGCATGAAGAAGTCCTTCGATCAAATGACGAAAAAGCCGCTCGCGATCGCGCAAGCGGCCCGAAGATGTGATACGCTCTGCGTGTCTTCGCCGACGTGGTCACTAGCCCTGACGTCGTACCACCGAAGTGGTCCCGTCGAAGGCCTTCTTTTTGCGGCAGCTCGATCGAATCGCCCAGCGGCTCTTGGTGTAAATGTCCAAACGCACATTGGCTGGACAATTGCCTGTCATTCTATGATCAAACCGCTGAATGGTCAACCTGTTTCCACGGAACGACCCCAACGCAGGGCGTTGTCCCGCAGAGGGGAAACACCCGGGGCGGGATCTGTTTCTCAGAAAACACTGCCTGAAAAATGGGGCTTGATTTCTCACCCAAACCGTGCGTATAATTTGAAGCGAACAGCGTCAAAAGCGCAACCGGCGAGTGCTATCAACACTCACCGGTTGCTAACCCTCCGAACTGCGTGAACAGTCTGGCGGGCTGGTGCGCATTTTAGCACGAGCGGCCATTTCTGTGTATATGCAGAAATGGCCGTTTTCTTTTGGCGCTGTTCTTTTCCATATCGAAAAACTCACTTAATTGTTACGATCGGCGCCACTTTTCTTCAAAGGAGCATTCACATGTTAGAAATGCAGCGCAGTAACAAATTCGCCGATCGGCCGAAGCAGCAATTCTATGGGCGTGATCCATATGGTCTTCCCCGCACACGGTGGAACGATGTACTCAAGGCCGAAATGGCGGCCTATCAGGATTGGCGCACGAAGCCATATGATCCGACCCGAGCTAAACGACTGCAACAACGCCCCGTCTCTGTTGAGAAATCTCTCCCGGAGTTTGAGAACTACTTCGGATATTTGGTAAATATTTACACGCCCAAACTAGAGGCAGCTAACCTCAGAATGATGTTGGTCGCTAATTCGAAACTGGTGCGTGACTATTGTCTTTGGCACATTGCATCGCGGACTGGAAGTCCATCACGGTACATGCAAAAAACACTTGGGGATTTTTACCGTATTGCGCGTTACTATCTGAAAGATGTTTCTCCAGCAGAGTGGGCCGCCATCGATGATCTGCGCAAATCATTTTCTCCTGATGTGAAGCGCGACAAACTCGAGGCTTGGAATTCATTGTCGGCCATTGATCAAGTGGGCATGATGGAGTATCCCGGCATTACTGAACTGGCTTATGTCCCGCCCACTTCGGACTATCAACGTAGCATGATCGCTATTCGGGCCCAACGAAGTTTGCTCATTCGCCTATTGGTACGGCGCCCATTCCGTAATCGTAACATCCGCGAGATGAAGATCAATCGCAACCTGCGCTATGAAAACGGCCACTGGCTAATCGAGTTTCGTGGAGACGAGCTTAAGGTCGGACGAGTCCACGGGCGTATGAATTTCTATCGAATTCTATTTCCGGATGATCTTGTGGCTCAACTGGAAGAATTTCTAACTGTATGGCGGCCTATCCTGCCAGGAAGCGAGTTGCCTGAATTATTCACGACATCCACCGGCCGGCCGTTCACTCACAGCGCATTGAATACGGAGTTTAAGAAGGTCATCTATGCC
>PMCF01000431.1 GCA_003154115.1 Anaerolineae bacterium
TTGGAGCCTTATCTTAACAGTATTGCACTTAGCAGGCTAATTCGCTGCGAAAAAACAGGATTAGTCCGGCTTGCTGTTATATCTGCCTATGTCTCATCAAGTTATCAGGCTGTGTGAAGGCGGAGCCTATGGCACTGAAGGGCAATCTACATGATTTCAGCATTACGCAACTGCTGAACTTGATCCATTTAGCCCGCAAGACGGGCACGTTGGCGATCGATGGAAAGAGTTCGGCGCGCGCATCCTTCCGTGAAGGCAAGTTGGTCTTTGCCCAAACGGATACGGTCGAAGGTCGCCTGGTGGGGATGTTGGTCAAGGTCGGCAAGATCACAGCCGACCAGAGCAAGAAAATTCCGGCTAACAAAACCGATCGTGACCTGGCAACCATGTTGGTGCAGGCGGGTCTGTTGACCAAGACCGAGCTCGAGCAGATGGTGCGCAACAACGTCAAGGATGTGGTCGACCGGATGTTTGCGCTCGGCGACGGGCTATTCCGCTTTGAGCCAAATGTGCTGCCGGAAGATCGCTTGTGGGCCGAGCCGCCGATCAACCTTGACAGCATTATCATGGAAGGCACGCGCCGCCTGAAAGAGTCGGAGAAGCTGCAAGAGGAATTGCCGAATCTGGAAGTCACCTTGCGCTTTACCGATCGGCCCGATGCCAAACTCCGGAACGTTAACCTCAGCGTCGATGAGTGGCGCGTGGTCTCCTATATCAACCCCAAGAATACCATTCGGCAGATCGCGCAAGCCAACAGCATGAGCGAGTTGCAGATCCGCAAAATTGTGTACGCCATGCTGCAGGCGGGCTTGGTGGAGATTATTCAGCCAGTAATGGTACCAGCGGCCCTGGCAGCTGCCGCGCCGGGAGGGCGTCCGGCTACACCGCCGAAATCGTTTGCGAGTGCAGACGAGAAGCGGTCGGTGGTGAACCGTTTGATCGATCGCATTAAACGCATTTGAGTGGCATCATCCTGATATTCATCTATCTATCACGCGGGAGCGACGGCGAGCAATTATGCAAACAGTAAAAATGGTCATCACGGGGCCCTTTTCNNGTGGCGATGGATTTTGGCCGCATCACGGTCGATGATGAATTGGTGCTGTATCTTTTTGGCACGCCCGGCCAAAAGCGCTTCGACTTCATGTGGGAGATCTTATCTGAGGGGATGCTGGGCTTCATCGTGATCGTGGACAGCTCGCGTCCCGAGACGTTCCGTGAAGCGCGCGGCATCCTGGACACCTTCCGCGGCTACGCCGAAACGCCCTACGTCATTGCTGCAAACAAACAAGATCATGAAGATGCCTGGGCGCCGGATGATCTAAGGATCGCATTGAAGATTGGCAAGGATGTCAGAGTCCTGCCGTGTGTGGCGAATGACAAGGATCTGGTGAAGGGTGTTTTGCTGGAATTGCTCTATTCGATCTTGGAAACAATGGATTTGGGTGCGGCAGGTTAGGGCGCAGGGCGAGACTGCGCCAGTACCATGAGTGATGTAGGATGAGTTCAATTGTTACATCGCAGGGCATTGTTCATTATGAAGCTTATGGCCGCGGGCGCCCGGTAATCTTGCTGCACGGCTGGATCAATTCGTGGGGCGTATGGCAAGACTCGATGATCGATCTGGCCGAAAACGGGCGCTACAAGGTCTATGCGCTCGACTTTTGGGGCTTTGGTGAATCCGGCAAGACCAACACGCCGCCATTTAAGATCGATTCCTACGTGCAGATGGTGAATCAATTCATGGAAATTCTGGGGATCGAGCGAGCGCCGATTCTGGGACATTCCATGGGCGGAACAGTGGCGCTGGCGGTGGCAGCCGCTTATCCGCAGCGCGTCACGAAAGTCGGGGCGGTTGGTTCGCCGATTGAAGGCAAGTCGCTGAATTTTTTCTTGCGCATGGCCGGGCGTGATTGGGTGCAGCTGGCGCAGAGTCTCCCGACTGCGACCCACATGATCGTTAATACCCTCGTGCGGATCAACACGGCGCGCGATACCGAACGCGTGCGAAAGATGTTGTTGCGCGATGTCGATAAGACCAGCATGGAATCGTTTTTCCGCAGTATCGGCGATTTGCGCCGAACCGATCTCAGCCCGCAGCTGGCGGCCTTGAAAATGCCGGTGCTGGGGATTTACGGGGAGCACGATAATATCGTTGATCCTCATCAGGTGGAATTGCTGGATAAGTATGTGCCGGGGGCGCGTACCGTGGTACTGCACCAGTCACGGCATTTTTGTATGTTGGACGAGCCGGAAGAATTCAATACGACCGTGCGCGGTTTCTTGTCGGCGTAGCTAACCACAGAGTGCTATGGAGATTTCAAACCCGGCCGTACCTTTGACTGAACGCCAATACTACTATCCCAACAAAATGGGCCGGATCATTTTGCTGGCGATGGAAGAGGTGATGGGCCGGAACGGAGTTAACGCCATCTTGAATCTGGCCCGGCTGAAAAGCTTGGTGAATAGTTATCCGCCCAATAATTTCGATCGCCAGTTTGATTTCGAAGAGGTCGGTTCCATTCAGCAGGCGCTGGAAGACATGTATGGGCCGCGGGGTGCGCGTGGCTTAGCGTTGCGAGCCGGGCGGGCCTGTTTTAAGTATGGCATCAAAGAATTTGGCCCCGTGTTGGGTATTGCCGACTTGGCATTTCGTCTGCTGCCGCTGGGCATGAAGTTGAAGGTCGGGTTTGAGGTATTCGCCGAAACCTTTAACAAGTTCAGCGATCAAATTGTGCGCCTGGGCGAGGACGAAGAGAACTATATTTGGATTATCGATCGCTGCCCGGTTTGTTGGGAGCGCCGCGCCGATGAGCCGTGTTGTCATCTCGCGGTGGGCATTTTGCAAGAAGGCCTATATTGGGTCAGTAGTGGCAAGAGCTTTCATGTGGAAGAAGTCGAATGCATCGCCAAAGGCGATGTGACCTGTACGATTCTCATCAACAAACGTCCTCTGGATTGAAATGGAGGTCGGGGGGAAGAAGCTAACGGCTTGGCTGCCGGGGCTGTTCACAAGGAGTGTTATCGAGAGCGACGGTGATTGGTATTTCCTTTGTTCACTAGTGGGGATGTCGCCCCTCCTTGGTCTCCAGCCTCTGCTTTATCCCTCCCGTTTCCTATGCCGGTCAAAGAGCAACGTACCCTGCGCCGCCTGGTGATTCGCGATGCGCGCAAAGTGGCGCCATTTAACGAAGAGGCGCGCGAATTACGAATTTTGAATAAGCGGCTCTGGTTGCATCAGCGCGATGTGCTAGCGGCTTACACCCGTGAAGAACGCGATATCGCTTCGATCGAGGCGATGCCGGACGATCGGGTGGAGTCGATCGTGTATCGCGATAACCTGTTCTTCGATCAAGCGTTCATCGATTATTTTTTGCGACGAGCGCGCCGATTGGGCAAGGCGTGTCGCGTGGCTTTTTCGCCCAATGATCCCGCCATCAAAGTACATGCCGTGCCTTTGCAGAGCGGTATCCGGCTGGAGCGGGGTTTCACAGAAGGCGAGCTGTACGTTGCCGATTTGTGGTACTTCCCGTATGGCCGTGAAGCCAAAGTGCGACCGCTGGTGATTGATACGTTGTCACAAGAGCATGGCTATTACAACGTTCCCAAATACATGGCCCCCAATCAAGGCGACCTGACCTATCAAGTGCCGCGCCGGGCCTTTTTGTCCATTGAACATTGGATTCATATTTTTCTGGCCAACACGACCTTCGGGGTGTTCGCCGAAGGGGCGCGCTTCGAGACGATCATGGAACGCACCATGCCCAAAGTCAAGCTGCTCTGGCGCGCACTGGTGGAGCGAAACAATCTGTTGTCGCATTCGGAAGTGGTGAAGCTGGGTAAGGATGTGCGCATCGATCCGTCGGTGGTCATTCGCGGGCCGACGACCATCGGCGACAACGTGTTCATCGGCCCGGGCGCAGTGATTGACAACAGTATCATCGGAAGCAATGTTTCGATCGGGCAGGGCTGCCAGGTCATGCTTAGTGTGGTCGGCGACGGCTGCTTCCTGCCGTTTCGGGCTTCCTTGTTCATGACCACCCTGATGGAGAACTCGATGGTGGCGCAAAACACGTGCTTGCAGATGTGCGTGGTGGGGCGTGACACCTTCATCGGCGCCGGTTCGACGTTCACCGATTATAATCTGGTGCCGCGGCCCATCAAGACGTTTTACCGCGATCAACTGGTGGAATTGGACTTGCCCGTAATCGGTGGCTGTGTCGGTCATAATTGCCGATTGGGCGCGGGGTTGATCATTTTTCCGGCGCGCACCATTGAGTCAGACGTGATCTTAGTCGGTTCGCGCGCGGAGCGGGTGTTGACACACAACGTCACCTACGCCGAAAGCGATCATTGGAAATTGCCACATGGCGCGGAATTACACCCGCCGCAATATCATTGAGCGGGGACTTTCATGATGGATAATTTTGCTTTTATCTTTCATCCGCTTGATCCGAAGCGCGATGTGGAGCGTAAGTTTCCGTTATTAGGGAAGGTTCTGCCGGTTCCAGCGATCAATTTTCTGTCGCGGTTTTTTCCGCCGCTCTACATCTCGCATATTACGGGGGTGCGCTCGGAAGCGACCGGCAAAGAAGTCGAAGGGTGGTTTGTGGCCTGCCCGTTCACGCCACAGCGCATGGTGACGTTGCCACCCAAGACGGTGTATCGGAAGGTGATCGCCACCGCGCATTTGGCCGAGCGGCTGGGCGCGCAACTGGTGGGATTGGGCGCGTACACTTCGGTGGTGGGTGACGGCGGCTTGACCATCAGCCGCAGCGTGAAGGTGCCGGTCACCACGGGCGATAGCTATACGGTCGCCAGCGCCGTCGAGGCCATGAAGAAAGCCGCCGAGTTGATGGACATCAACTTATCGAACGCGACGTTGGCCGTGGTCGGGGCGACCGGAGCGATCGGGGCAGTGGCTTCCGAAATCCTGGCGGAAGATATTCCGCAGATTGTCTTGATCGGCAAGCGGTTCGATCGGTTGGCCGAGGTCAAAGCGCGCTGTGAGAAAGTCGGCGCGGAAGTGCTGGTCACCGCTGATCTCAACACACTTCGTCAGGCCGATTTGGTGTTGACCGTGACCTCGGCGGTGGAGGCGATTGTTCAGCCGCAGCATTTGAAGCCGGGCGCGGTGGTCTGTGATGTGGCCCGGCCCCGTGATGTGAGCAAGCGGGTGGCTGAACAGCGCAACGATGTGTTGGTCTTTGAAGGCGGGCTAGTGGAAGTGCCGGGGCCGGTGGATTTTCATTTCAATTTCGGGTTTCCACCTAAGACGTCATATGCGTGCATGGCCGAGACCATCGCCCTGGCTTTGGAAGGACGTTACGAAAGTTATACGCTGGGCAAAGATCTGACTGTAGCCCAAGTGAAAGAGATCGGTGAGATTACCCGGCGCCATGGGTTTAAGCTGGCGGGATTCCGTTCATTTGAGCATGCCGTACCGGAAGAGGAAATTGAACGCATTCGCTGCAATGCGCGCCAGGCACGGCAGGCGCAGGCAGTGTACTGAAGTTTTTCATCTAGACGAGGTGACGTATGAGTAAGGGCCGCATCCTGGTTGTGGAAGATGACAACGACATCTCCAATATGCTGAAGATTTATTTCAGCGCGCAGGGCTATGAAGTGACGATTGCCGGGCGCGGTAACGATGCGCTGGAGCGCACGCGCAAGCAGCTGCCCAACGTGATCGTGCTGGATATCATGCTGCCGGATATTGACGGTTACGAAGTGTGTACGCGCCTGCGGCGCAATCTGCGGACCAGCCACGTGCCGATCATCTTCCTGACCCAAAAAGACGAGCGCAGCGATCGCATCGCCGGCCTGGAGTTAGGCGCGGATGATTACATCACTAAGCCGTTTGATATTGAAGAGTTGCGCTTGCGCGTGCAGGGGGCCATGCGTCGCGCCGAGCGTGAAAGTTTGACGAATCCGACCACCGGTCTGCCCAGCGGCAAGATGATCGAAGAACAGCTGCGCGCGTTGATGCGGCGCAAAGATTGGGGCTTGCTGTACGTGGGCATTGGCGAGATGGATGCGTTCACCGATGTGAATGGTTTTGTCGCGGGCGATGAAGTATTGCGTTTTACCACCTTGTTGCTGGGCGAAGTCGATGATAAGGTCGGCGGGCCTGATGATTTCATTGGTCACATCGGCGGCGATGATTTCTTGCTGATTACGTCGGAGGATCGCGCGGCCACTATTGCCGACGCGATGACGCTGCGCTTTAACCAGGAGATCGGTTCACACTATTCCTTTATGGATCGCGAGCGTGGTTACATCGTGGTTAAGGAACCGGATGGCACCGAACGGCAAGCGCCGTTGATGAAGTTGTGCGTGGGGGTGGTGTTGGCCAAGGATTACGAATTCACGGATATTCGCGAGATCACGGAAGTGTCGGCTGAAGTGCGGCGCAAAGTGTGCAGCTAAGCCGCCGATAGGGACGGGTGTTGACGCACCCGCGTGGGAATGAGCGAGCGATGATCGGTAGGCGAGTACCTTATTGGGTTTTGATCACAGCCCTATTCGGCAGTTTGCTATTAGCGGCCTGCCAGTCGGGCAACGCCAAAGTCGTACGGGTGTATGTGAGCCTGCCGTTGCGCGGGCCAAGCGATACCAAGAGTATTGGAGAACGCATCAAGCAAGGCATTCAGCTGGCGTTTGATGAGGTGGGCAATCAAGTCGGCAGCACCCAGATCGATTTGGTGATTCTCGATGACGGCAATGAAGTGGGGCAGTGGCAACCGGAGCTAGAAGCCAACAACGCCCAAAAAGCAGTTGCAGATGAATCAGCGGTAGCTTACCTTGGACCCTATAACTCCGGCGCGGCCAAGGTGAGCATTCCGATTTTGAATCGCGCAGGATTGTTGCAGATTAGCCCGAGCGCGACATGGCCCGGATTGACTAAGCCAGGTTTTGCCCAGGGCGAACCCGGCATTTTTTATCCAACCGGCCAACGCACCTTTTTTCGTACCACTCCAACCGATGATGCCCAGGCCCCCGCGGCGGCCTTGTGGGCCCGGTCTTTAGGATTAAAGACGTATTACGTTCTGGATGACGGCGAAGCCTATGGAGCCGGAATAGCGAACTTATTTTCGCGCTACGCTCAGCAGATTGGCCTGGTTGAGTCAGCGCATCAAATGATCGATAAGACGGCCACCGATTATCGGCCGATTTTGGAAGCAGTAAAGAAGGCTAATCCCGATCTGGTTTACTTTGGCGGCACGGTGGCGAATGGCGCACCGCGTTTACTGCAGCAGATGCGTGAGATGGGCATCAAAGCCGCGTTTATGGGGCCGGACGCATTAATGGATCCCAGTTTGATCGAGATGGCCGGGCCGGCCGCCGAGGGTGTCTACATCACGTTTGTGGGTATTCCGCCGGATCAGCTGAAAACCGATCGGGCGCAAAAGTTTAACAAAGATTATCGGGATCGCTATCAAGGAGAAGCGCCGGAATCCTTCTCCTCCTATGGCTATGATGCGGGGCTAGCGGTGATTGCCGCTCTCAAGAATGCGCCCACACCCGATCGGGCCGGAGTGTTGGCCGGGTTGCAGACGTTACCATCGTTCGAAGGCGCTAATGGCACCTATGTCTTCGATCGGAATGGCGATGATGCTTCCCTCCGCTCGGTGAGCGGCAGCATCGTGGAGAACGGCGCGTTCAAGTTTGTGCAAACGCTCAACGCGCCTCAATAGGTTTTGATCCTAACGGGTAGGTCTGAACGAGTGGCAGGTCAAAAGCAATCGCGGGTGAACTCAATATTCGGCGTGATGGGCAAGCGGCTCTGGGGGCTGTATGCCTTGGGTTCCCTGTCGTCGATTGTCGTAGTGGGCCTGATGCTTGTGTTGAGCTACAACGCTCAGTATCAGCAAACCCTGGCTCAACAGCGTGACTTGGCCGAAACTGTCACGGTGCAGACTGAGAATTACATGACCAAGCTCCATGATGATCTGCGGAGTGTGGCCAACATCGTGCCGTTATCCCCGCAAGATCCCACCAGTTTGTCGCGGTGGTTGTACAGCATCGAAGAAAATAATCCCGCTTTCATAAGTCTGGCCGTAGTGGGTCCAGATGGCGTCGATCGCGTGCATGTGACGCGTGCCGATGTCCCGAACCTCGGTTTAATCAATCGTTTGGATACGCCATCTTTCCAGGCGGCCTTAAAGGGTGAAGGTTATCTTAGCCCGGTCGAACTGCTTAATGGCTATCCGGTGCTGACCTTGGCTGTGCCGATCATGAACGATTCTGGCCCGGCGGGCGCCGTGGTGTCATCGATCGATTTGACGACTTTGTGGGAGGTTGTCGCCCAGGCGGAGCTGGGGCAGCGTGGCTATGCTTATCTAATAGATGATCAGGGTATGGCGATTGTCGTGCGTGATTGGCAGTCTCTAACAAAGTCTCCAGAGACTGGCTTGCCGAATCCTAACTTAACGAATCTTCCTGCCGTTCAAGACGCGCTCAGCATGACGGCGGCCCTCGCTAATTCAAAATCATATGCTTCTGGGCTGGCGGCTCCCGCCGAATCGATTCTGGCTTACTATCAACCGTTTCCTGTGGCGCCGTATACGTGGTACGCCATCGTCGAGCAACCGACGAGTGATGCGTTTGCACAGGTCTACAACATCGTGACTGCCGGCCTGATCTTGATGGCCGTCGGGCTGATTGCCATCTTCGTCACGGGGTTCTATGTCACGCGGCGCGTGATGCGTCCCGTCGCAATTTTACGACAGGGGGCTGCCCAGCTCGCCGCCGGCAAATTTGACACACGCATTACGGGCGTCAAGACGAACGATGAGTTGGAGTTCCTCGCCACGGAATTCAACGACCTGGCCGCTAAGCTGCAAGTGGCACAGACGTCGACGGTTGAAGCCGTGCGCGAACGCGAAGAGCAATATCAAACCGCCCAACGCCGCGTGCGGGAGATGTCCACGCTGTTGAAAGCGGGACGGGCTATTACCTCGCTGGACTTGGAAAATGTGTTGGACAACCTGGCGCGCGAATCGGCCGGTACGGCTGGTGCTGATCGCTGCGCCATCTATGTCCTGGACGATGCCCAACGCGTGTTGAGCCTGCGCGGGTGGTGGGATTTTGAAGATCTGCCCAAGCCCGACCTGCAATATGAATTGGGCGAGGGTGTGGTGGGTTGGTCGGCCCGCGAGAATAAGCCGCTGTTCTTAGCAAACGCTCAGGCCGATCAGCGTTTCGTGGTCAAATGGGATCACGATCGCGATGTTGCGGCGGTAATGAACCTGCCCTTGGTCGATGAGGGCACGGTCGTGGGGGTGTTGCAAGTTTCGACGCGGCCGGGCACGCCGGCCTTTACGCGTGAGGAGCAGCGTTTACTGGCGAGCTTTACCGATCAGGCCGCGGTCGCGATTAAAAACGCGCAGTTGTACGAAGTGGAACGGCGGCGTGCGCAGGAAATGGCGCTGGTGGCCGAAATCAATCGGACCATCGGTCTGTCGCTCGATCTGGACACCACCCTCAACTCGATCTTAGCTTCCATTCGCTCACTCATTCCCTATGATTTGAGCGAGATCACGCTGTGGGATGAGCACGACAAAGTCCTGCGCACGCGCGGGCGTGGCGCCGATCCACAGTACGAACAATATAGTCTTGTCTCAAGCGGCGTGTATCAGCTGGATCAAGGTATTTCTGGTCAGCTGGCCCGGACTCGGCAACCGCTGCTGATTCAGGATCTCGCCACGAGCGAAGTCCGTCCCAGCCTGGATGCCAGTCAATTCCCCGTCCGATCGATTTGCGCGGCCCCGTTGATTGCCAGCGATCAACTCGTCGGCACGATCGAGCTAGCCGCGGTAATGCCTGGATCTTTTACCGAGGGCCACCTGGAGACTTTGAAGACAGTGGCGCAGCAAGCGGCGGTCGCCATTCAGAATGCGCAGCTGTTTGCAGAGACCCGCCGCCGGGTCGATGAGTCGGCGACGTTTTTCCGCATCTCCACAATCGCCGCTTCGGCCTTGCCGCCGGATGAATTGCTGCGCCGCCTGATGTCTGAGGTGGGCACGCTGGTCAATGCGGATCTGGGGCTGGCCTGGTTGCACAATCCGGACACCAATACCCTGGAGCCTCTGTTAGCGGCGTCGTTCGGCGATCTGCCGGAGAACGTGCGCGACTTTCGGATTGCCGGAACCGATCCGGAATTTGAGCGTTCGGTCTTTTGGCGGCGCACCGTGTTTCGCACGGACGATGCGCTGCAGGAAAAACAACTGGCGGCTTATTATCGCACGTTTGTTGAGCGGTTCCACATCCGTTCACTCATGGTGGCACCGCTCATCGTGCGCGATCGGGGTATTGGCGAGATTCATGTCGCCAGGCACGCCGTCGCTCCGTTCACCGATGCTGATCAACAGCGCTTGAGCACCGTCGTGACACTGCTGGCAGAAGCGATTGAAAACTTCCGTCTGTCGGCTGAGCAGCAGCGCCGTCTCATGCAGTTGGGTCTGCTCAGCGAGGTCGGCCGCTCCATTTCAGCGGCTCTGGATGAAACACAGGTGCTGGACGCGGTCTACACGCAGCTCAATCGTGTGATGGACGCCCGTTCGATCCATGTGGTGGCGTACGATGCCGGCCGAAACATGATTACGTACCTGCGGGCTTACGAGCAAGGCACGCTGGTTGATCTGTCCCAGACTGGCGCCCGACAACAACAGGACGGTAACACGCTGACCTTCTATGTGTGCCGCCAGCGGCAGCCCTTGTTGTTGCGTGGTGATGTGGTGGCCGAGGCTGCCAAGCTGGGCATTCAAGCCCGGGTTATCCAGAATACGGCGGCCGCGCAAGCTTGGATGGGCGTGCCGATGATTAGCGGCGAGACGGTGCTGGGCATGATTTCGGTACAGCACTCTGAAGACCCATACGCTTACGATCAAAATGATCTTAACCTGCTGCAGTCCATTGCCAACCAGGCCAGCGTCGCGTTGGTTAACGCCCGACTGTATGCGGAAACCCAGCGCCGCTTGACGCAGCTCAGCCAACTCAGCGACATTGGGCGAGCGATTTCAGCCGCGCTGCATGAGGATGAGGTTCTGGATATTCTGTACACGCAGTTGAACCGCATGATCGATGCGCGCACGCTGTTCGTGGCCTATTACGATGAAGCCGCAGACGAACTGACCTTCCAGCGCGTCTATGAAGAAGGCGTCCTCTTCGACCTGGGGGCTGAGCGCACGCAGCGTGGGCGTAATAGCCTGTCGTTCTATGTCTGCCGCCAGCGCCGGCCGTTGCTGCTGCATGGTGACGTGACGGTCGAAGCAGCCAAGCTGGGCATCGAGGTCGTTCCCGTGGCGACGTCCAAGTCTTCTGTGGTGTGGATGGGCGCCCCAATGATCACGGGTGAGCGGGTCCTCGGCATGATCTCGGTGCAGCACTTTACCGATGAGCTGGCTTACGACGAGAACGACCTGAACTTAGTGCAGGCCATCGCCAACCAGACCGGTATCGCGCTGGCGAACGCCCGCCTGTACCAACTGACCGACGTGCAGTTGAGTGAGCGTGTGGAAGAATTGACTGCGCTATCGTCGATCAGCCAGGAACTCAACTCGACGCTGGAACCGGGCCACATCTTCCAGGTAGTGATTGCTGAAGCCCTGAAAGTCACCGGCGCCGAATACGGGTTCATCAGCATGGTCGATGAAGAAACCGGTCTGTTGAATGTGCGCGCCACGCAGGGCCTGGCGGCCGAGGCCGCCCGGCAAGTTTCTGCCATGCCGATTCACGTCGGAGAGGGTATCACCGGTCGGGCGGCGGAAACCGGTGAGCCAGTGTTGGTCAACGATGTCAGCCTGGCCAGCGACTCCGTCGAACTGCGGCCCGAGGTCAAAGCGGAAATCTCGGTTCCCATTCGTTACGCGCAATCGGTGGTCGGCGTGCTGAATTTGGAAAGCCTGCGAGTGGATGCGTTCACCAGCGAGCATGTTAATTTCCTCAATGCGCTGGCCTCGCAGGCGGCGATCGCCATCGGCAATGCCCAACGTCTGGAAGAATATAAGGCGCGCGGTGATCTGCTGCGCCGCCGGGCCGAGCAATTGACGAACCTGTTCCAGATCGGCCAGGCCTTCCGCACCGATCAGCCGTTGGATCAGGTGTTGGACGACGTCGTGCATGCCATTCAAGAGACGGTGGGCCTTAATGTCGTCATGCTCAGTCTGGTCGAGGGCGAGCCGCCGCATCTCCGCCGGGTGGCTTCGGCGGGTGTGCCGATGGCGGTGTTTGAAGAGTTGAAAAAGGTTCAGCCGCCCTGGCGCCTCGTCGAGACGTTAGTGCAAGAACGTTTCCGTGTTAGCCAGAGCTACTATGTGCCGATGGAACAGCGCGAAGCGGCGACTGCATTGAGCACTTACCAGTCTCCCGCGGGCGATCGTTCGCCGCAGCGCACGCCAGGCTTATGGCATAGCGACGATGTGCTGTTTGCACCCTTACGCGGCAGCGGTAACAAGGTGCTGGGGATCATCTCGGTGGATGATCCATTGGGTGGGCGCATCCCCGATCGGATGACGATTGAAACGTTGGAATTGTTTGCCAATCAAGCGGCAATCGCCGTGGAGAACGCTTACCTCTTCTCCGATTTGCAACAGCGGCTTAACAACCTGACGCTGTTCAACGAAGTGGGTCGTTCGATCAACGCGCAGCTGGATCTGGATTCGTTGTTGGTGACGGTGTTGGATGCGGCCTGCAAACTGGTCGGCGCCGATCATGCCACGATCTTTTTGCGGGATGCCGCGGCCGATAAGTTTGTGCCACGTCAGACGGTGGGCTATGACCTGGCGCAGATCAGCCTGCTGCAATTCGGGCCGGGCGAAGGCTTGGTGGGGGCGGTGATTGCCGATCCGCGGGCCTTCATTGTTCCCAATGTCGATGAAGACCCGCGCTATGTGGCGGCTGACATGACCAGCGCCTTGAAGTCGATCATCTTGGCGCCCCTGTCGGTGGCGGGTCAGCTGATCGGGGTGTTGACGGCCGATAAGCCGGTGCCCAACTCGTTTACGAATACCGATCTGGTCGTGTTGTCGACGCTGGCCGATCAAGCGGCCGTGGCGATTGAGAACGCGCGCCTGTTTGAAGCGGAACGCGAACAACGCGCGTTGTCGGAAACGCTGCGTGACTTGTCCACCGCGTTGGGGCGCACGTTGAATGTGAGCGATGTGCTCGATCAGATGTTGGGCCAGGTCAGCCGTATTGTTGCCTACGATGCGGGCAACATCATGATGATTGATGAGTCGGGGCGCTTCGTGCGGGTGGTGCGCAGCCGGGGTTACGATCGAATTGAGCCCGGCTTAACGACGGCGGTCATGGCCCTGCGCTTTTCGGTGCGCGACACCGTCAACTTGCGCCAGGTCGCGGATTCAGGCCAGCCGCTCATTATCGAGGATACGCGTCAGTATGAAGGCTGGATCGAAACGCCGCAGACCGCCTGGGTGCGATCGTATTTGTGTGCGCCGCTGCGCGCGCGCGATCAGGTGGTGGGGTTCTTCAACCTGAACAGCGCCCAGCCGAACTTTTTCACCAACGTGCACGCCGAGCGCTTAATGGCCTTTTCCGCGCAGGCGGCCGTCGCCGTTGAGAATGCGCGCTTGTACGAAGAGACGCAGCGCCGCTTGCAAGATCAATCGCTGTTGTACGTGGCCGGCCAGGCGATCTCGTCGACGCTGGAATTTAACCAGGTTCTGGAGACGCTGAGCACGCAGCTCGTGCGCGCGACCAATGCGCAGATCGTTTTGATTCAGCTGTGGGATCGGTCCACGGATGAGATCAAGACCATCTATCAACAGATCAAGACGACCGAAGGCTTGCGCGACTTGGAATTGCTGGAGAAACCGTTTGCGCCGACCGATTATCTGAAAGTGGCGCAATACCTGCGCGATCGACGCAATATCAGCCTGCGGGTGAATGACGACGATCTCGATCCCCTGCTGCGCACGCGCATGCAAGACACGGGCTTGCTGTGGATTGTCGAAGTGCCGATCGTGTCGCGCGATGAAGTGCTGGGCCTGGTGCGGCTGGGTGATGCCCGTTTCGATCGTACGTTGAGCGACAGCGAACTGCAGGTCATCGAGACGTTGATCAATCAGGCCGCGGTCGCGATGAGCAATGCGCGCCTCTACGATCAGATCCTTAAATTCACGCAGGAATTGGAAGGCCGCGTGGAGGAACGCACGCACGCGCTGGCCCGCGCCAATGAAGACTTGAAAGGCGAGCGCGATCAGGTCGAGACGTTATTCCGCATTGCGTCGGAACTGTCCACCAGTTTGGACCTGGACCGCGTGCTCAATCGCGCGCTGGAATTAGTGGTCCATGCGGCCGGGGCGACCCATGGTTCGATCTTACTGGTCGATCCGCAGACCGATGTGTTGGTCGCGCGCGCGGTGTTAGGCGGCGAAAAGATTCCCACTGTAGGCAAGCTCACGCTGTTCCGGCGGGGTGAAGGTCTGGCCGGGTGGGCCATCGCCAATCGCCAGTCGGCGATCGTGGCGAATGTGCACGACGATCCGCGCTGGGTCGAGCACGATGAACGGGTGCGCAAGTATTGTTCGGCGCTCGTCGTGCCCTTGTCGGTCAGCGAGGATGTATTGGGCGCGATGCTCCTCTTACATCCCGATGAGAACTACTTTACTGAAATGCACTTGCGCATGGTCGTGGCCGCCAGTTCGCAGGTGGCGACCGCTATCAACAATGCCGAACTGTACCGCTACATTCGTGAGCAGGCTGAACTGTTGGGCGGCATGCTGCGCGCGCAGCAAGTGGAAAGCTCTAAGAGCCAGGCCATTCTGGAATCGGTGGCCGACGGAGTCATGGTCAGCGATGCGAAGGGGCGCGTCATTCTGTTCAACGCCGCGGCTGAACGTATCCTGGGCGTCAAACGCGATGAGTCGATCGGGCAGCCGATTGACGATATGCTGAGTTTGTACTCGGTAGCCGGCACGCGCTGGATACAGCAGGTGCGCGAGTGGCATGCTTCGGCCGAGGCGCGCCAGCGCACGCCGATCTTGTCCCAGCGGATCGAATTCAAAGGTGAGAAGCGGTTTGTCACCGTCACCGTCGCGCCGGTGACGATGTCAGACGAGTACCTTGGCTCGGTATCGGTGTTCCGTGACATCACGGCCGAGGTGGAGGCCGATCGCGCCAAGACCGAATTCATCTCGACGGTCAGCCATGAGTTGCGCACGCCGATGACGAGCATCAAGGGCTATGCTGATCTCATGCTCATCGGCGCGGCGGGCGCGATCAACGAGAACCAACAACGCTTCTTGAGCGTTATCAAATCCAACGCCGATCGTTTGTCCGTGCTGGTGAACGATTTGCTGGACATCAGCCGCATTGAAAGCGGCCGGGTGAAGCTGGAGCTCAAGCCGGTCACGCTCGAATCGCTGATCGATTCGGTGGTGGCTTCCCTGCACACCCGCATCGAAGAGAAGAAACTCACGCTGCACGTCACCTTGCCGGAAGGCGATCTGCCGCGCGTGTATGCCGATCGCGATCGCGTGATCCAGATTCTCACCAACTTGGTCGGCAACGCTTATCAGTATACTCCGCCCGGTGGCCTGATCACCGTGCGCGCGCACGAAGCAGGCGAGTTTGTTCAGATCGACGTGGTGGATACGGGGATTGGCATCGCGCCGGAAAATCAGCCCAAAGTGTTTGAGCGTTTCTACCGGGTCGATGATCCGAATGTCAACGAATTCCCCGGCACCGGCCTGGGCCTGGCGATTGTCAAATCGCTGGTAGAGATGCATGAGGGCCGCCTCTGGCTGGAGAGTGAAGCGGGTGTGGGCACGACCTTCTCCTTCACCCTGCGCGCGGTTCAAGAAACACCCGCGACGCCTGACCTGCACCCCGTGGAGGCGGGCGGCCTGGTTGAAGCGCCCGCCGAGTCCGAGCTGCGGCCGCAGTTAAACATTGAGGGGCGGCATGTGCTGGTCGTCGAGGACGATCGGGACATTGCCGAATTGATCGGCCGTCATCTCACCGCGAGCGGTTATCAGGTCAGCATTGCCGGGCGGGCCAAGGATGCGTTAGAAATGGCGCGCGCCCACAAGCCGAGTTTGATCACGCTCGACATTTACCTGCCAGACGCCGACGGCTTTGAACTGTTGCAGCAATTGAAAAACGATCCGCTGACGGCGGACATCCCGGTCGTCATTGTCTCGGTCATGGGCGATCCGCAGGAAGGCCTGCGACTGGGCGCGGTCGATTATCTCACCAAGCCCATCGAGCCGGGCCGGTTGGTGGCGTCGGTGAATCGCGTCCTGCATGGGTCGGGCAAGGTGCTGGTGGTTGACGATGATCGCGACACGCGCGATATGCTGCAGGCCGCCCTGGAGCAGCGCGGTTTCAGCGTGGTGCTGACCTCCAGCGGCAAACGCGCCTTAACGCTGGCGCGGCAGGAACATCCCAATTTAATTTTGCTCGATTTGAAATTGCCCGGCATGGACGGCTATGAAGTGCTGCAGCGGTTGAAGGGCCTGCCCGAAACGGCGGACATTCCCGTCGTCGTCATTACGGGCAGCCTGACGGATGATGAACTGAAAGGGCAAAAGATATTGTCGCTGGGTGCGGCGCGCTTCATGACGAAGCCGTTTGCCGTCGATGAGCTGGCCTATGAAATCGGTGTACTGGTGACGAATCGCTCGCTCGTGGAGCCCAGCCGGTAGCGGCGCGGTAGCCGTAGCGGCGCGTTGCAGCGCGGAGCGGATGAGGATGGTGCTATGACCAAGATTCTGATTGCCGAAGATGAACGTGATATTCGTGAGCTGGTGAGCTTCAGTTTGCAGTTCGGCGGCTTCACCGTGGTGCAGGCGACCAATGGCGCCGAGGCCGTGGAGCAGGCGCAGAAAGAGCTGCCCGCGCTGATTTTGATGGACGTGCGCATGCCCAAGATGACGGGCTACGAAGCGTGCCGCCAGATGAAGACGATCGAGGCGGTGCGCGATATTCCGGTGGTGTTTCTCTCGGCGAAGGGGCAGGAGAGTGAGATTCAGACCGGTCTCGAAGTCGGCGCGGAAGAGTATATTCTGAAGCCGTTTGCGCCGGATGAATTGGTCAAGCAGGTGCAAGCGGTGTTGGATCGAGTCGCGAAACGCCGCCAGGCAGCTTAAGCTTCCAGTGGAGAAGGGCGTTTGTCGGTGGAGATGGAACAGCTGTGAGTGCAATCATTCTGGATGATGGTTTAGTTCATTACGAGGTGCTGGGCCGCGGCCGGCCGCTGATCTTTTTGCACGGCTGGTTAGGCTCGTGGCGCTATTGGATGCCGACAATGGATAATCTGTCGGATCGGTTCCGCACGTATGCCTTCGACATGTGGGGCTTTGGCGATTCTGATCACAATGCGGAACGTTATGCCCTGGATGCGTATGTGGCGCAGTTGGATCGGTTCATGGAAGAGCTCGGCGTAACGAAGGCGTGCCTGGTGGGACATTCGATGGGCGCCGCCGTCGCGCTGTTGTTTGCCGAACAATTCCCGGATCGCGTCGATCGCATTATGGCCGTGAGCATGCCGTTGGCCGTCGGTGTAGTTGGCAGGCGCTTGATCGCGTCGGGGGGCAGTTCGCTGCTCGATCGGATGTTGGGACGCCGCGCGGTCTCCGATTATCCTGAGGTGGAAATCGAGGCCACTAAGACCGATCCGAATGCCGTGCTTAGCACGGCCCGCTCGCTCGAAGCGCTGGATTTGCACAATGCCGTGGATGAATTGGATAGTTTGCCCATGTTGTTGGTGTATGGCAGCAAAGACTCGTTCGTCCCCCCGCTGAGTAACGAGGACTTGCGCGATTTCGATGGCAACGTGCGTCCGATTAATCTGGTGGACTCCGGACACTTCCCCATGATCGATGAAGCCAACAAATTCCAGCGGTTGTTGCGCGACTTCCTGGAAACCAAACCGGAGGATCTGGGTGCGTTGGCCTTGAAAGAAGAGTGGCGGCGGCGGATGCACTAACAATGAACCATGAACAATGATCAATTTGCAATGATCAATGGGCGGTGACAAAATTATCGGGCTGGGGTACAATTAACGGCGCATCAGAATCAGGCAGGGCAAGGAGAGACATGGCAACCCCAATTGTCGTAACGGATGAAACTTTTAATCAAGCGGTGTTGAAATCAGATCAACCCATCCTGGTGGATTTTTGGGCCGTCTGGTGCGGGCCGTGCCGCATGGTCGCGCCGGTCGTCGACGAAATTGCGCGTGAGCAGGAAGGCAAGCTGAAGGTCGTGAAATTGGACGTGGATGAGAATCAGAACACGGCCATGGCCTATGGGGTGATGAGCATTCCCACGCTGATTCTGTTCAAGAACGGCCAACCGGTGGAACGCATTGTCGGCTTCCGGCCCAAGGCCGACATGGAGAAGAAGATTTTGCCGCATCTGAGCTAACAGCGCACCACCCAGTCTGCTGATTAACCGGGCTTCTTCGTGCTAAAGGAGCCCGGTTTGTTGTCTCGTGTATAATATCGCTTCGAAAGTCACGACACAGAAGGGAAGTATGCGGAAGAATCGAACTTATTTGGTGGTGTGCACTGCTCTCTTAGGGCTGGTGCTAGTCTTGTCGGGATGTGGCGCTTCGCCGAGTGTGCAGGCAAGTGCGTCGATACTGGTTTCACCCACGCCGGAACCGACGGAGGTGATCGAAACGTTGGAACCGCAGCCGACCGAAGGGCCCGATCCGGTAGCGACCGAATACGCGCTGGCGGCGTTGACGACACCCACGGCGGCACCGGCACGCTACGCGCCCACCAGCCGGCCCACGCTCGATACGCTGCGCACACTGGAAGATCACGCCCAGCGGCCGACCGTGCCGCCACCGCCCGATCGGGTGAACGGCTTGCCGGTTGATTCCTTCGTCGTCATGAACTCCGCCGTGCTCGACCATGTACGCGAGATTTACGCTAAAGGGCAAACGTTAGGCCGGAATCCGCAGGCATTTTCTAAGGCCGGCGACAGCACGATCGAGTCGCCGTACTTCCTGGGACGGTTTGATAGCAGTCCGTATAACTTAGGCGACTATCGTTATTTGCAGACTGTGATCGATCACTTCAAAGGATCCTATGGACGCAAGAGTATGGCGGTGCGCATCGGGCAGCATTCGTGGACGCTGCTGAATCCCGCGTGGGCGGACAAGCAACAGTGCAACGCCGACGAAACGCCGCTGGCCTGTGAATTGCGGCAGAACAATCCCAGCATTTTGATCTTGCGCCTGGGTGCGAATGACTCCGGCGTCGCCAAGTTGTTTGAGAAGAACATGCGCGCCGTGGTGGAGTATGCCATCGAGCAGGGCGTGATTCCGGTATTGAGCACCAAGCCCGATCAGCGCCAGGGCACGGAACAGGTCAACGACATTTTGCGGAAGATAGCCACCGATTATAAGATTCCCCTGTGGGACTTTGCGCGTGTCTCTGAAACAGTGCCGGGGCGCGGCCTGGGGCCGGACGGAGTGCACCTGACGGGCTTCTATCAGCACGATTACACTTTGCCGCAGGCGTTGCAACGTGGCCACAGCGTGCAGAATTTAACGGCGCTGATTGTGCTGGATAAGATCTGGCAGGTGTTGGAGAGGCGATAACGCACGAAGGCAACGGCGAGCAGTGGGGTGACAGGCGCGGACGTGATCACTCACGTCTGCCAAACAGGGTAACAGAAACGGGCTTGTTCTCGACTGGTGGCAGGCAGGTCGTATCGCTGCAAGCCATGTAGGTGATCGCTAACTCGATCGTGATCGCGGGTCGATCGGGTTTTTCGATCGGCAGCCGCACGGTGACCGCGCCATCGGGATAAACGGGAAACGATCGCTGCAAAACGTCGAAGTAGAGATCCTGCACAGGTTGATCGGCTTGCAGCGGTCCGATCGGGCGGAGATCAGGCGGGGCGATCACTTCGAGCAAGGTGGGACGTCCCACCCCGCCGCTGCCCTTGCGCGGCAGATCCATGCTGTACAAATGAAAACGAGGTTGGGTGGGTGTGAAAGTGCCCGCCAGCCAGGTCTGCCCGGTCTGATCTTTCTCTACGACGACCTCGACCGTAACACCTTTTTCCGTGAACGTGGCCAACGACTGTTGGACGGTAAACGACGTGGTTGACGTGCGACTCAACAGTACGTAGATTCCCAGGGTAGTCAACAGCAGGACCACCCCACTGAGCAGAACAAGTCGTCCGCGCCTGATCATGGTTTTGCCTCGGCCCATTGCTTGAGATAGGCCAGGATGTCTTGCGGTTTAGAGGTGCTCGCCGAGGCCAGTGCACCATCGGCCGTAGAAGCAATCTGTTTGCCATCTTCATCAAGCACCACCACCGCCGGAATGCCTAGCTTGATCGGATTGCCGTATTGCTTGGCAATCTCCAGATTCTTATCCCACTTGCCCACATCGATCTTGACCACAACAAAGTGTTGATCCAAAAACGGCTTTACCTGAGCGTTGTCGAAATGCATGGACAGGACGAGACAATCCGGGCACCAGTTCGCGCCAAAATCTAAGAGCACCCGTTTGTGTTCCGTTGCAGCTTGCTTCAGCGCCGCGGCGATGTCCTGTGCCGGATCGGCTTTTTCGTTATACGGGCGCGGCAGCGTCGCAACTTTCTTGGGCGCCGGTTTCGCGGTTGCCGTCGGGGTAGGCTGTGCAGCAGGCGCGGCGCAGCCGGCCAGCAACGCCGCGCTGATGATGAGCAACAGCATGACTTGTCCACAACGTACGATATGCTTCATGACTTTCTCCGCTTGAGCTTATTTGACCCACACGCCCAACTGCAGGCTGACTTGCTTGAACACGCTTTGCGAGTGGGTGGGGTCTTCAAAGTATTCCACTGCCGTCACCTTGATGCGCATTCGCAGCGTTTTGGTTTCCAGCACCAGCGTTTGATCGGGTGCGATCACTAGCACCTCGTTCACCGGATCGCGCGCTGAGTGTTGTGACGGATTGTAGAAGCCCTGCGCGCTGCGCAGCACTTTGGTTACAGTGTTGATGTCGTTCTTGTCGAAGACCCACACTTCCAGGGCCGTCACGGCCTTATGCTGGCCGCTATCAGTGGTCGTGGCGAGCGACTCTAGCCAGGCTGGAACATCAGAAGCCGATGTTGACTTGGACTTGCCACTGTTGATTGCTGCCGAGATGCCCACGCCACACTCGCCTAAGAATTCGCCGCGTGCCGACTCGATGGTGAACGACAGATCGTAGTGATCGTCGCCGTGCGCGTAGGTGGTGGCAAACTGCGCGAGGGGCAGGGTGGCTTCGTCGAGCCAGTGTTCCGGCTCCACGGTTTGCGCGCTGGCCTTGACGAAGGGGACGGTTGATCGGCCACGCGTTCTGGAATAGAGCGATTTGCCGCCGGGCCTTTGCAGTAACAGCACGCTCATTAGCAGCAAGATCACGACTATCATTACGGCCAAGACAAGTACGCTGGTCAGCGAGTTGTTGTCAGGTGCAGGCTTGGCCGGTGATGGTGTGGGTGGAACTGCGATTGTCGTCCAGCGTGCGAACCAATCACCGCTATCGCCGGGCTGCGGGCCGGTAAGCAGACCGCCTGCCGTGCCCTGCGCATTGCTGATGTCGTGCTGTAAAGTGCCCACGCCCAACACGGCCGCGTTATTGCCCAGATCGAACGCGAGGTGGATGGCCTGACCGTCGATCTGACCGGTGACGGTAATGGGCGATCCGCTTTCGCGTATCAGCGTGCCTTGTAAACGACCGGCCGCATCGAGCGTGATGCGCAGATCGCCGTTGAGGGTAAGCCCAGCATCGGGGCCTTGCTGAATCTGGCCCTGAACTTGAAAGAGCCGCTGCGGGTTGGCGGGCGGCAGAGCCGAATCACTGGCTGGTCGATTGCAGGCCGTCAGCACAAACACGGCGCAGATCAGCACGAGTATTTGCCAGGGTTGACGCGGTAAGTGTTTTCGCATGCCAGCAGTATAAAAGACTCGCTGCCTGACGGCAATTGACGGATGTCATGCTTTGCGGACGCGAAGCTCGTTAATTGCCAGAGGTGGATGTTATAAACCGTTGCTTCACTTAGGCCGGCTTGAGGCTCTGCAAGTATTCCTGCACCAAACGCAGCGCAGCCTCAGCCGACTCCCATTTATTCCCTTCACGATCTTGATTCCACACAAACCGTTCCACGCGTTCGAAGTCTGGCGCGGCTAAGGCGATATACACCAGGCCGACGGGCTTATCGAGCGTGCCGCCGCCCGGCCCCGCGATGCCTGTCACGCTGATCGCCATGTCCGTGTTCAACAGGCGGCGCGCGCCGCGTGCCATCTCGATCGCTGTTTCCGCGCTCACCGCGCCGTGCGTCTCCAACGTCTGCTGACTGACGCCCAACACACGCTCTTTAACCTCGTTCGCATACGCGATGATGCCGCCAAGAAAATAGTCGGAACTGCCCGGCACATTGGTCAGGCGATGGCCGATCAATCCGCCGGTGCAGCTTTCAGCGGTGGCCAGTGTGAAGTTGTGCTTCAACAACAATCGACCAACGGTGACTTCAAGTGGTTCGTTTGTCATTTGTTCATTGCTCATCGTTCATTACCTCGTAATCTCAACGGTCTGCAACAAAACCCGATCGGCGATCGCTTGCCCATCGAGCATGATTGGAATGCGTTCGCCCGTGAGGGAATGATACAGCCCCAACTGCAAGCGATAAGTGCCTTCGGCAAAATTGGCCGGAATGGGAATGAAGTGAACTTGCGCGATGATGTCACCGGGTTGGACGTAGTAGGGCGAGTAGTTGTAACCGTCCCATTGCGCGGCGAGGTTGCCCTGTTTATCCAGCACGTGCACGAAGAAGGACAATGGTTCCACGCCGCGATCTCTGGCGCGCCAGTACGTGGTGAGGCGGATGTTCTTGCCCGCCTGCACGATCGGTTTGCGTACCTCGTAGCCGATCAATTCCAGTTGATCGTCAAAGGCGATTGGTAACGCCGCCGCTGAGCTGATCGGCGTTCCGCTCGGCCAGCTGACTTCCGCCTGCGTCAGCGTGATGAGGCGTGTGTTCAGGGCTGACACGAGATGTGTGGCACTGTAAACATCACCGCCCGTGGGCAGCGGCTCGACGACGGGAAACAGATCTTCGATCAAGCGGCTGTCCAGGGGGGCGGGTTGCTCATCCAGCGACGCCGTGATTAACGTGAGATCGGTTTGGCCCTGCGGAAAGATGAAGGCTGATCGGGCGTCGAACCAGCGGGTGGCCGTATACCCGATCGGGGCGGTCAGACGAAACGCCGTTACGCTCCACGGATTCCAGTGCATCACCGCGCCGCTGCTGAAGACGATCGGCTTAGCGTGGGGCAGTTGATCGATCTGCCGTGCCACCGCGACAATGCCCGCTTGATGTTCGCGGCGTACGGTCTCTTCGGTTGCCCAGCGATTGAAGTAATCATGCAGCGAAACGGTGAAGAACACGATCAACGCGGCGAAGATGAAAACTCCGCCAACCTTCGGCCAACGGGTCGCCAGGGCGTCGAGGCCGATGGCGACCAGCAAGAAAGCCGGTGTCTGCGCCAGAAAACTGTGACTGTTGCTGGCGGCCGGCCACGTTAGCATGGCGGGCAGCAGTCCGGCCGCCAGCCAGATAAGGACGAACGCGTAAGCCGGCTGTCGCAAACGTCGCAGGCTGAGGATCACGGCACTGAAAAAGATCGCGCCCGTCAGTAGATCAAAGACGGGTCGATTAGGAATGTTGTACAGCCATTCAGGATCGCCCGTGGCGATGAACATGCCGGCGGTGACGATGGTCGAATTGATCAACGGCCCGACATCACCCTTGGCCAGCGCATCAAGCGGGCCTTCCACTTCACCCAGCCGGCGCTCGGCGGCCGGCACTGTGGCGATGTGGATCACCATCGGCAGCACGATGAGCGTAGCAGTGAGGATGGTCAACGCGAGATTGACGCCATGTTTTCGCAGAAAAGTGCGGTTGAAGACGGCGAGATAGAGGATGAAGCCGACCACGACCACGGGCAGCATGCGCGTGGCGGAGTACGTATAAGCGCTGAGGCCGAACAGCCCGCCACTTACGATGAAGTCGCGCCGGCGCGATCGGGAGAAGGCGCGCCACAAAAAAATCAACGCCAGCAAGACGAAGGGCGTCAGAGCGATGATGCGCAAACCCAGACGGCTATACATCAACGACCAGAAGGCCCCGGTTGCGATGGCTGCGGCCAAGAGGCCCACGCGCGCGTTGAACATGCGGCGGCCCAGCGCGTAGACGGCGGCCACGCCAATCAAGCTGAGCGCGGCCGATAGCCAGCGCAGCGTGAAGAGATGGGGCGCGATCAGGTCTTGCGCGGCGGCAAAGAGGTAGTGGTACAGCGCTTCTTCGGCCGAGCCGTCCATGTAGATGGGACGCGCCCCGGCGCGGATTTCGTCGGCTTCATAGACCACGGTGGTTTCATCGTAGCGCAGGCCGGGCGGGGCGGATTGCCAGGCCGCGAAACGCAAAACAGTCGCGAGCAGTAACAGCGCGACCATCCAGGTAAGCGGGGAAAGACGGCGGACACGATTCCACATCGCGCCAACTATACCCTTGAAGGGCGCGCCGCGCAACGGGGATCACTAGAGACCTAGCAGGTTTCGGCCTGATGATCGAGCCTGCCGGCAGGGAGTGCATGCCGATAGCGATCTTTTCCCGATGAACGGTGGAAACCTGCCACCCAATTTTTGCGCAAATTAG
>PMCF01000254.1:0-10802 GCA_003154115.1 Anaerolineae bacterium
CGATCAAAATGCTGCTTCGACATGATGTTTGTTCTCCTTCTAAGATGCGCGTAATTGAGACCGGGTTTGTGAAGCCCACAATGGGATTTGAACCCATGACCTTCCCCTTACCAAGGGGATGCTCTACCCCTGAGCTATGTGGGCGTCTGCGGGTGTCTCAAGCGACACCCTTGATCAGTGGACAGGGAGGGAATCGAACCCCCGAACGGCGTCGCCGGGCTGATTTACAGTCAGCGTCCTTTAGCCTCTTGGATACCTGTCCAAATAATGACCAATGCGCTCAACGCAGAGCCGACGGCGAGGATTGAACTCGCGACCCTCCGCTTACAAGGCGGACGCTCTGCCGCTGAGCTACGTCGGCAATAGACATACTTCGCGGGCTATAACTTCTAGCCCGCTGCGCCGACATTATACCATATGGGACACTTCGGTCAAGGATGCACCATCTGTCAGCGCGGGTCGAAATTGTACCCGTGATCGGCAAGGTTGTCAAAGACCATTTTTCGTTTCGCGCCGATCCGCCGATCGGGTGTTGGTAACCGATCGGCTTGAGCTGCGATCCGGCTCAAAAATAGGCCATTGTCAACCGTATAGCGCTGTGGTATACTCCCGCGCCGAACCCTGCAAGGGGTTCTATCTCACACGCCGCTGGATTGCCCAAGATGTGCCTGAGTCTACAGCCTTCAGGTTCTTGCGCGAGAAGAGAGCGGCGGACGACACTCAAAACATACAGGAGGTTCTACCATGGCTGTTGTCTCAATGAAGGCACTGCTCGAAACGGGCGTGCACTTCGGTCACCGGACCAAGCGCTGGAATCCGAAGATGAAGCCGTTCATCTTCACCGAGCGCAATGGTATCCACATCATCGACCTGCAGCAAACCATCGCTTCGCTGGACGCCGCCTACAATATGATTCGCGATACGACCGCGAACGGCGGCACGGTGTTGTTTGTCGGCACCAAGCGCCAGGCGCAGGACACGATCGCGAAGGAAGCGGTCCGCGCCGGCGCGCCGCACATCACCTATCGCTGGCTGGGCGGCACACTCACCAATTGGCGTACCATCCGGCAACGTATCGATACGTTGATCAGTTTGGAAGGACGCCGCGATCGCGGCGAGCTGTCCTTGCTCCCCAAGAAGGAAGCGCTGGACATCGACCGCTTGATCACCAAGTTGAATCTGCGCCTGGGCGGTATCAAGGACATGCGCAAGCTGCCCGATGTGTTGTTCGTCATCGATACGCATCGCGAAGTCACGGCCATCAAGGAAGCGAATACGCTGAACATCCCCGTGATTGCGATGGTCGATACGAATTGCGATCCCGACCAGATCGATCTGGTCATTCCAGCCAACGATGATGCCATCCGCGCGATCAAGTTGATCGTGGCCCGCATGGCCGACGCCGTGCAAGAAGGCCTGGCGATGCGCAAGGAAACCATGCCCGCCGAAGTGACGGAAATGGAAGGCGCGCTGGAACAAGACGATAAGTATCTGGGTGAAGCCACCCTGGCGAAGTTGCGCGCCGGTCTTGAGTTCGAAGGCGCTCCAGGCCTCGATACAGAGGAAGACGAAGCATAATTTGAGTGGCGACCACAGGCGAACTGGGGTCGCCCTTTGAAGAGGATGAACTATGGTAATTTCAGCTGCAATGATCAAGCAATTGCGTGAAGCCACCGGCGCAGGTGTGCTCGACTGCCGCAAAGCCCTGGAAACTTGCGAGGGCGATGCGGAAAAAGCCAAGGCCTGGTTGAAAGATAAGGGTCTGGCGGCGGCGGCCAAGAAAAGCGATCGGGTTGCGGCGGATGGCTTGGTAGGTTCGTACATTCACCACAACAACCGCATCGCGGTGCTGGTTGAAGTCAACTGCGAAACCGATTTCGTGGCGCGGACTGAAGGCTTCAAGAAGTTAACGCAGGAAATCGCCAAGCACATCGCCATGGCGAATCCGCAATACATCAAGCCGGAAGACGTGGCGGCCAGCGTGCTCGAAGAAGCCAAACAAGGTTTCCAGGCAGAAGCACTAGCCGCCGGTAAGTCGGGGGCTGAGGTGGATGAAGCGGTGGAGCAAAAACTCGGCAAGTTCTATCAAGAGACCTGCCTGGTGAAGCAGCCTTACGTGTTGAATGAGAAGGTCACCATCGGCGAGATGATCACGCAGGGCATCACCGACTTGAAGGAAAACATCGTGGTGCGGCGCTTCGTCCGCTACGAATTAGGCGCATAAGCAGAAAAAGGCAACGGACAACCCGTTGCCTTTTTTGTAGCTCACGTTCTGGCGTCAATGCCGCGCGGGGCTGCGTTGGCCATGACGCGGATGAGATTACATCAAGCGAGGCAGCATGACGATCAAATACAAGCGCATTCTTTTGAAAATCGGCGGTGAAGCGTTGGCCGGCGGCGAAGGCAAAGTCGGCATCGATGTGCACGAAGCAGAAGATCTCGCCATGCGCATCAAAGGCGTGAAAGAGCTCGGCGTCGAAGTCGCCTTGGTGCTGGGCGGCGGCAACTTGTGGCGCGGCAAAGATGGCCTGGCGCACGGCATGGATCGTTCAGTGGCAGATCATGTCGGCATGCTGGCGACGGTGATGAATGCGCTGGCGCTGCGTGATGCGCTGGAGCGGGTGGGTGTGGAGACGCGGGTTCAGACGGCGATCACGATGCAGGCCATAGCCGAGCCGTTCATTCGCCTGCGCGCGATGCGCCATATGGAGAAGGGGCGCGTGGTCATCATCGGCGCGGGCACGGGCAATCCTTATTTTACGACCGATACCGCCGCGGCACTGCGCGCGATGGAAGTGAAAGCCGACATCCTGATCAAAGCCACCAAGGTCGATGGCGTTTACTCCGAAGACCCGAAGAAGAATCCCAACGCCGTCCGGTACGATCGGTTATCGTACATCGACGCACTGAATCGACGTCTGGGCATCATGGACTCGACGGCGATTTCCCTGTGCATGGACAACGAGCTGCCCATCCTGGTCTTTGATCTGTGGCAGGCGCAAAGCCTGGAGCGCGCCGTGCAGGGCGAACGCATCGGGACGATCATCAACGGGGAATAGAGCTATCGAAACCGGGTAGGGGTTCAGTGGCCCACGATCGAGCGGCAGGCGAACCCCTACGAGTTCCACCTCGGGACTAGCGCACTTCCACGAATTTGTATTATAATATGCGTAGCACTCCGCCGATTGGCGACCTCGCCCCCGCCGGCGGCTTTGATTCTCACCCAAGACCAACACTACTCCGTTGTTTGACGGAGAATCCACACCAACTTACTGCAACGAATCGATGTCTGCCATAATTTGATCTATCGAAATTTCAGCGCAAGGTGACCAGCGACGATGACAACTGATCCTTCTCTTGTTAAAGACTCTCTGCACGAAGCCGAAGAGCACATGCAGAAAACGATTCACGCGTTCGAAGTGGATCTGCGCGCTTTCCGCACCGGTCGCGCCAGCCCGGCCATCGTCGAGCGCTTATTCGTGAATTACTACGACACGCCCACGCCGTTGCAGCAGTTGGCGACGATTACCGTGCCCGAAGCGCAGGTATTGATGATCCGTCCCTTCGATGCGCATTCGCTGAAGGACATCGAGCGCGCCATCAGCGCCTCGGACCTGAACATTACGCCCAATAACGACGGCAAGGTCATTCGCCTCATTTTCCCACGCCTCAGCGAAGAGCGCCGCAATGATTTGATCAAGCAAGTCCACAAGCGCCTGGAAGAAACGCGCGTATCGATCCGCAACATTCGCCGCGACGCCCAGGACATGATGCGCGATTTTGAAAAAGAGAAAATGATTTCTGAAGACGATCTGAAACACGGACGCGATGAGCTGCAAAAATTGACGGACAAGTATATCGAGCAGGCCGAAGCCGTCAGCCAGCGCAAAGAAGAAGAAATCCGCGAGGTTTAAGCGCGGTCAGGCACATGTTCTTTGTTCACGTCCCCAGCCGTGCGCACGCCGCACGGACACGATGACGAGCAGCGATACCCACTCGTGGCAGCATGAGTTCCACACCCGCACTCCATCAAATTCCATATCACTTAGCCATCATCATGGATGGCAATGGCCGCTGGGCCAAAGCGCGCGGCCTGCCGCGCCTGGCGGGTCATCGCGCCGGCACGGAAAACTTGCGCCGCACTTTGAAAGCCTGTGTCCGGCACGGCATCAAGATTCTCACCATCTACGCCTTTTCCACCGAAAACTGGGGCCGGCCGGCGGAGGAAGTCCGCGGCTTGATGACGATTCTGGAGCAGGTCATCGAACGCGAGTTGAAAGAACTCCACGAACAGGGCGTACAGATTCGGCATATTGGACGATCGGATAATGTCTCGCCGCGCTTGCTCAAGAAAATTCAGAAAGCCGTGGAGCTGACGAAACACAATGACACGCTCATTCTCAATGTGGCGTTCAACTACGGCGGACGGCAGGAGATCATCGACGCCGTGCGCCGCATCATGCGCGAGGGCATCGATCCCGCTAAAGTGGACGACGCCCTGTTGAGCCAGTACCTCTACACCGCCGGCCAACCCGATCCCGATTTGATTATTCGCACCAGCGGCGAGATGCGCGTCAGCAATTTCTTAATCTGGCAGGGCGCCTACGCGGAACTCTATGTGACGCCCACCTACTGGCCTGACTTCAATGAAGACGAATTGCAGAAGGCGCTGGATCACTACGCCGCGCGCGAACGGCGCTTCGGGCTGACCGCCGAGCAAACGAAGACGCTGGCCGAACAGGCCAAATAGGGATTTGCCTAATGCGGACTCGCGTCATTAGCGCGTTGATTCTCCTGCCGATCGGCATTGCGGTGGTCCTGATCGGCGGAGGGTTGTTCGATCTGGCGTTGATCTTCATCTTCACGCTGGCCGCGTATGAGTTTGTGCAATTGATGAAGCTGGGCAAGTTCCTGCCCAATTTGATCTTTGCTACTGCTTTAGTCTGGGCGTTGCTGTTTGAGGCAGTCTTGCCCCGCTTAAATCTGTCTCGTCCGGGGCTGGCCTTTCTGTTGATCGCCGCACTGACCTGGCAAATGCGCCAGCGCGAGGGATCGCCCACTGCCAATTGGGCCTTAACCGTCGCGGGCGGCGTCTACCTGGGAGTGGCGGGCGCGCATTTTATTTTGTTGCGCCAGCTAGACAACGGCCAATGGTGGTTGCTGCTGGCGTTGAGCGGCACCTGGCTGGCCGACAGCAGCGCGTATCTCATCGGGCGTAAATTTGGCGCGCATAAGATGACGCCCTCGCTGAGTCCCAAAAAGAGTTGGGAAGGTCTGGCGGGCGGCGTGGCCTTTAGCCTGATTTTCAATTCACTCATCGCCGTGGCTTTGAGCCAGGTTTTGAACGTGAATCTGCCTTGGTGGGCAGGAGCGGCGCTGGGCTTGATCGGCGCGCTGATCGGCGTATTAGGCGATCTCTCCATCTCGATGATCAAGCGCGAGGTGGGGGCGAAAGATACCGGCCACCTCATTCCCGGCCATGGCGGCGTGCTCGATCGCTTAGATAGTCTGCTGTTCACGATCATCGTGAGCTATTACTTCATTATCTGGTTTGTGGTGCGGTAACGCCGTAACGAGGCGGATCACGATCCGCCTGAATGGTGGTAAAAACTCGATCATACGGCCCAGCCGATCGAGGCGAAGAGACGCGCTAGCGGAAACAAAACCCCAACCCGGAGGAGATCGAACATGAACCCGCAGCAGGTTATTAGAGATCCCGACCGCAACCTGGCGCTTGAACTGGTGCGCGTGACAGAATCGGCCGCACTGGCCGCCGCCCGCCAGATGGGACGCGGCGATAAGAATGGCGCCGATCAGGCGGCCGTCAATGCCATGCGCTACATGTTTAACACGGTCGAGATGGACGGCGTCGTCATCATTGGCGAGGGCGAAAAAGACGAAGCGCCGATGCTGTACAACGGCGAGCAGCTGGGCACGGGTGTGCCGCCCAAAGTGGACATTGCCGTCGACCCGATCGATGGAACGCGCTTGACGGCGCTGGGGTTGCCGGGAGCCATCGCGGTGGTGGCGCTGGCCGAGCGCGGCACGATGTACAACCCAAAGCATTTGGTCTATGCCAATAAGATCGCCGTCGGCCCGCGCGCCAAAGGCGCCATCGACATCAACGCGCCGGTAAAAGATAATCTGACCAAAGTGGCGAAGGCCCTGGGCAAAGACGTTAACGATCTGACGGTCGTCATTCTCGACCGTGACCGGCATGCCAACTTGATCCGGCAAGTGCGCGAGTGTGGCGCGCGCATCAAGCTCATTATGGACGGCGACGTGGCCGGCGCTTTAGTGACCGCCTTTCCCAATACCGGCGAAGATATTTTGATGGGCATTGGCGGTTCACCAGAGGCCGTCATCACGGCGGCGGCGCTGAAATGTTTCGGCGGCGAGATTCAATGCAAACTGTGGGCGCGCGATATTCCCGAGCGCCGCATGGCAACCGATCTCGGCGTCGACTTAGAGCGCGTGCTGACCATCGATGATTTGGTGAGCGGCGAAAACGTCTTCTTTGCGGCGACGGGCATTACCGATGGGCAGCTGGTCGACGGCGTCCGCTACGAAGAGGATCGGGTGTACACCAGCTCGATTGTCATGCGCAGCCTCAGCGGCACAATTCGCCGCATCGAATCCGAGCACCATCTCGATCGGCTGGGCCTGCTCACCCAAATGTACGAATAAAAGTAACTACTCAGCCGTCGCGCAACGCTGTCATTCCCGCATGCTGTCGCCCAGCGTGCCGCCAAGCCCCAGTGAGGCTTGGGTACGGCAAAGCGGGAATCCAGAGGCCACCCAGCAGCAAATCTGGATGCCCGATAGAAGCATTCGGGCATGACAGATGAGTAGTTGCCTGACAACGATCTCATCAACCCTAGTACGCTTTTGCGGAGGTCTAACGTGGATTTTGATTTTGATAAGCTAGAAGCCAAGACTTTGACCGAGCTGCGCGATCTCGCCAAATCGCTCGACGTGTCAGGCTACAGTCGCTTGAAGAAGGAAGATCTGATTCTTCGGTTGTTGCGCGCCAAAGCCGAAGGGCAGGGCTATATCTTCGGCGGCGGCGTGCTCGACATCGTCGACGAGAACATCGGCTTTTTGCGCAGCGAGCACTACCTGCCCGGCCCCGAAGACGTGTACGTCAGCCAGAGCCAGATCCGGCGTTTTGGCCTGCGTACCGGCGACATGGTCATCGGTCAGGTNNCGGCTTGCTGCGGGTGGAGGCCGTCAACGGGCTTGATCCCGAAGCGGCCAAACAGCGCCCGGTCTTCGAGAAGCTGACGCCCATCTTCCCCAATCAGCGCTTCAATCTGGAGACTGAGCCGGCCAATCTGACGACACGCTTGTTGGACATGGTGGCCCCGATCGGACGGGGGCAGCGCGGCCTCATCGTCTCGCCGCCAAAATCCGGCAAGACGACGGTCCTCAAGCACATCGCCAATGCCATCTCGACGCGCTATCCGGATGTTCATTTGATGGTCGCCCTCATCGGTGAGCGGCCTGAAGAAGTGACGGATATGGATCGGTCGGTCGAGGCCGAGGTCATCAGCAGCACGTTCGACGAACCGCCCCAAAGCCATGTCCGCGTGGCCGAGATGGCTTTGTCACGCGCCAAGCGTCTGGTGGAAGGCGGGCGCGACGTGATGATCCTGATGGACTCGATGACACGCCTGGCACGCGCCTACAACCTCATCGTGCCGTCGAGCGGCCGTACCCTATCGGGTGGTCTGGATCCCGCCGCTTTGTATCCGCCCAAAGGTTTCTTTGGCGCGGCCCGCAAAATCGAAGAAGGCGGCAGTCTCTCCATCATCGCCACGTGTCTGGTCGACACCGGCAGCCGCATGGACGACATGGTCTATGAGGAATTCAAAGGCACCGGCAACATGGAACTGCACCTGAACCGCCGCCTGCAAGAACGCCGCATTTTCCCGGCTTTCGACGTCGAACGGTCGAGCACGCGCCGCGAAGAACTGCTGTTGGAACCGGACGTTTTGAGCAAGGTCTGGTTGATGCGCCGCATGCTGGGTCAAATGATGGCGCAACCGCCGGGTGGGGCTGGCATGGACATGACCAACGCGATGGAAGCGCTGCTGGCGCGCTTGTCTCGCACCAAGACCAACGCCGAGCTGCTGACCAGCCTGCGCGACGACTATTAAACCCGATCGGCCTGTCGGTACCCACCGTTTTTTCAGGTGGTCTGACAGGTACTTCGCCAGGCACTGGCAGGGATCGGCCTACGGCATCCGCCGTCAGCATCGCCGCCCCCTCCCCCTGATTTGCCAAGGTCTGTGCTCATGGTATAATCTTGACCTAATACAAACCACCGCAACCAGAATGCAGTCATTTTGGTGGAAAGTTCGCACTAAATTACTACAATGAGTGAAACCCAATTAACGTCACGTGTAGCGCGCCGTCTTGATGACGCTCAGCCCGTGTCAGAAGACAAGATCGCCGTCGAGCCAGCCGTGAAAAGCACAGGCCAACGCGGATTGTTTTCGCGGCGTGCCTCACCTCCTCAGATTCTTGCTGATCCGTTGGAAAATCCAGAAAAAATCCAGCCGCAAACTAGGCCAAAGTCGTTCGGTGCGAACATCCCGATCGAACGTTGGTTTGCCCGGTTTGCTGTTAGGGTAGGCGGGCAGATCGCCTGGCTGACAACCTGCGAGCAAGGTCGCTCCCTGTTATTCCGCTATACCTCGCACTTTGTCATTCTAGCCGTGTTGGTTGGCGCAATCGGGCTGGTGAGTACGGCCAAAACGACGTCGGCCTCTAATTTTCCTGAGCGGCGGACCTTCACAAATGGGGTGAATGTCTCTGGCGTATTCAGCACGACTGACACAATCAGCACGACCGATGAAGTGAACTATAACCAGTTCGGGCAGGGCGGCCCTATCGTGGTTGATCAGACGGACGTATTGCCCCAGGCCAACCCGTTCACGACTGTTCCCAGTCGAGAACGACGCGGCGTGATCAGCTACACCGTTCAGGCCGGGGACACGTTGTTTGGCATTGCCGGTCAGTTTGGCCTGCGGCCCGAAAGCGTCTTGTGGGCTAACTTCGATACGCTACAAGACAATCCGCACTTGTTGCAGCCCGGCCTGGAATTAGCGCTCCCACCGGTGAACGGCATTGTGTACACCGTCAAAGACGGCGACACGGTGGAAAGCATTGCCGAAGAATACAAAGTGACACCCGATGCGATCTATGTCGATGGCCTCGAGTGGAATCAACTTAAGCCGGGCGAGCAGCCGGTGGCGGGCGCTTCACTCATCATCCCGGGTGGCAGCCGCGACTTTAAGCCGTGGGCTTTGACCGCACAGCTCAATGCACCGGCTCCTGCGGCCTCGGCTGACACCAATTCTTCAGGCGTGCCGATAGCGCGTACTTCCAACGCAGGATTCTGCCAGAATGCACCAGTAGGCTCTGTGATGGGTACAGGCACTTTTATATGGCCGACGCCCAAACACTGGCTATCCGGTAATCCCTACGCCGCGTGGCATCCTGCCATTGACATTGCCGCCTCATTAGGTGATCCCGTCGTCGCATCTGATTCAGGAGTGGTCGTCTACGCCGGCTGGAGCACTGTGGGTTATGGGAATCTGGTCGTCATCGATCACGGCAACGGTTGGCAGACCTGGTATGCTCACAACAGTGAAATCTACGTAACCTGTGGTCAGGGTGTCAATCAAGGTACTGAAATTTCGGCCGCCGGTTCCACCGGCCACTCGACCGGTCCACACGTACACTTTGAGACCCGTTTCAACGGCACACTCCCGAATCCATTCAACGTCCTGCCTCCGCCATAGGCAAGACCTGAAAACAGGCTGACAAAGCAAAAGGGAACGACCGATTGGGCCGTTCCCTTTTTTGGTGAAGAAACGCACGAGTTGTTTGCTCATCATCTCGTGCGTTTCTTCGCCACTTGGGCCACTTCACAGTGCGCCTTTCAGCCAAGCGAATGCCAACTACGGCCGTTTCAAGAACGCACCCTCTGGTAAAAAAGCGGCCAGTCTCACAAAATGAGACTGGCCACACTCAGCCCACTGTCTACCGGCGACTGGCAACTACTTCGCATACTCCGTCGCCCGCGTTTCGCGGATGACCGTCACCTTGATCTGGCCCGGGTACTGCATCGTGTCCTCGATCTGCTTGGCGATGGTTTTGCTCAACTGAATCGAGGCCAGATCGTCGATCGCTTCCGGCTTGACCACCACGCGAATTTCACGTCCGGCCTGAATGGCATAAGCTTCTTCCACACCCGCTTGCGATTTGGCAATGTCTTCCAGATCGTGCACCCGGCGCAGGAATGTTTCGACATTCTCACGCCGCGCGCCTGGCCGCGCACCGGAAATGGCGTCGGCCACTTCCACGATGATGGCCTCCAGGCTTTGCTGGTCCACCGCATGATGATGGGAAGCGATGGCATTCAGCACTTTAGGATTGCTCACGCCAAAACGCTTGATGAAATCCGCTCCTAGTTCAGCGTGTGTCCCCTCAAATTCGTGATCGATCGCCTTGCCGATGTCGTGCAACAGGCCAGCGGTCTTGGCCGCCTTCACGTCTGCGCCCAGTTCCGCCGCCAGAATCGCTGCCAAGCGCGAGGTTTCGACCGCGTGATGGTTCTGATTTTGCCCGTAGGAAGTGCGGAAACGCAAACGCCCCAGCATCTTCAAAATCTCTGGATGTAGCCCCGGCACGCCGGCCTCGATCGACGCCCGTTCGCCCTCTTCCTTGACCACGCGCTCGACTTCGGCCTCGGCGTCCTCGACCAGCTTCTCGATGCGCGTCGGATGGATGCG
>PMCF01000254.1:10831-28711 GCA_003154115.1 Anaerolineae bacterium
CCGATGATGCGGCCCTTCATTTCATCGTTGGGCAGGGGCACCACCGTCACCGATACTTCGGCGGCCTGGTCGGTCGCTACACGCTGCACGGCCGTCGTCACAATTTCGCGCGCGCGCTCTTCGGCAATCTCACGCGTTTCGGCTTCCACCTGGCGGATCGTCTTGGCCATGTCAGCCCGCGCATCGGCTTCAACCATTTGCAGCAATTCCTTCTTGGCCTCCGCCAGGCTCAATGCCGCGACCCGCTCCAGTTCAGTAACGATCTGGGCATTCTTCTTTTCGAGATCGTTCGCCAGCTTGTCGAGTTGGCCCTGCCGCTGGTTCGACTTGCGGTCCCGCTGGTCGACTCGTTCCAGCTTCTGGTCCAGGTCTTCACGCTTGCGGGACAATCGCTCATCTTCACGCTGCCATTCGGCGCGGCGCTTATTTGACTCTGCTTCGGCCGCGTCACGCACCTTAATGGCTTCATCTTTGGCCGCCAGTTCGATCTGCTTCACCTTGATCTGCGCCTCTTCCAGCAGACGCGCCTGTTCAGCCGCCACGTCACTCTTAACGGATTTGAGCCGGGAGTTCATCACATAGTACACAACCCCCGCGCCAATCCCCAGACCGATGAGCAAATCGATCAACAACAAAATAACGGTTCCAATCTCCATAGTCATTCCTCTAATTCGTCAAGATAGGATGATGCTGCATCGTCCGCGTGCAGCTGCTGCCAGGCTGCATCGACAGCCTCACGGACGGTCCCATAATCAAAGCCTCGCCGCGCCAGATACGCGCCCAGTTTTTGCGCGAACTCTGGCCGCGGTAGATGCCGGTACCGATCGGCTTTAGCTAAGGCCGATCGGAGGGCCGCATTATCATCGGCGTGCTCGCTCTCCGCCAGTACGGCATCGATGACTTCTCGCTCGACACCCTTACGTCGCAGTTCCTGCCGCAACGCCAGCGCGCCCTTCGGCTTAAACTGCGCCCGGTTGTCGAGCCAGTAGCGCACAAAAGCGGCATCGTCGACCAGGCCGACTCCGCGCAATCTCTCCAGGACCCGATCGATGGTCCCGGCCTCATGGCCCGCCTTCTGCAAATTCTGCCGCACTTCCCATTCACTGCGCGGCCGGTTGCCCAGAAAGCGCAGAGCCTTTTCGCGCGCCTTCTCCATGTCGTCGGCGGCTTGCAGGCGCTCGATGTCGGCGTCGTTCAACACCTGCCCGCGCTTCAGGCGGATCGCCTCGATGGCGGCCAGGCCAAACGCGAACTTGCCGTCCAGATAGACGTTGACCCGATCGGTATTTCGCTGCTGCACGACCAGCGCGGTGATGGTGCCAGACATGGTCTGCGACAAAATAAAACGAGCTGTGACTGTCTCAGCCACAGCTCGACAACGCGTTTGCAACTGTCCGCGAATTGATATGGTGTTGTACGACTAGATACGACCAGACAGGTCGTGCGCGATCTACGGACGATTGTCCCGTGTTAAAACGGCAAAGAAAAGGCGTCCAGAACCTTACCCAATGACAACCCTTTCGCGTCACAACCTACCGGCACTGCGCCGCGCTTTGGTAGCTCACGTTAACTCTGTCGTCAGACAGAACTTCGCAAGAGAATCACCAATGGCCTATCCAGGTGCCATCGTTGGAAACTGATGGCCGGCCGTATCTATACCCATTGAACTCACGAACCGTTGTTCCGTTGGCGAAACGGTGGCGGTCGTTTCAGGCGCCAGACCGAATAAAAATTATCAGTCGCGGCGCGCCCCGATCAAAAAATCGGGCGAATGAAACCAGTCCAGCTTATGTCGGCATTATACCATGAGCAAAAGGCAAACGCCAAACATCTTTTCGATTTTCAGTATACGCGCCGCCCACCCCGCGTCATTGCGAGCATCTTTTCGCGAAGCAATCTCGAAGCCAATCGGCCAGTCTCGCCGTCCGTGAAGGAGATTGCTTCGTCGCAAACAACGCTCCTCGCAATGACGCGTGGCCTCGCTTCATTCTTCCGGCGGCAGCAGCAAGCGATTTTCAATCGCCTTGCGATCTGACACCGCCGCCAACTTCAGGCACTGCGCCAGCAGGACAGTACCCTGTTCATACTGCTTGATGTGCTGCTGTTGCTCGTCCGTAAAATTCCAGTTATGGCCGATATTGCGATAACGAATGAGCTGTGCTTGCAAATCGGCCGCGTACGCCTGCCAGTCAGCGTCATCAGCCTCTCTAGTGGGCAGGCGCAAATTGTCCAACGCCTGAGCGAATTCAACCTGGCCAACGTCTCGGCTGGCCTGAGCTAAGGCCGCCAACAATTGACGTACGCCTTCGTAGTAGTTAAACCGTGCAAAGGACCAAGCAAAGATAAAAGCGCGGTCGCAAGCGAAGTCGTGGGCGAGCGCGCGGGTGAGGTCGAGGTCGTCAATACGGGCGAGAGCGAGGGCAAGGGCGCGGGTGAGGTCACGGGCTACGCCGGAAGCAACGACGAGGTCTCGGGTAAGGTTGCGCGCGAGGGCAAGGTCGCGGGTGAGATCGCGGGCGCGGTCCAGAGCGTGGGCAAGATCGCGATCAGGGGTGAGGTCGAGGGCATGGGGAAGGATGCGCTCGAGATCGAGAGCATGGTCGAGGACACGGACACGGTCGCGGACGCGGTCACGGGCGCGGTCGCGGGCGAGAACACGATCGAGGTCGAGGGTGATGTCGCGGTCGAGGGAGTGGTCAAGGACGCAGGCGAGGTCGAGGGTGCTCATCATGGCGACAGTCGACCTCGTCACGGCGCGCGCAATGGCCGGATGGCCAAGGTAAGCGTAGTCACGGGCTTTGGTCGCCGCCCAGCGGCTATAGACTAACAGGCGCTCATCGCCGCGCAGCAAGTCATCCAACGCCCGTTGAAAAGTTGCAAAGAAAGCGTCAGCCTCAGACAACATACTGGCAGTCAGCAGAAAGACCTCGCGCCAGCGGTCATCGGTGAGGTGTTGAGTGATCAAGCGTTCCAGCGCCCCATCGGCAACGTGATCCACAATATAGCGGGCAGTGAAATATTCATGCAGGGTTAGGTGCGAAAAAGAATAGATGCCGTGGGCGCGCTCGACAAAGAGGCCGTGCTGCGCTTCCACCGCTTTCAGCACCACCTCGCCGTCTGACTCATCAGCCGCTTCGCCCCCCGGTAGGTTTTTCAAGAAGGCGCTGATGCGCCGGGCTAGATCAGATTGGCGGAAGAAAATCTCGCCGCGCTCAAAGTATTCGGCAGCCACACGCATGAACAACTGGCGCTTGCGGCCCAACGACAGGCCGCGATACCACCTCATCGCGCTTGATATTGCGCGTTGCATCCCATTTTTTGAGCAGGGCGTCCAGCGCCTCTTCGTACAACTCCGCCCGCCGCGCCGGAAAGGTCAACGTCTCCTCAAAGTTCAGGCACAGTAAGGTCAGTAGCAGCGGCGTCTGCGCCAGTTCGCGCAGGCCGCGATGCTCGGCACGGTTCAATTCATCCACAAAACGTTTAGCTTTCTCATCATCATGCACGAACCATTTGCGGGCAAAGACCTGCACTTGCTCCAGCGTGAAGTCGGCCATTTCCACGTAAGTAAACTTTTCAAAGGTGTAGTCGGTGGCGGCGATGCGGCAGGTGATGAGGACTTTGTTGGCCGGATACTGATTGGTGAAATCAATACCATCGCCAATTTTCAAAAAGGAATATTTAGGCCCCATATCTTGCGGTAGCAGCATGCGCTAACCGGCAGATATGGCGGTCGAAAAAGTCATCTGAAATTTTGGCGAAGGTATTGTGAAATCACGCATGGCGCTCGTGATGGCGGCCCGCGTAAGAGCGGCGCGTTTATCGTCGGCCTCGTTGACTTCGTCCAGCCCGTCGAAGCACACCAACGCCGCGCCAAGCTTGAGCAGGTGTTGAATGAAGGTGGCGGCATCAGGGAAGGCACAGATTTCAAATTGCCGCGCGATGAAGGCCGGCAGGTCGAGGCCGCTGGTGGCCCAATCGTTCAGCGAGATGAAGATGGGCACGCGATCCAGCTTACCCATCGCCGCTTGCAAAGTCAGATACTTCAGAAAGGTCGTTTTACCGGCTCCCGGCTTGCCCAAAATGAATAGGCGATCTTGTTCGACTGCTAAACGCAGGGCACTGGCGCGTTGTAAGTCATTCCCAAATGAACCGCGCTCGACCTGCCGGGTCTTGAGTTCTTCAATGTCAAAACGCTGCACGGCCGTGGGCCGATCCAGCAAATACACATCAGTGTAGATGCCTTCCAATGAAACAGGCTCAGGCTTGCCCAACATGCGGGTCGTGGAATACAAGGCCTTCATCCGCTGCCGGTATTTTTCAGCGGCTTTGTTCCACTCAAACTTGACCCACCGCTCCCTAGCTTTACCCGCCAAATGGCTGACTATGTCTTTGCCGAACTTGTCCCACACCCACGCGCCGACAGATTCAAGTGCCATGTGCGTCAACCTCATCTTAGAACAACGGCGACCGTTTCCAGTCGCCGTTATCACTCTTCACTTTTCACTCGTCACTCTTCATCTTCCGCCGTATCCGATTCAACCTCGGCCACTGTGCCGCTCTTGCCCAAACGGGTCAACTGCTGGGCTTCGGCGGCATGGGCGCGGACCTCTTTATCGATCGCGCCGGCGATGTCAGGATGCTGCTTTAGGAATTCTTTTGCATTCTCACGGCCCTGGCCCAACCGCGTATCGTTGTAAGTGAAGAACGCGCCGCGCTTGGTGACGATTTCCATATCCGTACCGATGTCCAGAATATCACCCACTTTGCTGATGCCTTCGCTAAACATGATGTCGAACTCGGCTTCGCGGAAAGGCGGCGCGACTTTGTTCTTGGTGACGCGCACCCGCACCCGATTGCCCGATGCTTCCCCATCGGCCTTGATGGTCTGAATGCGCCGCACGTCCAGGCGAATGGAGGCGTAGAACTTCAAGGCGTTGCCGCCCGTCGTCGTTTCGGGGTTGCCAAACATCACGCCGATCTTCATGCGCAGTTGGTTGGTGAAGATCATGGCAGTGTTGCTGGCCTTGATCGCGCCGGAGAGCTTCCGCAGGGCCTGAGACATCAGTCGGGCTTGCAGACCCATGTGACTGTCGCCCATCTCGCCTTCGATCTCGGCACGCGGGACGAGCGCGGCCACCGAGTCGATCACGACCACATCCATCGCGCCGGAGTGAACAAGCATATCGGCGATTTCCAGCGCTTGTTCGCCGGTATCCGGCTGCGAGATGTAGAGATTCTCCACGTTCACGCCGCAGCACGCCGCGTAATTGGGATCGAGCGCGTGTTCCATGTCGATGTAGGCGCACGTGCCGCCGCGCCGCTGCGCTTCCGCGACGATGTGCTGGCACAGGGTGGTCTTGCCCGACGATTCCGGCCCGTAGATTTCGGTAATGCGGCCGCGGGGTATGCCACCGATGCCCAGAGCCAGATCGAGCGCGAGTGAACCGGTAGGGATGGATTCAATTTCCAAGTGCGTGGCTTCGCCCAGTCGCATGATGGCGCCGTCGCCGAATTTTTTGGTGATGGAGGCTAAGGTCGTTTCAAGAGCTTTGTTTTTTCCGTCGGCAGGCATTGGTGGTCTCCTGAGTGGTGAGGTTAAGCTGAGTGTACAACATTCACACGGCGCTGACAAGGGCTACCCAGTCAGGTTCATTAGGCGGGGGTATAACGCAAAACTGTTGGGTGGGCATACCGCCCGGCCACGCTCGCGCTGGATGGCACATCCAGCGCGAGCGTATCCCACAAGTCACCAACACTTTTGCGTTATACTCTTAGGCGGGGTGTGGTTGGCAACTTGTCCCACTAATGCTATGATGACCTTCATGCAAGGTTTGCTCAATCGTGAAGCACTGACCATCGATGCCATCGACGTGCGGCCCGCGCTGATCGCCGATCGCGCGGTCATTCATCGCCTGACCGAAAACATCCACCGCGTGCATTTCAACCTCGATTGGTGGACGTTCGATAACTGGCTATATGACGAACGTCCGTCCGACGCCATCTGGCTGGCGTATTTTCAAAACGAACTGATCGGCGTGCTGGTGGCGCCCTTTGACGAGTCGCCGGTGATCTGGCTGCGTTCGATCGCGATTGCCAACGGTTATTCCGCCGATCCGATTTTTATGGCGCTGCTCAAGCATGCTCGATCGACCTGGCTGGCCCTCGGAGTTGAGCGGGTCGCTGTGTTGGCGCATCCCGAATGGGTGAGCGATCTCACGCATCGGCTGAACTTCGACCGGTACAATGAAATTGTGACGCTGCGCAAAAGCGATCGGAGTTTGCCGGAATTTAACCGCTCAGCGGAAGCTGTCATTCGCCCGGCGGTCTTCGCCGATGTGCCCGGCATCGCCCTCAACGATCGCGCCGCCTTCGATACGGTGTGGTGGCATTCCGAAGCGTCGATGAGGCATATCTTGAAGACGGTCTCGCACTTCGTCGTCGCCGCGATCGACGATCGGGTGGTGGGGCACGCCTTTAGCGATTTGTACGGCGGGCAGGGGCACCTCATCCGGCTGGTGGTGAATCCGGCTTATCAGCGGCTCGGCATCGGCGAACAGTTACTGATGGAATCGCTGAAGTATCAAATCGAGCTGGGCGCTCACCCGCTCACCCTGAATACGCAAATCGATAACGTGGCGTCGCAAGCGCTCTACCGCCGCTATGGCTTTCAACCGGCCGGGCGTCCCGTCCAGGTGATGCAGCACTGGTTCAGCTAAGACAACAAGGAGCCCCATGCAGGACACCCTTCAACCCGCTGCACCGAAGCGCAAGAACCGTTTATTGATTGTGTTGATTGTCGCCGCGGTGGTCGTGCTGGCGCTGTGCGCCGCTATTTTCGCCTTTATTTTCAGCCAAGTGGGGCAAGTAGCCTCTACCGAAGTGCCCGCCATGCAAAAAACCGTCGACGACTTTATCCGTTCCGGAGGCAAGCAGGACGTGGCGGCGGGTTATGCCCTCTTTGCGCCGGAGGCTCAACAACAATTCGCCCAAGAAAAAGTGAAAGAGATGTTCGATCAGAAGCAGCTTTTCGACAAATTCCAGTCAACGGCTGTCACCAGCTTCAACATCAATTCGAATGCTTCAACTGGCAGTGGCTCGGTCACGACTGCCCAGTTGGAAGGCACGGTGACCTATAGTGACAGCCAAGGTACGTTCAAGGCCGAATTGATGAAGGTGGGCGATCGCTGGCTGCTGATCAACATCAACATCACGCATTGATCCTGACAGGCTTAATGCCGAGCAAGACACCCATCCTCAACAACGCTCAAACATTTTCCAGGTACCGGACGTTTACGCCTTGCCGCCCATCTTACCTCGCCACGCCAACCGTCTGCTTCTGGCGCTGATCGCGCTCTGCGCGATCGTCTTTTCGTACTTGTCGGTTGTGCGGCACTACACGTTCAACACCGCCGTCTACGATCTGGCGATGTACGATCAGGCGGTGTGGAACACCAGCCAGGGCCGCCCCTTCGCCATCAATCTGCTGGAAGACACGATGCCCGGTTTGACGAACAAGTTGGGCGATCACGTCGAGCCGATTTTACTGCCCCTGGCTGCACTGTACTGGCTGCGCAGCAACCCCGATGTGCTGCTCGTCGTGCAGGCCATCGCATTGGCCGCGCTGATCTGGCCGCTGTATCAGCTGGTGCGAAATCGATCGCAGAGTGGGTGGCTGGCGGGCGTCGCCGTAGCGCTGTATCTGCTGCATCCCGGCATGTGGAACGCGCTGCTGTTCGATTTTCACCCGGTGACGCTGGGCGCGGTGTTTCTGGTCTTCACCTTGTGGATGCTGGTGCAGCGAAAGCATCTCGCCGCCGTGATCTGTGCGGTGCTGGCGATGATGTGCAAGGAACAGATCGGTTTGAGTGTGGCGCTGCTGGGCGTGTATGCGATCTTGTTCGTGAAGCGTTCCGAGCAAAATCAAGCGGAGTCGAAAGATGCCAAACGATTAGTGCGCTTCTTCCGATCGCGCGACTGGCGCTTCGGGTTGCTGTTGATCGCCGTGGGTGTAGTCTGGTCTGTCATCGCTCTCGGCGTGATCACTCCGGCTTTTCAACCGCTGGGAAACTCCTATTACCTCAATCGTTATGGCCGGCTGGGTAACACATTCGTCGAAGTGTTACTGTCACCCATCACCAAGCCGGATGTTTTCTGGTCGGTGATCTTTGGGCCGAAACGCATAGCGTATTACGGTGACTTGTTGCTGCCGTTAGGTTTTCTGCCACTCCTCGGTGTCGAGCTGCTCTTGCCCGCGCTGCCCGACATTGCACTGAATGCGCTCTCGGCTTTTGCGCCGTCGCGCACTCTCGATTATCATTACGCCGTCATCGCCGTGCCGTTCCTGGTATTGGCGACCGTCTGGGGCATTGATCGGCTAGGATGTTGGTTGGGCCGCAAAACTCCACAGGCGCGGCGCGCTGTATTGATTGCGACGAGTGCCTTCGCATTGATTGCGATGGGCGCGTACCAGATCGATCGGTATCACGGGTTCGTGCCGCTATCCGATCGGTATGCGGGCACTTACACGATCGAGCCGCGCGATCCGATCGGCTGGCAGATGGCCGCGCAGATTCCGCGTGACGCCATCGTTTCGGCACAGTTCAATCTGCTGCCGCACGTCAGCCAACGTCAACGGGCGCACATCTTTCCGCGCCTTGAAGACGCCGAATATGTCTGGCTCGACACGCAAGGTGTCATCGAACCGTTTCAAACGCGTGAAGAATATCAAGCCGCAGTCGATACCCTACGCGCCGATCCAGCTTTTGTAATCGTTGCTGAACAAGATGGTTATATTCTGTTTAGGCGTCAATAGCAAGACAGTAGGGCAAGCATGGTCGATCGCTTTTCACAGCGCCTCATGACACGGTTATCACCTTTCGCGCGCGACTTCGCGGTCGTGGCCATTTTCCTCGGCGTCAGCGGAGTGCTATATGCGCCGAGCCTGGCTTACCCCTTCGTCCAGCAAGATTCTACCGATCTGGCATTCGCCCTCAAACAGCCCCTGTCCGTTCTGCTGACCGGCTCCGCGCATCATCCCTACTATCGACCCCTGTTCTTTATTCCGTGGAAATGGATCATGGGCAGCTGGGGATCAAACGCCGCCGTGGTGTTTCACTTCTACCTGATTGCGTCACATCTGCTGAATGCGGTGATCCTCTACGTCCTCATTCGCGATCTGTTTCGCAACCGCCCGGCTGCGGCGGCCGCGGGCCTGTTGTTCATCGCTTATCCCTTCAGCTATCAGGCGATGCTGTGGGCCATCGGTCAGCAGCCGCCCAGCCTGACGTTGGTGTTGATCAGCATGTTGATCTTCGCACGGGCGCGCCTGAAAAACCGGGGCTGGTCGTATCATCTGATCGGCGCGCTATGTCTGCCCTGTGGCATTTTGCTGCACGAGAGCGCCTTCATGGGCGTGGGCATGATCGTCGTGATCGAATTGTATCTAGTGTTAAGCCGCCGCGTGCGGCGGCTCAGCGCGTGGCCCCTGTTATATCTCGCGACGACGCTCGCCGTGTTCGGGTTCTATCAATTGATCACAACCGCACGCCCGGCGGCGGTATCATTCGATCCACAAACGACGCTGTACCTGGTACAAAGCCTGTTTTATCCGACCGCCATGCTCGCGGCCCGGATCTGCTACTCGGCCGGCTGTGACAGCCTGGCATGGTTGTGGCCGGTGGCGGCCGTGACGCTGTTCGTGTTGATTGTTTTATGGCGTTCGGGCAAGACATTGTTATTGGGCCTATTTGGGCTGGCGCTGTTTGCGGTGGGCGCCGCGCCGGTCTGGCTGAGGCTGGATTACAACTTCTATTTGCAGTATGGCGCACGAGTGATGTATCACGCCAGCCTGGGCGCGGCGCTGGTGTTTGCCGCGCTGCTGGGCGCCCGGTTGACCGGCTGGCGGCGCGTCGTGCGATTGCTTGTGGTGGCGTTGATCCTGTTGCAGAGTGGATTATTCTTGCTGGGCCGACAGACTTTGGCGAATGTCGCGGATGACCTGTTAAGCCAGGCCAACCGCGTGCTGCTGGCCCCGCATGACGGCCAACGCTTGTTCATCAACACGATCGATCTCTATGGCTTCAAAGAGCCGGACTTTCCCCTGGGCTGGTTCGGCATGTTCGGCGGGCCGTGGCACAATCGGATCGGGGTGACGCCGAATGTGCAACCGGATGATGCCGACTGGGCCATCGACCCGGCGACGGCCCAGGACATGCTGTCCCGCTCCAGCCTGGACCTCACGCTGCACGATGTCGCAATGTCACCCGCGGAGTTTCAGGAATCATTCAAAACCACCCGTGAAGTATATCGAGGGGAAGCGCTAAAGGATCGCTTCCATCTTTTCAAAGTGGCGGAGATTGAACATGCTGTGCCTCCTGCGCCTTCTTTCCTGGCTGAATGGGGGCAGGCCGTCCGCCTAGTGAACGCCGCAGTCGAAACTGAAGCCGGCGTCCCTGTGCTAGATCTCGATTGGTGGATCGGCGGCCCGATCGATCCCGATCAAACCGTGTTTGTGCATGTCCGCAATGCGGCAGGCGAAGTCGTGGCCCAGTTTGATGCTAACCCCGTCAGCAATCTGGGACCGCTGGGAACGTGGGTGCCGGGTGATCTGGTCCGCGAACGCCGGCCCCTGCTGCTGCCTGCGACGCTTGCGCCAGGCCACTATACGCTTGCAGTGGGCCTGTATAATTGGCAATCAACCGAGCGCTTGCGCCCCGATCAAACGCACAACCCGACGACCGCGGATGGCGCATTAGTCGTCGGCGAGTTTGATTATCCGCTTGCCCCAGGCCAGACACCTTGAAACAGCCAGTGCTTTTCAGATCCAATCGCGTGTGGCAGCAGACCGCCCTCGTCGGCGCCATCTTCCTGGTGGCGCTGCTGCTCTACGCACCCAGTCTGCGTTATCCCTTTGTGTGGTATGACGCCGATGATTTGCTGCGGGCCATCAAGTATCCCGTCGAGACGCTGTTCAGCGGCGTGCCGAACTATCAATACTACCGCCCGTTGATCTTCACCTTCTGGAAGTTGATCCTCAACACGTGGGGCGCAGACTCAGCGCCGATGTTTCACGCGTATCTTATCGGCGCCCATCTATTGAACAGCGTGCTGCTGTATGCCTTGACGCGTACCCTGACCCGCAGCCGATCAATCGCGGCGGTGGCGGCGCTGTTGTTCACGGTCTACCCGTTCAGTTATCAGGCCGTGACGTGGATCATCGCACATCAGCCGCCGAGTCTGGTGTTTGTGTTGGCGGGATTGTTGGTGTATGCGAAGGCAAGAAGCAAGAAGCAAGAAGCAGGAGGCAAGATCATCGCGCTCAACGTACTAGCGCTGGCGTTGCTGATCGCTGCCATGCTGCTGCACGAAAGCGCCTATGTTAGCGCGGGACTGATCGTGTTGGTCGAAGCGTATCTGCTGTTGACGAAACGTGCAGCGAAGATCAGCCTGTGGCCGCTGGCTTATATCGTCGTGACGGGAGCGATGTACCTCATCTATTTGTCGGCGGCCAAATCATCGCCGCCGCAGGCGACGTTTGAAGTCTCAACCGGATTGTATCTGTTGCAGGGCTTAGTCTATCCAGCCGCAATGGCGCTGGCGCGCGTGTGTCAACCCGCGAGTTGTGATCCAGTATCGTTGCTCGTGCCGGCGAGCGTGATCTTCCTGGTGGTGCTGATCGTCTTCTGGAAATTGCAGCGCACCTTGTTGATCGGCCTGTTCGGCGTGTTGTGGTTCCTCGGCGGTATCCTGCCGATGTGGGCGGGGCGCGATTTTGTTTACAATGAATATGCACCGCGCTTGCTGTATCTGGCCGGCTGCGGAGCCTGTATTGCGATTGCGGCGATTGCGGGGCAAGAGGCAAGAGGCAAGAAGCAAGAGAGTCGGCGGCGAGTCGTGGCGCTGGGTCTGGTGGCGCTGATCGTGCTGCACAGCACCTTGTTTGTTTTTCGACGCCAGGGCCTGTACGACGAGGCGTTTGCCTTATTGACGCAAGAGAACAACGCGATGTTCGCGCCGCGCCAGGGTCAGGCGCTGTTCATCAACACGGTGGAGTTGTTCACCTTCAAAGATCAAGAATTTCCCCTGGGCTGGTTTGGCGCGTTAGTCTCGCCGTGGCATAATCGCATCGTCACCGATCGACACCTGCGCGCGTTAAACGCCGACTGGGCGATCGATCCGGCGCAGGCCCAACACGTACAAGATCAGGCGTGGCTGAAGTTGGAGTTCCACGGACAAGCGCTGCCGCCTGATCAGCTGCAAACGGCGGTCCTCTCGGCCACGCAAGTCTTTCGTGTCGAAGCACCCCGCGGCGATCTGCATCTCTACCAGATCGGCCAGATCGGGCACAACGCCGCGCCGCCGGAATCATTCGTGGCGAGTTGGTCGGAGGGGGTGCGCTTGCTCAGCGCGACGATCGCAAGTGAAGCGGGCGTGCCGGTACTGAATCTCGATTGGTTCGTCGGCGGCCCGATCGATTCCAACGTGACGGTCTTCGTGCATGTTCTGAATGAAGCCGGTCAGGTGGTAGCGCAAGCCGATGGTGATCTCGTTGGAGGCTACGTGCCGATCGGGCTGTGGCAGCCCAACGATCGGGTGCAAGAACGCCGCGTAGTGCCTCTCGTCGAGCCATATGGGCACCAGCGCATCGTGCTGGGGTTGTATAATCGCACCACTCAACAACGATTGAATCCTGCGTCGGCCAGCGTGCCGCTGAAAGATGGCGCGCTAAGCGTCGCTGAGTTTGAATACCCATGATAAGTTCTACCTTGCGATTCAGGCAATATGGCGCGCGTCTCCGTCAGCACCAACCTTTTCTGTTGATGCTGGTCGTCTTCCTCACGTTTCATCTGCTGCTGCCCTTTGTCTTTCGCAATGGATCGTACTTTGTCGAGCAAGCGCCGGACATCGCCGACTATCTGCGCTGGGGCATGCTGGCCGATAGTCATCTTTATCCCTTCGTCAATTACTGGTCGGAATATCCGCCGCTGTTTGCCTGGTCGATCATCGGGCTGTACCGTCTGAGTCTCTTGCTGCCCGCCTGGATCGATCAGCGTTTGTGGTTCTCCCTCATCATGCAGTTGGTGATGACGCTGTTCGATCTGGGCAGTGTCATTCTCGTGTACGCGATCGCGCAACGCTTCAGCCCGCGCTCGCGCGCGACACGCGCGGCAGCCTTGTTTGCCGCTTCGTTCATTCTGGCCTACGGAGCGTCGGGCTGGTATGAACCGGTGCCGCTGTTCTTCCTGCTGTTGACGCTGTATCTCACGTTAAGCGATCGCTATGCGTGGAGTGCGGCGACCGCGGCCATCGGATTGATGACGAAGATCGTGCCGATCCTGATCGTGCCGATCGCCGTGCAGCGTTTGAGCGGTTGGCGTCGTCGTGCTGGCTACCTCGCATTGGTCGCCGCCCTCTCGATCGGTTTGCTGCTGCCCTTCGTCATCACCGGGAAGGACTACGTGCTCGCCTTCGTGCGTGCCACGTTGAATCGGCCGAGTTGGCTGTCGATCTGGGCTTTGTTCGATGGCAACCTGACCTTTGGCGCGAGTGTGCCCATCATCGATCGGTTCTCGCCGCAGAATGTCGGCGCGGCGTCTGCGAGTGCGCTGCCGCTGCCACTCATCACCCTGGTCTTTGCCATGTTGTTCATCGTCCTGTACACGCGTCACATCGACTGGCGTGACGCCCGCCATTCCACGGCGTTTGCCGGCCTCACGGTGATTTTGTTCTTGTTGTGGTCGAAAGGTTTCTCCGGCCAATTCACGGTGTATGTGTTGCCCTGTGTGGTCTTGTTGTTGCCCAACTGGCGCGCCGCACTGTATCTGGCCTTATTGAGTATGTTGTGGGTGGCCGAATGGCCGCTGGCCTTTCTCATACTGGACGGTCAAACGTGGTTTCTGGCCTGGCTGATCATCATCCGCACGATCGTGTTAGTCACGCTGGCGCTTGAAATGGCGGTGATGCTCTTTCCACGCATCACACACTACGTTTCACTCGTTATTCGTTACTCGTTACTCATGTGCTGGCTCACCGTTCCTGTCGTCGGCGTCGCCGCGGTTAACGGCTACATCCAGGCGCGTGTCGCGGCTGATCCGGCCAGACCCGCGATCGATCTGGTGCGCGAGCAGAAACACGACGTTGCGCCGCTGGTCTTCGCGGACACCAAACTGTATCGCCGCTTATACGCGGCGGCCCAACCGTTAGGCGAAGTGCTGTTGCTGCCGGGCAGTAAAAACGTGCCGGAAGACGTGCGCGTGAAATGGTTGAACGATCTCACCGCACGCGGTTCCTTGTGGTTGATCGCCGATGAAGGTGATCCCGCCACACGCGACGAGAATGTTAAAACCGAGCAGTGGGTTACCGATCACGCTTGCCCGATCGATTCGACGCCGGCCGGGACAGGGCGTGTGACACGCTTCACTGCGGCGCCAAATGGCGAGGCGCAGACCATCAACGCCACCTTCAACGACGAATTGACCCTGAGCCAGTTCCGCCTCACTCAAAGCACGGTGAAACCCGGTGAGCCGCTGTGCGTTGAAGTGAATTGGAACACCCTGAAAACGCCTGCCGCCGATTACACCGTCTATGTTCACGTCGTCGATCCCAACGGACAAGTCGTCGCGCAGAATGACAGGCAGCCGCAAGGCGGCTTCGCGCCGACCAGCAGTTGGCAACCAGGCACTGGGATCATCGATCGGCATGGTGTGATTCTCCCGGCCAATCTGGCGGCAGGCGAATACTCGATCCGCGTGGGCTTGTATCGATCAGATGACCAATCGCCCGTGTCACCCGGTGCGATCAATTTGACCCAGTTCACCGTTGCGCCATAACCAGCATGTCTGAGGTATGGGCCGTTCTCAGTTGGTGGATCATCCTGCAAGCGTTAGGGCTGGCCGCCTGGCCGCTGGCTTTTCGATTGCTGCGCTGGTTGCCCGATCGGGGCTACACCCTCGCTAAACCCATCGGTCTCCTGATCGTCAGCTACCTTTTCTGGCTTCTTGTTTCGCTGCACCTGTTACCCAACACCGTGGCGAGTGTTCTTGTCGTATTCGTGATCCTCGTTGGCGGAAGCGGGTGGGCGTATCGTCGTGAGAAGACTTCGCTGCTGCACTGGCTGCGTGATCGGCGGTGGCTCATCCTTTCCTATGAACTGCTCTTCGCGCTGGCCTTCATCGGCTGGGCGATCTTTCGCGCCCATGCGCCGGATATCATCACGGGCGAAAAGCCGATGGAGTTAGCTTTCCTCAACGCGATCAACCGCAGCTCGACCTTCCCACCGCACGATCCGTGGCTCTCCGGTTTCAACATCGCTTACTATTACTTCGGTTACGTGATGCTGTCGCTGTTCCAACGGCTGTCCAGCGTCAATGCCGGAGTCGCGTTCAGTTTAGGTAATGCGCTGTGGTTTGCGTTGAGCGCAGCCAGTGCGTTTGGCGTGGCGGCCAATCTCGTGGGGTTGACGAAGCGATCGACGCCGCGCGCGGCGGTGAGCACAGGCGTGCTCGCGGCGATTTTCGTTGTGCTGCTGGGCAACTTCGAAGCGCCGTTGGAAGTGGCGTATTCCGCCGGACAGGGATCGCCGGAGGTGTGGCAGCAGCTGGACATCCTCGATCTGAATCAACCGGCGACCCCGCGCGAATCGTTTCCGTGGCCGCTGCGGGATGATCCGGGCTGGTGGTATCGCGCCGCGTGGTTGATTCACGACTATCCACCGGACACCATCAGTCCGCCGCTTGCTCTCGTGACGGGGCAGCCACCTGACCCCAACACGATCTCACAAGCGACGATCACGGAGTTTCCGCAGTTCAGTTTCGTGCTCGGCGATCTGCATCCCCATACGCTCGATCTGCCGTTCGTGCTGGTGAGCATCGCCCTGGCGTTGAATCTATTTCAGGCCGGAGCCAGTGGTAAAGCTCGATCGATCATGCGCACTCCGGCGGGGTTATTGTATCCAGTGCTGCTGGGCGGCCTGGGCTTCATGAACGCGTGGGATTTTCCTATTTACCTGGCGCTCGTCATCGTGGCGCTGGGTCTGGGGCGTTGGTTATCTCATACGACAACCTCTATCCTGCCAGAAATTCGCGACCGGGTAATCGATCTGTTGCTCGTCGGTGGACTGGGCCTGGCGCTCTATCTGCCGTTCTACAGCAGCTTCACCTCGCAGGTGGCCGGACTGTGGCCGAACGTATTCAATGGCACGCGCTTCGTCCAATTCTTCATCCTCTTCGGGCCGTTCATCCTCATCGGCGTGCTCTTGGGGTGGCATGTGCTGCGACAACAACCTCTCCAGCGCGCCGCCGTGGCGAAAGGTCTTGTCGGCGGGACGCTGGGAGTGATCGGAGTGAGTGTGATCGGCGCGGCGTTGATCGGCGCAGTGTTCTATCAAGCCTCACCGACGCTGCGCACGTGGTTCGCCGGCGTACTCACGGCCATGCAACAACGCGGTATCACGCTCGATGCGCAGCTGTTGGCACGCGTGATCGATCCGTGGGTGCCATTGACGCTGGCTCTAGGACTGAGCGCGATCGGGCTGGTGTGGTTAGCGACGCGCCGAGCGATCCCACAAGAGGAAGCTGCGCAGAGTAAAGATTTCGTGCTGCTGCTCTACGGCTTGGGCTTGCTGTTGGCGCTGACCGTCGAGACGGTATTCATCGTCGATGTGTTCTTCACGCGCAAGAACACCATGTTCAAGTTTGATTATCAGGCGTGGATTCTATGGAGCGTGGCCTCGGCGTATGCGGCGTATTACCTGTTGAGCCACTCCTCGCGGGCGTGGCGTTGGATGGCCGCCCTCGTCATCGCCGGATCGATCGGGCTGGGGTTGATTTATCCGGCGCTCGCCATCGCCACACGCGTGACCGATTCTAGCATCCCCGCGCCAACCTTGGACGCCTTTCAGGCTGTGGCGCAATCGCCGCGCTATCCCAATGCCGATGACGCGTATGCCGTCATGCAGTGGCTCAATCAAAACGCGGCCGGCTCGCCCGTCATCTTGGAAGCGACTGACGATGAATCGGAAAACAAACCGGCGCGTTCGCGGATTTCGTCGTGGACGGGCTTGCCCACTGTGCTGGGTTGGTATGGGCATGAGACGCAATGGCGTGGCAGTGACGTCGTGCAGCGTCAACGCTTGCCAGACATCACGGCGATCTACTCGACCACGGATGAAGACACCGCCCGATCGTTATTACAGCGCTACACGGTCGCCTATGTGCTCGTCGGCGATCGTGAACGCAAGCAGTATCCGGCCGAGGGGTTGGCGAAATTCGATCGGATGTTCCCAATCGCTTTTCAACACGGCACAATCACCCTATATCGCATGGAATAGTTACTGCTCAGCCCGCCTCACCCCCGGCCCCTCTCCTGAAGAATGGAAAGCGATTCTCAGGAGAGGGGAGCGCCCACTCCCCCTCTCTCGAAATCGTTGGGGTGATTTCGGGAGAGGGGGCCGGGGGTGAGGCGGGCTGAGCAGTAACATGGAATAAAACACGGGCGATCTGATGAAGATCGCCCGCGTGGGATTTAGGGTGTCAGTGTGGGTGTTTCTGTTAGTGTTGGAGTTAGAGTTAGAGTTGGCTCCAACGTGGCGGTTGGCTCTGGCGCTGGCGTGTCGGTTGGCGATGGCAGCGGTGTGTTCTCAGGCAGCGGTGTATCGGTGGGCAGCGGAACAGCCGTCGGGAATGGCGTCTCGGTCGGTTGTGGAATCAACGTCGAGGTGGCACTCGGCGTCGGTGTGTCGATCGGTGTGGAGTTCTGCACACGCACGCGCACCTTGTATTCAGTCCGTCCGCCACCTTTGGCATAGGCTGCCACTTGCAGCGTGTATTCGCCGTCGTCCACATCGCCGGTGTTCCATTCACCCAGTTGGCCGTTGGTGACCTG
>PMCF01000019.1 GCA_003154115.1 Anaerolineae bacterium
CTGGTGACGCTCCTGGGAATATTGGGAATGTTTGGAATGTTTGATGCCAACCAGGCGGCCGATTGGGGGTACGCGCGAACCCGCGCGGACGTGGCAACCGTGCGCAGGGCCGTACAAGCCGGCACTGTGACTGCGTTACCTGAGTCGGTGGTGTATGTGATCGCCTGGCCCGGCCAATCGGCTGGAACACCGCTCGATCCCAGGACCGGGCAGGTGATCTATACGCGCTCAAGTTTCGATCCGCAACTCAGCAAGCAGGCACAATTTTCAAGCACGGCGCCGGCCAGCTGGGGATACTTTGTAGCGAGTTCTGGCCAGAACCTTCCGACCCTGTCGGCCCAATGGCGTTACGGCGATTATCCGATCGGCAGTTACCAACAGTATCTCGGTTACAGTTTCGTCGCAGGAGGCAACCAGTACGAGGTCGGTTTCAGTCTGGCTGAGATGAGTCAAGTCATCCAGGTTCAGATCCAGGCGATGCTGTGGGCGTTGATCTTCGGCAGTCTCTTCATCTTAATCATCTTTCCCCGCTTTTTCCGCACCAATTTGATCCAACCACTCGATCGGTTACTATCCGGCGTCCGGCAGGTAGATGCCGGCCAGCTGGATGTTAGTGTGCCTGTCACTCATGCGGATGAAGTCGGCTTTTTGACGGCGGTGTTTAATCGGATGACGGCCTCGCTGCGACAGGAATTGGATCAGCGGCAGCGCGCCGAGGCCGAACTGCGCCAACTCAATATCACGCTGGAGCAACGCGTCACCGATCGCACGCGCGAGTTGGAAGCCTTGTACGATGTGTCGGCCGCGGCCAGCCAGACACGGGATACCCGATCTTTGCTGATCGTTTTGTTGGACCGCACGCTGGCTGCGCTGCGCAGCACGACGGGCTTCATTCTGCTGATCGATGGACCCATCGACATTCCTTCAGATCAAAGTACGACGCCAATGCCCGGCTTGCAGCTGGTCGCCAGCCGGGACATTCCGCCCGATTGGTTGACGCACCTGAACGCCTGGTTGGCCGATCGGGACTGGGCTTCAACCCTGATCGCTCAACGTGAGCCGGTGCTGATCGCCGATGTGACCAGTGATAGTCGCGCGCCTGCTTTCATGCACTTCGTATCGCCGCTGACATTGATCCTGGCTCCGTTGCAAGCCGAGGGACAGGCGCTGGGCATTCTGGGACTGGCCCGCCAGATCGAGCATAGTTTTGATCTGGATGAGATCGCGTTGCTGGCTTCCATCGCGGGCCAGATCGGGGTCGCCGTGTATGCCGATCGGTTGCGCCAACTTGCCCAACAAGCCTCGGTGTTGGAAGAACGTCAACGCCTGGCGCGTGACCTACACGACTCGGTCACTCAATCGCTATACGGTCTGGTAACTCTGACCGAGGCGGGTCAGATGCGCGTCGAAACGCAGGACGTGCCAGCCGTCGGTCACACCTTAACGCGGATCGGGCAGACGGCTCGTCAGGCGATTCGAGAGATGCGGCTGTTTATCCATCAATTGCGTCCGCCGGTGTTGGAGCAAGAGGGTTTGGTGAACGCGCTCGATTTGCGATTGGCGGCCGTAGAAGGCCGATCGGATGTGCAAGCGCGATTACGGGCCGATGAGAGCATCCACCTGCCTCTGCCGATCGAAACGGCGCTGTATCATATCGCGCAGGAAGCGTTGAACAACTCACTCAAACATGCTCAGGCCAGATCGGTGACGGTCTATTTGACTCGAACTCCGCAGGGCGTGCTGTTGGAAGTGGTCGATGATGGACGCGGTTTTGATCCGGGGCACGTCAACAGCGGCGGGATGGGCTTGAGCAATATGCGGGCGCGAGCCGAGGCGATCGGTGCTGCGTTGGAAATCGATTCGCGGCCCGGCGCGGGAACCCGCGTGCGAGTTCTGGTGAAGGAGCAACCATGACGAACGAACGCATTCGCATTGTTATCGCCGACGATCACGCCATCGTGCGCGAAGGTCTTGAGGCCATCCTGAGTGCTCAACCTGATATGACTTTGGTAGGCATCGCCACGAATGGGGCAGAGGTCGTCGCGCTGGCAGAGGACCTCAAGCCGGATGTGATCTTGATGGACCTGGTCATGCCAAAGCTGGATGGGCTGGCCGCCATCCAATCGATCAGAGCCGCCAACCCCGATGCTCGCATTCTGGTGCTGACCAGCTTTGCCGACGACGAGCGCGTCTTTCCGGCCATCAAAGCCGGGGCGATGGGCTATCTGCTCAAGGACACGCCGCGCGAGGGCTTGCTGCAAGCCATCCACGAAGTCGCGCAAGGCCAGGTCTCGCTGCATCCGACCATTGCGCGCCGGATGATGCGCGAGATCAACCAGCCTTCCGATCGACCCTTCACGCCAGAGGCACTCACTGAACGCGAATTAGAGACGCTGCGCCTCATCGCGCGCGGCCTGTCCAACCAGGAGATGGCCGTCGTCATGGGCATTCACGAGAACACCGTGGCCAAGTATGTCAGCGCCGTGCTGGCCAAACTTCACCTGCCCAACCGCACCCAGGCCGCGCTGTATGCCGTTCGGATGGGATTGACTGGTTAATTCCTTCCCCCTCGATCACCCAGTTTCTAGCCAGATCACCCCCAGGATCTGGGCTGATGAAAAAAGGCTCAGAT
>PMCF01000220.1 GCA_003154115.1 Anaerolineae bacterium
TGAACGCGTTTTTCGGACAGAAACTAGATAGCGTGGCCTTCAGCCCCGACGGGAAGACATTGGCCTCCGGCAGTCTGGACGAGACTACCATTCTGTGGGATGTGTCCAATCCCCGTTCGCCGGTGCAGATGGGTACGCCACTCACTGGCCATACGAACTCGGTGTATGGCGTAGCCTTCAGCCCAGACGGCAAGACGCTGTCCAGCAGCAGTCCAGATGGGACCGTCATTCTATGGGACATATCTAGTCTCCTCTCGCCGGTGCAGCTGGGTACGCCACTCACTGGCTATACGGACTCGGTGTATGGCGTAGCCTTCAGCCCTGATGGGAAGACGCTGGTCTCTGGCAGTGGAGACGGCACTGTCATCTTGTGGCAGGTCGGAATTGAGGCTTGGCAAGCGATGGCCTGCCAGCGTGTCGGTCGCAATCTCACACAAGCGGAGTGGACACGATATTTAGGAGATGAACCGTATCGCAAGACATGTGAGCAGTGGCCGGCGGGGAAATAACAAGTCAAAGTTCGATTTCTACTTTACGCCTGCAAAACAAAACTGCCTGACTTTGTGATTAGAGTCGGGCAGTTATTCATTCCAACAATTCACCCCACCGCCTCATACACACTTCTTCCCGCCCCGTAATAAGAATCATACACATGCTGATACACTGCCTCGCACTTTACGCGATAGTCGTCGTCGGAGTATTTCTGCGGCAGGTTCTCTAGCACTTCTTGAATGGCAACCAACACAGCGGCGCGCGTCTGCTGTCGGCTGCGCCATTCGAGCACGAGGCGCTCGGCTTTCAGCGTGTCGAGGAGTTCACGCGCGAGGCGCTTCACTTGTTCGCGTTCTGCCTTCGTGAGTGGGGGACTGGGCCGCGTGAGGATGTCGAAGATCGCCAACTGTTCGTCGTCTAATTGCTCGCGGATGCCGCGCCGTTCTTCTTCGTTGAGTTGCTTGGCAAAGTCCACCAGTTGCGCAAACACGGTCTCGGCATTGGTCGCGCCCGCGTTGTAGTCGGCAATCATCTTTTGGAAGGCGTCGTAGAAGTCCATGCGGCTGCGATTGCGCGGCACCAGCCGATCGCGGCTGCGGCGGATCATGGCGCGCAGTTGCTCGATCTCGATGTGTTGATGGCCTTGCTTGAAACGCCGTTGCAGAGCCTCAAAATCGATCTGGCGTAAATCAACCGGGCGCGCACCGTCGATGGTCCAGCGTTCGTAGGAGGCTTCGATCGAGCGGTCGAGGCGCAGTTCGATGTCGCGCACGGCTTGCGCGATGCCGCCCGCTTCGGTCTCGATCTCGTCGTCGTCACCGCTGACCGCTCGGACTTGCTGCGCCAGCACGTCGAGCAGCGAGCGTAAAGGGTTGAACTCGTGCGCGATCGGATCGGGGAGCACGGCGCGATACAGTCGATTGACGAGATAGGCATGGGTCAGGAATTTCTGCCGGGTGCTGTCGTTGACGAGGATCGCATCGACGGCATCATCCCGCAAGCGAATCCGCTCGAAACCCTCGGCGGCCTGAATCGCGTCGAGATCGATCGCGAGGGCGGCGCAAAACGATCGGGCGTCCGAGAGCGCTTGCCGCAGTTGGTTGATCAGCGCTGCTTTCGGTTCGACGGGTAAATCGCCTTGAGCAATCCCTCCGCCTGATGCCGTTCCGTAGATCGCCAACGCCTGCTGCAAGTTGCGGAAGATGCCGATGTAGTCCACGATCAGGCCGTTGACCTTGTCGCCAAAGACGCGATTGGCGCGGGCGATGGTCTGCATCAGCGTGTGATTGCGCATGGGCTTGTCGAGGTAGAGCGTGGAGCAGGCCGGCGCGCGAAGCCCGTCATCCACATGGCGCACACAAACACCAGCCGCAAGGGATCGTCGGGGTCTTTGAATTTCTCTTCGAGGTTTTCCCTGTTCAGGCGCAGGCGATGCGGGCGGATGTCCGCACCTTTGGCGCGCAAGTCGGCTTCTTCATTCTGCGCGGGCGACATGACCACGGCCATGTCGGTGCTGCTCAGATAGGCGAGCCGCTCTTCGATGAAGGCGCGATCGGTTGGCGCGCACGTCTCCAATTCGGCCTGCCAGGTGGCAAGTTGAATCCCCCAGTATTTCTGGACACGATCGTACATCTTAACCGCCGTCGCCTTGTCGATGGCGACCGCCATCGCTTTGCCTTTGTGGCCGCGCCCCAGAAAGTGCTGCACCAAATCTTCCGCGATCTTGTCGAGGCGATCGTCGCGCGTGATGACGTGATACTCGCGCACAAATTCGCGCTCGACCGCATCTTCGGCCGCTTCGCCCAACTCCGCCCGATCGAGCACGTCGGCAATCTGGACGTTGAGGTTGGCATTGGTCAATTCCACTTCGGGGATGCGATTCTCGTAATACAGCGGCACCGTGGCATTGTCTTCTATCGACTGGCGGAAGTTGTAGATGCTGACGTAGTCGCCAAACACCTCGCGCGTTCGTTCTTCACCCGCGATGAGGGGCGTGCCCGTGAAGGCGATGTAGGCCGCGCGGGGCAGGCCGGTGCGCATGTTCAGCGCCAGCGTGTCGTACTGCGTGCGATGCGCTTCGTCGGCCATCACGATGATGTCGTCGCGATCGGACAATCGGGGGTACTGCGCGCCGCCGGTAGTGCGGAATTTCTGGATCAGCGTGAAGACGTAGCGGTGATCGTCGCGCAGCAGTTGCTTCAGGTGTTCGCCGCTGGATGCGCGCACGGCTTCTTCCGGCTCGGTGACGACGCCCGCGCCCGCGAAGTTCTGGTAGATCTGCCGATCGAGATCGTCGCGATCGGTGACGACGAGGAAGGTCCAGTTGCCGGGCACTTTGCGATGAATCTTCTGCGAGAAGAAGACCATGCTGTAACTCTTGCCGCTGCCCTGCGTGTGCCAGAAGACGCCCAGTCGCCCCTGGTTGGCGCGAATCTGCTGCACCGCCTCGATGGCGCCTGGCGTGATACCGCCCCTGATCTCGGCGCGTATGAATATCAATGGGCGTGGCACTTTTATCTGCCGGCGATGATGCGCCAATGACAGGACTCCACTAAAAAATAGTCAGTAGGTGCAAAATTAACATATAAGTGCCAAGCGGCATATCGAATTTCCGGCGGAAAATAGCGGGAAACCCTCGCGTATATGTTAGTTTTGCACCTGTTGAAAATAGTTCAAGGCCCCGTCCTCGGGGTGGATTTGAACGTGGAACATGCCAATGGAGGGCCACGGCGGGAAGATGTAGTCGCCCCGATCGAGTCATTCAATCCGAGCAGTCCTGGCTGATGGTTAGAGCTGAGACTGCTCGGATTGGTTTTTGCGCTGGGCGTCACTGATAACCGCCGACAAAAATAATCCGACGCAGCACTGCTCAAACGGCAGTGCTGCGTCGGATTGCTTATTCAGTTGATGACAGACGGTGACCTGATCGATTGGACTTCTTGCACCTCGTCCTATTACAGCCGCATTGGCTGTGTCAAGGGGTTTATAGCGCAACTGTATCTCAGTTTGGCTTTGGTGAAGAAACGCACTAGGAGTAAAATATTGTCCTCGAGCGCAAGTATATGTTCTGGCCTCAAGCCATTTATCTACCCTTGATTAGCCTTGCCTGCACCATGCTATTGAGGTTGGCCCTCGACACTAAGTTTAGTTGGGAAGCAAGCAATGTGATCCGCAGGATTTCGGCAATACGCTTGATTCTGTAGGAAAATGAAGCCGCAACGCAATGGATGAGTCAAAAATGTCAGACGCTGCAAAGCGCAAGCGGTTACTTTTTCTTCTATTGGCTGCCAGCTGGATGATCTTAATCGCAGCGGCCTTGCCACAGCTTGAGCTCAAACCCGGCATTCCGCTTCCAAAATGGGAAGGCAGCGCGCAGCCATCTCCGATCGAAAGCCAGCTGGATGTGTCGATCCCCGTCAGCACGTTTTTTAAAGCGCTTCTGGAAATCGTGGGGATACTCGTCCTGGTTTACTGCGTTTACAAATTCCTCAAGGGAGTTCCTTGGAAAGAAATCCTTGGCCCAGCTTTGCTCATTACCCTGCTGACGCTGGTTGTAATCGTCATCCTGTTTGCTCTGACTAATTCACACATCACGTCCGAGCCGCTTGCGCCAGAAGTCCTTCCGCCGGAACTCAAACGGGAGGGACCGCCATTAGGTTCTCCGCCTGCAATTCTAGTATGGCTGGTATGGATCGGCCTGGGGGTGATGATCATCGTGTTGGGAATTTGGACCAGTTGTTTGAGCATGATTGTGCAATTCAGCCGTGAACGGAAGCCTGATCTCGCTTGAAAATTTCCCGACGCACTCCTGATATATCAACAGTATTTAGCGAGCGTGGCAGTGCTAGGTGTTGGGGGCAAAGCCCTATCTAATTTTGAAAGGGCACTAGATATTGATCCAAGTAACACCTCTGCCCGTACCAACCTAGATAAGTGCTTGCAACAAATCAAGTAGTCGACTTTGTTTGTATTCCTNNGGGTATTCTATTGACTTCAAGGCCTGCTCTTGGGAGACAATGGATGATAAACACTCACTATCACATCGACATCTTTTACAGTTAAGGAAGATGGTGACCATATTGCCGATATTCCTGACTCGGAGGCTTGCTCTGCCTTTGGTGCCACGCCGGAAGAAGCATTGCGTGAAGTTGAGATCGCAAAAAGCGCGGTTAGCTGCTGCCGTGCTACACGCAGGTCGATTCCCAAGCCGGGGTATCGCCAGATTATTCATCAGGTGGCAACCGGCTAAGCCACTTGCAGCGAAACTTACTTGAGAGCCGCCGATCCGAAAGGGTCGGCGGTTTTTATTTGACGTCCTTAGCTATGGTCATTCATGGTAAGATAAAAAGCATTGGCGAAGCGGAACGGGTATCGGTTGTATTGAACCGCTGACCATGAAAATGTGTCTTACAGGCGGGAATTGCCGGGGGTATCAGATGAAAATGTACGGGCGTATCTTGCTTTCACGGTGCGCTGCATGGATGCTGTTGATCCTGTTGATTGGCAGTCTGGTTTCGTGCACGACCGCGCCGTCTTCAACGATCAATCCTCCACTTTCCACTATTCGTGTGGTGATGGACAATAACTATCCGCCCTATGTCTTCGAAGACGATCAGGGCCAGATCAGGGGCATCCTGGTCGATCAATGGAAATTGTGGGAAGAGCGCACCGGCGTGAAGGTCGATCTCACAGCGCTGCCCTGGGGCGAAGCGCTTCGGCGGATGGAGGCCGGCGAGTTCGATGTCATCGATACGATTTTCTACACCGACGAACGCGCCCAACTTTTCGATTTTACGCCTGCTTACGCCCAGATCGATGTTCCCATTTTCTTCCAGAACAATATTTCTGGCATAGCCGATGCCGGCGACTTGAAAGGGTTCCGGGTGGCGGTCAAAACCGGTGACGCCGATGTCGACTATCTAGTCAGTCAAGGCATCACCGATCTGGTCTACTACAACAGCTACGAAGAGATTATTCAAGCGGCGGCGAGAAGAGAACGTGCGATCTTCGTCATCGATCAACCACCGGCGCTGTATTTCCTCTACAAGTATGGCCTTCAAGATCAGTTTAACCATTCTGCTCCGCTCTACAGCGGTGCATTTCACCGTGCGGTTAAGAAAGGCAACACGACCGTTCTCAACCTGGTGCTCGACGGTTTTTCTCGCCTGAGCAGCTCGGAATATCAGGCGATTGATCGCCGCTGGTTGGGCACCAACGAATTCAACAACTTGCAACAATTCGTGCCGTATCTGGTGGTGGGGACGGCCATCGTTCTTCTGATCATCCTCATTCTGATCGTGTTCAACCGAATGTTGCAGAAGCGTGTTTGGCAGCGCACCCGGGAATTGCAGGAGACGGCCGCGGCCTTGCACGACAGTCGCCGTTTCTTGGCGGATCTAATCGAATACGGCGGCGCGTTGATCTTTGTCAAAGATCGTGACGGTCGCTATGAGCTGATCAACCGCAAGTGGGAAGACGTCACCGGGTTGAAACGCGCCGACGTTATCGGACGGACCGATGAGGTTTTATTCCCCGGCGCCAGTGGCCAACAATTCCGTGCGAATGACCTGGAAGTGATCGAAGCGGGAACGGTGTTGGAAAGAGAGGAAATACTCGAAGATGCCCGAGGAAAGCGGTTCTTTATCTCGATCAAATTTCCGGTGCGGGGTGAAGATGGTCACATCAAAGGTATCTGTGGGATGACCACTGAAATTACCGAGCGCAAGCAGGCGGAAGAAGCGTTGCGCGCGAGCGAAGAACGGCTGCGCACGGTGACTGAGAATGCCCCGGACACGATTCTGCAAGTCAATCGGGCCGGTATCATCCAGTTCATCAGCCGGCCGATGCCCGGGCTGACCCGTGAACAAGTCATCGGCTCAAGCGTTTACCAGTGGGTGCCGCTGGAGCAGTATCCAGTCCTGGCCCGTACCCTGGAGGCGGTCTTTACCACCGATCAACGCCAGGAATATGAATCGTTGGGACCGGGGCCACATGGCGAGTCGCGTACCTATCACGTACGCGTGATGCCCGTAATAATTGACGGACAGGCGGACAGTGCGATCTATATTGCGACGGATATTTCGGAGCGCAAACACGCTGAAGAGGCGCTGCGCCAATCGGAAGACAAATTCTCCAAGGCGTTTCATACCTCGCCCGATTCCGTCAATATCAATCGCCTGAGCGATGGCTTATACCTCGAAATCAACGATGGGTTCACAGCGATGATGGGTTATACCACCGCCGACGTGACAGGCAAAACGTCGCTGGAACTGAATATTTGGGCCAACCCAGTCGATCGCGCCCGTCTGGCGCAAGCCCTGGTGCAGGAACACGGCCAGGTGTTGAACCTGGAAGCATCCTTCGTGATGAAGGATGGCCGGGTGATGACGGGTCTCATGTCTGCCGCGGTCATTGAGGTCGCAGGTGAAAAATGCGTCCTATCCATCACACGTGACATTACGGAACGCAAGCGGGTTGAGGACGAGATTCGCCGCTTGAACGAAGACTTGGAGCAGCGGGTGCTTGAACGCACGCGTGAACTAGCCGAGGCGAATGCACGGCTCACTGAACTCGATCAGCTCAAGTCGAAGTTCGTCTCGGATGTGTCGCACGAACTGCGCACGCCGATTGCCAATTTGAAACTCTACATTGATCTGCTGGAACGCGGCAAGCCGGATAAGCAGTCCCAATACATCAAGGTCCTGCACCAGCAGGTGCGGCGCGTGGCCGCGTTGGTCGATGATATTCTCGATCTGTCGCGGCTGGAGCGCCGCCAGGAGCAGGGCTTGATCTATCGGGCGGTGGCACTCAACGAGGTGGTCGATCAGATCGTGCTGGCGCATCAGCCGCGCGCGGAAGCCGATGGGCTGCGCTTGACCTTCGCGCCCGCGCCCGATCTGCCGCCGGTGCGTGCCGATGCGAATCAACTGGCGCAAGTCGTTACGAATCTGGTGACCAACGCGTTAAACTATACGCCGGCCGGTTACGTGCGGGTGAGCACTTATGTGGAGAATGGTGAGGTGTGTCTGCGTGTGGTAGATAGCGGCAGCGGGATTGCGGCTGAGGATCTGCCGCATATCTTTGAGCGGTTCTATCGCGGCCAGCGTGTGCTCAAGAATGATATGCCTGGAACGGGATTGGGCCTGGCGATCGTTAAAGAGATTGTCGATCTGCATGAAGGGCGTATCGAGGTGGATAGCCAACCGGGCCGCGGCACGACCTTTCGGGTGTGGCTGCCGCTGGCGTCGGCGATCTAAAAGAGTACCAGAGAATCCTGGCGAGGAGTGCATGCTAGGCGGCCTCGCCAGAGCGAAAACGCACAACAGGCAGCCGCCGATCGATTTCGATCGGCGGCTTGTTTGTTCACAGCAGCTGTATGCTTCTTAAGCAAACGGGGCTCTTCCGACTTCAACGGGAATTGCTCTTGCTGGATGGTCACACGCTCCGCGAGCGTTCTTGAACGGCGGATGTGACCACGCAGAGCGGCCAGGAGCATTTGCTAATAATCCCGCTCAACCCGGAAGAGCCGCAAACGGTCAGGGTGCGTTGCGCATAATCAACGGCGCGAAGTTTTGCTGCCCTGGCACGCCGGTGACGACGGCGTTCCCCGACAGCACCGTAAACGACTTGGGTGTTAGCGGGTCTGTATTGATACCTTCGCCTGTACTGAAGAGGCGCTCCATCACACCCGCTTGGCCGAGTTGATAGATGACTCCGTCCAGTGTGAAAGGACTGACGCCCGATTGCGTGAATTCGGCAAAGTTAGTGCCGAGCCCTTTGCCCGGCGACTGCACGTTAAGGATATTTTGCGAGCGGATCGTGGCGGTCACGATCGGGATACCGGCTGCAAAAGACGCTGGATTGGCGAATGTTCCACCAGGCGTTGGATTGTAGTAGTAGACAGTCTGGCCGCTCGCATCGATCACGAACACGCTGCTGGTCAGGCTGCCGCTGACGGTGGCAAATGCGCCCGTGATGACGGAGCGTGAGGTGAGCACTGCGGTGGTGTAGAAAGTGAAGCGGGCATCCGCTTCGTTGGCTAAAGTACCCGAAAACAACAAGGTATCCGTCAGGCCGCTGATGTGGGTCAAATTAGCCGTACGAAACAAAGTTGCCTCCGTCCTGATCGACGCGCCCGACGAATTCGACGGCATTCACTCCGCCGCCTGCCGTCGCCACTTCGATCGGTCCTGCCGCCGCTGCCGGCTGGCCGGTAGCAACGAGCGCCGTAAAGACTAGCAGGATGCAGACTAATGCCGCACCGACGACGAAATAGCGTTTCATGGTGGCCTCCCCTGGCCGCTTGGTCTACGATCGCATCCGGCTTACTCCCTTTCCCGCTTGGCTCGCTGCGCCTGGCGGGCCCCCGCGCTGGGTCCCCGATCAAGTTGTTGACAGTGATGGTGAGCGTGCACCTCCTGCAATTGAATCTGTGGCAAAACCTGCGAGGGTTGCCGCATACGCTTTACGAGCGCTCAACGCAACCCTCGCCAGGGTTTCCTGATCAACCGTTTCCTACCTCTCCGGCATCACATGATCTTTGAACTGCACTCGCAGCACTTTTTTATCGAACTTCCCGACGCTAGTCTTGGGCACCGACTCGATGAAGACGATGTCATCCGGCAGATACATGGCCGAATAATGCGGGCGCAGATGTTCGTAGATTTCTTCTTTCGTAATGGAGTCTTTGTAATCGGGTTTGGGCACGACGCAGGCCAGTGGACGTTCCTGCCACTTGGGATGCGGAATCGCAATGACGGCCGCCTCGGCCACTTTGGGATGCGACATGATCGCATTTTCCAGATCCTGGCTGCTGATCCATTCGCCGCCGCTCTTGACCAGGTCCTTGGCGCGATCGACGATCAACATGAAGCCGTCGGCATCGATCGTGACCACGTCGCCGGTCTTGAACCAGCCATCGTGGAACGAATCCTTTGATCGCTCGTCGTTGTAGTAACTGTTGATGATCCACGGCCCGCGCACCTCCAACTCGCCGAAGGTCTTGCCATCCCACGGAATCTCCTGGCCCTGTTCGTCGATGCCGCGCATTTCCACCAGCGGCACGGGCGTACCCTGTTTGGCGCGGATGGCAAACTGCTCGTCTTCCGACAATTCGAGTTGATAACTCTTCAGGTTGGCGGTGGTGCCCAGTGGCGAAGTCTCGGTCATGCCCCAGGCGTGCACAATCTTGATGCCGTGCTTTTTCTCGAAGCCCTCGATCATCGATCGGGGGGCCGCCGCGCCGCCGACGACCGTGGCGCGCAGCGAACTCAGATCGTAGCGTTCCTTATCGAGCAGGGCGAGCAGGCCAAACCAGATCGTGGGTACGCCCGCCGCGAACGTCACTTTCTCCGCCTGAATCAACTCGGCCAAATCGCGCGGCTGTAAGTGCGGGCCGGGAAAGACCTGCTTCGCGCCGATCATGGTGCAGGCGAACGGCGTGCCCCAGGCCAGGACGTGGAACATCGGCACCACGGGCAGAAAGGTATCGCGTTCGCACAGGCCCAGCGAGTCCGCCATGGTCAAGCCCAGGCAGTGCAGCATGATCGATCGGTGCGAGTACACCACGCCTTTGGGATTCCCCGTGGTGCCCGAGGTGTAACACATCGCGGCGGCGTCATTCTCATCGAGGTGGGGCCAGGGATAATCGGGACTGGCCGCCCCCAGCAGTTCTTCGTAAGCGTAGACCGATTCGAGGCTGCAATCGGCCGGAACCTTGTCGTCCATCACCACGTAGTGCTTCACGCTCTTCAAATGCGGCGCGAGTTTTTCCACGGCGGGCAGCAGCGACGTATCGACGAACACCACTTGATCTTCGGCATGATTGACGATATAGGCGAGTTGATCGCCGGGCAGGCGCAGGTTCAACGGGTGCAGCACTGCGCCCATGCAGGGTACGGCGAAGTACAACTCTAGGTGGCGCGCATTGTTCCACGCAAACGTGGCCACGCGATCGCCGCGCCGCACGCCGAGTTTTTCCAGCGCGTTGGCGAGCCGCGCCACGCGTTCGGTCATCTCGGTATAGGTGTACCGGGCCAGCGTCGGTCCGGCCTTGGTGACGATCTCTTTTTTGCCGTACAACTGGCGTGCTCGATCGAGGACGTGCGTCAACGTCAACGGGTAATCCATCATCTGTCCGCGCATGGTGAACTCTCCTTGGTCGTGGGGATATATTTATTGTATCGTGTGCTGCGTGGAAAGCAATACTTGAATAAGAAGATGTGTGACAAGCAGAACTTGAAACGCCGGGTGAGCGCAGAACACCGATTGGTTGAGTGATTGACGGAGTCATGAATTGCGCCAATAGATTTTACAGAGAATTTACATTCTCGCCATATCTTCACAACTCAAGCAGTGCATCATGTAATCAGCCGCGGCGTGTCATTGCCTGCTCAGGCTGGATTGCCAAATCCAGCCGCCCACGCGGATTTGGCAATCCGCTTTGAGCAAGTCTATTCCAGAGAGGAAGAAACCATGAACCGAAAGACTCGTTTGCTAGTTGTTGCCTCAGGTGTAGTGTTGATGTTGTTGATTACCTTGTTGATGGTGAACGTTACTTCAGCCTCGATCAATGCGATGGCGATCGAGGGCACGCTCACCTTGCCCGCTGGATCGCTGCCCGTCCCGATCGGCACGCACGTGATCCTCCTGAACCCCGATCGATCCGAGCATGGCCGATCAATGGTGGATGTCAATACGGGCGCGTTCAGTTTCGCGGGATTGACGCCCGGCGTCTACCTGGTGCGCGGCGAACCCCCGATCGGATCGCTCACCTATGCGCCGTCCCGCATCGTGCCGGTGCCGGTTGTGACGTCGAATATCACGCTGCCACCGATCGCGCTGACGCATCCCAGCATTACCGGTACGGTCTATCAACCCGATGGCGTAACGCCGGTCAGCGCGTGGGTGGAGGTCTTCGAGCATGATGTGCTGGTGGAGCATCGCCTGACGAACTCCGGCGATTTTGTGATCGGCGGGCTGCCGACCGGCACGTACAAGCTGCAGGCTGAACCGCTGCCCGATCAACCCTTCTGGTTTTCGCATTTCATCAGCGTCGCACTGCAACCATCCGCCGCGCAGTACATCACGCTGTCATTACACGCAGCGCAGATCGCAGGCGTGGTGAAGCAAGGCCCGAATCCAGTTGAAGGCGCGCGCGTGCATGCTGTCGCCAGCGATGGCCGGCAGCGCTGGGACGTAACCGGTCCGCAAGGCAAGTTCGCGTTGGGCGATTTGCCTAACGGCCTGCAGGCGTTCGTCGGAGTTGAACCGCCGATCGATCAGCGTGGCTTGATCCCGCCGCCGATCAAAGTCATTACCACGCCTGATCTCAGCCTCACGTTCAACTTCATCACATCGCCCAAGATCGTGACAGGCACTGTGCGGACCAATACTTCCGTGCCTGTGCAGACCGCCTGGGTCGAGGCCCACCGCATCGACGCGCTGGGAAACGATGGCACGTTGAGTGACGCACGCGGCGCTTACACGTTGACGTTGACACCGGGGATGTGGGCGGTGAATGTTCATCCCATCAGCACGACCATCCCCGCGCACTGGTTCGTGCCCGATCCGCCGCGTGTCGTGGAATTTGATAACACGCTGTTGCCGGAGCATAAGACCGTCAACTTCGTCGTGCTCATCGCGGATGCGACCGTGAATGGCGCGGTTCAGTTGCCGGCTGGTGGTGCTCCGCCGTTTACGGTGACGGTGGCGCTGCGCAATGATGAAGGGCTGGGCGCAGCACAATTGCTCGAGCCTTCCGGTCACTTCTCTCTCGATGTTCCACATGGCGCCTACAATCTGCAACTACGTGTGGACAGCAATCTGTTTGCCGCGCCGCCACCTGTGTCGATTCACGCGCGCCCGGCGGCGAACACGGTACCGACGATGACGCTCATCGCGCGCGATGCCATTCTCACCGGCACGCTCAGCGACAACTTGAGCAATCCGCTCGATGGTATCCCGGTGATAGCGTGGAACACGACGACACGTGCGACCTTCGGCACACGCACAGGCTCAGACGGCAGCTATGTGTTGAATGTGTACAGTGGCACGTGGTTCGTGCAACCTGCGCCGCTGCCCGATCAGCCTTACGTGTTTTCCGGCGATCCATTGAGTCCTACCGTGGAGGCCGGCTCGGTCACGCCCGATCAGAACTTCACGCTCACCGTGGCCGATGCTATGCTTCATGGAGTGCTGCTGGCTCCAGACGGCTTGCCCGTGCCTGCGGTGAAAGGCTGGGCCACAGCAAAGAATGATGTGGTGAAGAACGGTGCGCCGATCGAGAATGGGCAGTTCGACATCCTGGCGCCCGCCGGCGCCTACTCTGTGTCGCTTAGTCTGCCGGCCGGTCAACAGTATATGTGGGACGGTCAGCGCCAAGTGGCTACGGTCGTTTCCGGGGACATGACGACCGTCACCTTTACATTGGTCAAGAAAGATGCCCTCTTCGTCGGCGCTGCCTACGATAAGCGTGCCGAAGTCAGTGTCGACGTCGATGGTCATGTGTGGGCTTGGAATGATGGCTTGTGGGTGGGTACTGACTTGAAGCCGGGTGGCTTCTACGCGCTGCCCGCGCCCGCCGGGCTGTGGCGTCTCAACTACAGTATTGATCCTGAATCCAACTACATCAAAGCCAGTGGCCCGCGCAGCTATGGCCTTCAGGCCGGGCAAGTACAAACGGTGGGCCTGCCGTTACTGAGGAAAGATGGTCTGCTGACGGGCACGGTGGTGCTGACCGATGGCGTCACTCCTGCGCGCGACGCGATCGTGATCGCGGAAGGCATCTCGCCGGAAATTAACGACGTGACCCTGCGCGCGCCGGTGGGTGATGATGGCTCGTTTGCGCTGAAGCTGCCATCGGGGTTGTGGAACGTCCGATCGGCCCGGCTTCCCGATCGGGGGTTGATCAATCCGGTAGCGCGCGGCGTCTTCGTGCCGCACAATGGATCAACCAGTGTCTTCCTGCAATATCGATCGCCTAATGCCTTGATCATGGGCGCTGTCTCGCTGTCCAGTGGCGATCCCTTCACGGGCGTCGTCAGGCTCTACGGCTGGACCAGTGATGACGCTTTCAACACGACGAGTGTCCGGGTAAGCGGCGACGTGAGCGGAACCTATCTCCTGCCTGTGCTCCAGGGTAATCCGTGGAATCTGGTGGCAGTATACGAAACTCCCAACCGGTATTGGATCGCTCGCGCGCAGGTACCCGTACCCGGTTCGCTGGTGGTGAAGAATCTAATGTTGAACGGACCGTATCTCAAACCTGCGCCCGTATCCGTGCTGATCGATCCGGCGGAGGATCGCTCGATCGAACTTGACGACGGCACGCGCATCTTCATCCCGGCGGGTGCGCTGCCTACCACCGAGCGCGTGATCTTGCACATCACGCCGCTGGCCAGTGTGCCGTACATGCGCAACGGAAATGTGCTCGGCTTAGGCTATGCGTTCGAGGCGTACACCGAAAGCGGTGAATCGCTCACGGATAACTTCAACCAGGATGTGGTGATCACGTTCAAGTACAACCCGGTGGAAGTTATGCTGCGCGGCCTCAACATCAATCGACTCAAGCCCGCCTACTTCTCGACCACGACAAACAGTTGGACGCGGCCCGACAGCTATGTGGTGGATGAAGATCGGCACACCATCACCATGCAGATCAACCACTTCACGCTATTCTCGCTGGTGGGAGAGGAAGCGGGGAATCAGGTGCTGTTGCCGATGATGATTAGATGATACGTGAAACGTGATGCGTGGTGCGTAAGAAAAGGCCCCTCGGGTGTGTGGAACATTCGAGGGGCTTTGTGTTGAGGTTTGTGTGCAATGTCAGCTGTTCAGCAACCGTTCGAGGATCTTCTTACGGCTGCGCGGTGTGAAATACGCACCGCGAGTTTCATTCCCGGTGTACAGAATCACATTGCGTCCTTCACGTAATCCCCAGTGTTGGATGCGGCGGGTGACGACGATTGTTATCTCGTCGTTTTTTGCTCTCTCAGCTAATTCGTTTCTCGCAAAATCGATTGCCTCTTTCGAGGATGGTAAATTCCCGATTAGCCTGCCGTTTCCAAAGTCCTTCGAATGATAAGGGATGATTTGAATGCACGCTATACGTTTTGCCACATATTCCAGTGCCTGAAGATATGAAATCTGCTTGCGCACTTGAATTTCTTCGATGAACAGTCGGAATCGCTGGTGAAAGTAATTAAACCCACGGTGCCAGGCAAATTGAGGATCGAGAAAGAGAAATGGATACTTGCTTGCTTTATTTTCTTGGTAGATTGTTTTCAGCAGCGCTTGCCTGAATTGAGGGTCACGCTCTTCCGCGTAGTAGTCAACGGGCGATACCCCAGGATTCAGCATCAAAATAAACACGGACGCGGTGCTGAGATGTCCTTGATAGGGTTGAGGTAGTAAGCCCAAATGGAACTTCTTGTCTTGCTTGTCGCCGAAAGCGCTACCGTGCGTATACTCCTTTAGGGACGTAAAAGCGTGAGATTTCGTTGATAACAAATGAGCGAAGGATGCTCTGTCTTGATCGAATAGATAAGGTGGTTTGTCCAGTTTGCTAGCGCGCCAACCTTCAACTAAAGTGCTCATGAAAGATCCTTCGTGCGAACGATTCGATAAACTCTCTGAAGTCTTGGTTCAGCACCATACCTCCAGCGATGATACTCCTGCCGGATTTCTTCCAACGCGGCCAGACGGGCCTGATACGATTGCGTCTGCCAGTAGGCGAAGTCGTTGGTCTGCTGATGGATATTGACTTTGGTGACGACCTTCTCGATGTGGGTTTCCATGGTTCTATTGTACGTCAAGTTCACGTAGAAGTGAAAAACCCATGTCACGGTTATTTGTCGGCAATCTGCGACCTTACATCACGCCGATACAGGCGGCGCATCAGCCACGGAATCGCCATATCAGAGGTAAAGTACGTCAGCCACGGCACCGGGCGCGGAGGTTGCGGCCCGATCGGTTGAGGGTGCTCGGCGGCGAGTATCACTTCGGCCAGCGCAAAACTTTCACCTGCCGTCGGCGCGCATTCGCTCAACACTTCGCCTGTCGCGTTGACGATCTTGCAACCGGGCGTCATGCCGCAGGAGAGGCGCAGCTGCCGGGCCTGCGGCAGATACTTGATGAGCTGCGGTGCGAAGGGCAGCATCAGCAACAAATTGCCCAGACCGTCGGGAATTGCGCTGGCGACATTGCCTGTGCCAACTGTGTTGATGGTTGGCACGCGCAGCCACGCGACGCGCTGGTTGAGTTTTGCGCCAAAGACATTGCCGGCTCCATCTTTAATGTGACGAAATGCCGGTCCCAACTGATCGAAGGTGACGCGATCGCCGTTGGGAAATTCGAAGGTGGGGTTGGACACATCGGGTGGGCAGCTGCTGATGAGCAATAGATCGATCCGCCCGGCGTACTGCTGCCACAACTGCGGGTGCGCGCAGTCCCAGCAGATCATCAAGCCGATGTCGCCTAACTCCGTGTGCGCGATGGAGATGCCGCGGCCTTCTCGGTAATAGGCGCGTTCCCAGCCCCACGGATAATTTTTGTCGTAGCGCCACGCTCGGCCGTTGGGCGCGATGAGCAACAGCGCGTTGTAAATTTCCATACCGTCGCGCAAAAACAACGTTCCGGCCAGATGGATGTTCAGCCGTGCGGTCAGGCTTTTCATCCACGTGATGGTCGGCCCGTCGGCGGATTCAGCGCGTTGATAATTTTCGTCGGTGTAGCGATAACCGGTGTTGAACACTTCCGGCAATACGATGAGTTGTGCGCCAGCCTGCGCGGCCTGTTCGATCAGCCGTTGGGCGCGCGCCAGCCGATCGGGCGTGGGGGCGGGCGTGACATCCATTTGAATTGCGGCCAGTTTGAGGGTCATGTTTTCCTCACAGCGATCGACTTGAAAAATCGTTCCTGAAATTCTACCAGCGCCTGAATCTGTTCGTCGCTATACTGCCTGCCCTCCGGCACGATGATCAGTTTGTCATCGTCGTCGTTTAGGCGATGCACGATGGCGATGCAGCGGCCGGTGAACGTCTCGATTGGATCGAAGACGCCCAGCACGTAAGCATCCAGATTGTCACCGTCGGGTGCGGGTGTGTTCGGTACGTAGCCGTAGTTCACCGGATAGACAAATCCGTACTGAGGATGACGCGACCCCAACGGTCGATCGATCTTCACGCTGACGATGCGGTTCAGGAAGTCGTGAGGCGATTTCATCTCAGCGGCGCGTCAAGAGCAGAATGATGACGACGATCTGAATGATGACGATGGCCCAGAAGACCAGTTGGAACGATTTCTTCTGCGTCTTGTGGCGGAAGATCTGCATGCCGGCAAACGAACCGATCGAGCCGCCGAGTGCGGTGAGCAGATGCAGTACCACTTCAGGCACACGCGTAACACCACGTCCGGCGATCGATTTGTCGTAACCGTACGTGCCGAATGACGCCAGACTGACGCCGCTGATCCATGACCAGCCCAAGCCTAGTGCGGGAACCACCGCATTGATAATCAAGGCGAGAATTGCCGCAATGATAAAGGGCGCGATGCTGAGAACGGAAAGCATGAGTTGTCCTTATGGATTTTTGGATGATGCTCAAAGTCCGCGTCCCCGCGGACGGTTTCGACCGCGAGGACGCGGGTTGAAGAGCGGGCGTTAAGACGCGTGCTCATGTGGACAAAATCGCCTTCACGCCCGGCATGACCAATTGCTGAAACATCTCATCCATGCGTTCCGGCGAGTGGGGCATTTTGTGCTCCAACCACCACAGCAGCAGCGTTTGCAACGCCCCGGCGATGTAAACGGCCACCATCGGGATCGGCACTGCCGGCTGGCGTCCATCCTTCAGCAGCGCCGCTACGTATTGCTCGATCTGCCTGCTCCACTGTTTCTGCCCGGCGCGCATCAACACGTCCATACTGCCGCCCCAGAGCAGGGCCTTGTAAAGATGATGATGTCCTTGCACATGCTCAAACAACGGCGCGATGGGGAAGACCAGTTGCCCGTCCCGGTAAGCGAGTGGCTGCCCCAGACTTTCCATCACTTGTTGAAAATTGCTGGTGAGCAGATCGTCTTTGTCCTGATAGTGCGCGTAGAATGTCGAACGGCCCACGTTAGCCCGATCGCAAATGTCCTGCACCGTGATGGCGTCGTAGCGCTTTTCCTGAATCAACGCGATGAGCGCGTGCGACACGGCCTGGCGGGTACGCTGTGTGCGGCGATCGGGTGAGACGTTTTCGGACAGATGCGGTGTTTTGTCCATTATGAGACGATCTGGCAGGCTTGATGATTGACGCGGCCGGGTGAAATTCGTAAACTGAGAGTGTTGAACACCCGACCATTATACAATCACCTGACAGGAGACAAAAACGATGCACAGTTTGCTAAGACACTTACATGGTAATGACGATCACGTTCACGCTGACACCGCGCCGCAAACGACCGGCACGCTCATTCACTGGGCCAAACGCTACGATTTCATCGTGCAGTTCATGGCCTTCGGGCAAGCGCGCCGCTTGCGGCGCAAGAGCATCGACGCCGCACAGATCAAGCCGGGCGAGCGCATTTTGGACGTAGGCTGCGGCACGGGCGATCTCACTTTGTTAGCGAAAGAACGTGCTGGCTCCACGGGGCAAGTCTACGGCATTGATGCGGCCACAGAAATGATCGATGTCGCACGTGGCAAAGCGGCTCGCGCAAAAGCTGAGGTGGACTTTCGCGTGAGTGTCATCGAACAACTGCCGTTTCCCGCCGAGTCTTTCGACGTGGTATTGAGCAGCCTGATGATGCATCATCTGCCGGATGATCTCAAGCCAAAAGCGCTGGCCGAAGTCCGACGCGTGATCAAACCCGGCGGGCGTTTACTCCTCGTCGATTTCAAAGGGCAGATCGAGAAACAGGGCGTCATGGCGCTGGTGAAAGAGGCTGGATTCGCGCAGGTTGAGATGCGGTCGCTATGGTTCAACACCCTGGGCGTGATTCGCGCGGCGTAAAACGTAAAAACTGACGCGCACTGACGCATCACGCACCACGTTTTACTTTCCAATGCGCGTCACGAGGTAAATCGCCGCACACCCACAGACGAACATCCACATGACCAACAGCACCAGCGCGTTGAGCATCAAACGGCTGTCCTGCGGCTTGTCGTTTTGCCACTGCCGATCGTTGACGCGCAGCCACGTCGCCAGCGCCACGGCACTGGCGACCAGCAAGATGCCACCGCCGACGACGACCGCGGGCAGACGGAAGACTTCCACCCCACTGAGCGTGGGATTGACCGCCGTTGCCAACAGCGCAAAGGTGATCAGGCCGAAGCCCATCCCCCACAGGATGCGCTTGAAACCGAACACGTGCGTACCAGCGGTAAGGCGCGAGGGCAAGAGTGCGAAGAAGGCGTACTCCAACGCGACGATGTAGATGGTGAGGAGCAACGATTCGAGCAGCCCCAAGGCCGTCGCGCCGGTTTGCGCGGCAGCACTGCTCGTTTGCGTCAGCAGATTGCCCAGCAGCAGATCGACCGGTACGGCTAATAGATAGGTCGCAACGATGACGATCATCAGCAGCAGCAGGCTGCGCAGCGAGCCGCGCTGTTCGGCTTGGCGGGTGTCTTCGGTGACATTGAAGATGGCGTAGCTTAAGAACAACGCCACGAGGAAGCCGGGCAGGAAGTTGAGCGCGCGCGAGACGAACACGGCGACAATCGTAATCAACAACGTCAAGGGCCGCACGCGCAGCGCCGCATTCAACTTGGCCTGTCGCGCCGCGCCCACCTCACTCCACGCTGTAAGCCACGCCACTAGACCAATCGCTACAAACAGCGTCAGGAACACGGCGATGCCGCGTCCTGTCGTCGTGTTGAACTGCGGATCGACGAAGGCGTTCAACAGGGCGGCGAGGCCGATGAACACGATGATGAGGGCGGTGGCCAGCACCCAGCGAATCAACGGCGTGCCGATCGTCCAACTGCCGGGCGCGAAGATCGAGCGATAGCCGTGCCGCACTTTTTGTTTACCCGCGTCGAGCGCGTTCTTCACCCGATCGTCGATCTTCACGTTGGAAGCTTGTGCGCGCGCGAGGCTGGCGCTGAACAGCGCGGTGGATAACCCCGCCACCGTCACGATGAGCAGTGTCATGATCAGGTTGGTGATCAACACGCCCGCATCAGACGATAAGCACCGGGTCACATCGCGGCGGCAGGTCAGCGTGTAGATCGAGCCGGGGATGGACAGCATCAAGGTGTCGGTGTTGACCTGCGCCACCTGGCCGATCACGCCGAAAATATCCTGTGTTGGATCGACGCTGTTGGAAGTCAGCAACGCCACTCGTCCGCCGGTGGCTTGTGCGAGGTCTTGCGCGAGCTTCTCCAGTTTCGATCGATCGTCGGGCTGCGTGGTTCGATCGGATGCGCCGAGCACCGGCAGTACCGCGGCCCGATTGGCCTGCGCGGCCCGAATGGCCTTCTCGATCGCATCTCGATCAGCGCCCGGATCATCGACCGGATCGCCCAGCGCCGGGCCGCGATTGGACAACGGCACGATCAGACGCAGCGAATCCGTTCGCCACGGTTGACTGGCAGCCACATCGGCGATGGCTGCGCCCCAATCGTTATCACTCGCCACGGTCGAGCCGGGGATCGATCGGACGGTGTTGGCCGCGCAGGCATACGGCTTGGTGATACCCAAAATCGTTACTTGCAGATCGAAGCCGCGTTGTTGCAGAGCGGCCACGTCTTTGGGGAACGACACACAGAACTTGTCGAAGCCGTCCAGCATGGGGCCGGACGTGTCGAGGATGATCACGACATCGACGCCGCGCTGTTCTTCCGCCAAAGCCAGCGGCGGGAGCAGGGCGCTGAGGACAAGGATGAGTACCGCAATCAACACGATCAGTCGGCGGTGCATACGGCCTCCAATGGGAGAAGTCGAGCGTATTGTAGCATGAATAAGGGGACGCAGATTCACGCGGATGAACGCGGCTGGTTTCTAGCTGCTGCAACCATCGCGCCACTGACTAGCCCCAATACCATTCCGAAGATGGTAGCAGGGATGATGAAACAGTTCTGAAACCCTTCTCCGAAGTTGTTGTAAGTCCACTTCAACAGACTGCCATCGTCTAGAATGACATAGTTCGTTTGGACTATAAAGTAGTTGTTGTATCGGCAGTCAAACACGATCAGTTTGGAAATGACTTTACCGGGCGGGTCGCCGAACGGCTTTGCGAAGCCCTGGCAAATCTCTCCTTGGGCAATGTCCTCCGACGTTGCTATGTGACAGTCCGCGTTTGCTTGATCGGGTTCAGCAGGACAACCATAGATGATTTGTGATTGACCTTGAACATATGAGGTTCCATCACGAGAATCATAACCTTTCAACGCTATTGCATGATCAGCTGTTGAAGCGAGCGCAGGATAGGATAGCCTTTTCTGACTCTAACGGATTCTGTGG
>PMCF01000183.1:0-277 GCA_003154115.1 Anaerolineae bacterium
CGACCAACATTGCGGCCTACCTGTCGTTCAACAACGAAGAAGTGGGTCGGCAGCAAGCGTTGGGTGTGTTGAAGGCGGTGAATATTGATGGTGGCACCTGGACCAAGGACAATCCGCTGAAGACGGTGATGTTGGGCGGCAGTCCGACGGACAACAATGCGATCCTGTTCCGCAAGGGCCAGATGGACATCGTTCAGCCGTATGTGGACAAGGGCATCATCAAGATCGTGGCCGACCAGTGGGTGGACAACTGGGATGCGGCCAACGCGCTGAAGAT
>PMCF01000183.1:360-20137 GCA_003154115.1 Anaerolineae bacterium
GGTGCGACGATCCCCGAGCTCAAGTCGTATACGATGGCCGAACTGACCAACGATCCCAAGATGACGGGCAACGTGAATGCGCAGTTCCTGCCGGTACAGCAAGTAACCAAGGACAATGTCTACGCCTTGGTGGTGCAGAGTGGTTTCCAAGCGTATGACGATGTCTATCGTGACATCCCGGATGCGCAGAAGCCGCCCAAGCCGTAAGGTCGGTTTTGCCTCCGTAGGCGCTTTGTGGTAATCTAATGCAACTTTGTCTTCCGCGCTCAGTGTAGTAACAGGCTGAGCGCGGAAGACAACTCCCCTAACGAATGGACTGCGCTATGAGTGACGATATCATCCTAGACTTCCAAAACGTGACCAAGACCTTCCCTGGCGTTACGGCTTTGAGCGATGTGAGCTTCCAGGTTCGCCGTGGTGAGATCCACGGTATGTGCGGTGAGAATGGAGCCGGCAAGTCGACCCTGATGAAAATCCTATCAGGTGTCTACCCGCATGGAACGTATGAGGGCAAGGTCATTTACAACGGCCAAGAACTCAAACTAGAAACCAGCGCGATCCACCAGGCGGCCGAAGAAGGCATCGCCATTGTGTACCAGGAGCTGACGCTGGTACCCGCTATGACCGTTGGCGAGAACATCTTTCTGGGCCGAGAACCGACCGAACGCGGCGCGATCATGTGGGATAAGCTTTATGCTGAGACCCAGAGCATTTTGTCGAAATACCACTTGGATGTTCGGCCCCACGATGTGATCCAGAATCTGGGCGTGGGCAAGATGCAAATGACCGAACTTGCCAAAGCGCTGTCCGAGGATGCGAAGGTGCTCATCCTGGACGAGCCGACCAGCGCCCTGGCTGAGGCCGAGATTGATCAACTCGTGGAGATCTTGCACACGTTGAAGGAACTCGGCGTAACCTGTATCTACATTTCCCACAAGATGGAGGAGTTTTTTCGGATTACGGATACGGTTACAGTCCTGCGTGACGGGAAGGTGGTGACCACTCAGCCGACTAAAGATCTGACCTCCGAGAAACTGGTGAGCTACATGGTGGGACGCGAGATGAAAGAGCGCTTCCCCAAAGGTAACCGTCACCCGGGTAAGGTGATCTTTGAAGTGAAAGACCTGCATGCCGACAAAGCTGATCGTGAAATATTGAAAGGCGTCTCGTTTGATTTGCGCGAGGGCGAAATTCTGGGCATTGCCGGCCTGATGGGTTCCGGCCGCACCGAATTGGTGATGACGATCTTTGGCGAGTTCGCCAAGATTACGCAGGGTGCGCTCGTCCTGGGCGGGCGTGAAATCAAGATTGCCAACAGCCACAGCGCGATGGAAAACGGCATCAGCCTGGTGCCGGAAGATCGCAAACGCCACGGCCTGGTGTTGATGCAATCGGTCTTGAAGAACATCTCGCTGCCCAATCTCGATCGGTTTGCCGGCTTCCTGCGGATCGATCAAAATGCCGAGGTGGTTGAGAGTCTGCGGATTGCCAAGGAATTGGCGATCAAAACTCCCAGCCTCCACGTTCCGGTTGAAACCTTGTCGGGGGGCAACCAGCAAAAAGTGGTCATTGCCAAGTGGCTCTTGTCAGGTCCCAAGATCCTCATCATGGACGATCCCACACGTGGCGTGGACGTGGGCGCTAAATACGAAATCTACAAACTCATGAACGAACTGGCCGAACAAGGGATTGCCATCATCATGATCTCGAGCGAGCTGGAAGAGGTGCTGGGCATGAGCGATCGGGTGATGGTGATGTGTCAGGGCTATTCAAATGGGACGCTGAACATCGCTGAAGCAACCCAGGAAAAAATCATGGCGCTGGCGACCGGCATCGCTTGATGCCCGGCATCGCCTGACCCCGCACCAGTAGACAACGACCAATCAAAGGTGATAAGTATGAACAACATTGTCCAGACGTTTCGTAAAAACATTCAGACCTATACGCTCATCATCGCGCTGATTTTGATCTGGGCAGTCTTTACGATTGCCACCCAAGGCAGCTATGTCTCGCCGCAAAACATCTCCAACCTGTTCCGGCAAATGTCCATCACTTCACTCATGGCGGCCGGCATGGTGTTGATCATCGTCACCGGCGGCATCGATCTGTCGGTGGGCCGTCTGGCCGGATTCGTATCCGTGGTTGTGGCCTATTTCCAGGCCAACCGCTGGAACACGATATTCCCCGATCAGCCCGCGGTGGCCGCACTCTTGTCGGTGGCCATTGGTTTGGCTGTCGGCGCCGCGTGGGGTGTGATGCAGGGTTACATCGTCGCCTACCTGCGTGTGACGGCCTTCATCGTAACCCTGGGCAGTTACTTCATCCTGCAGGGCTTGGTCCTGCTGCAAACCGAAGGCAAGACGATCCCGGCCAATCAACCGGTCTTCTCTCAAATCGGGCAAGGCTATTTACCCGATCTACTGGGCTGGATACTCGCCGCCGTCATCATCGGTTCCATGATATTCTTGATGTTCCGAGGTCGCCGCAACAAGCAGAAGTATGGCTTCCCACTGCCTTCTTTGTTGTCGGACGCGCTGAAGACGGGGTTGTATTCGCTGCTGATCGTGGTGTATGTGGCCGTGGTGAACTCCTACAAAGTTGCTCCGGGCATTCCGTATCCGGTTTTGTTACTTGCCTTTGTGGCTGGTGTCATGACCTATGTTTCCAACAACACGCGTTTTGGCCGCTATGCCTACGCCATCGGCGGCAATCGTGAGGCGGCCCGCCTGTCGGGTATTAACATCCGCCGGGAGATCTTCCTCATTTTCGTGCTGATGGGTTTCTTGTCGGGCGTGGCGGGCGTCGTGCTGGCCTCTTACGTGGGGTATGGAACCATTGCCGCGGGAGCCGGCTACGAATTGGACGTGATCGCCAGCGCGATCTTAGGTGGTACCTCTACCCTGGGTGGTGTCGGCACCATTCCTGGCGCGATGATCGGTGGTTTGATCATGGCCAGCCTGACGACCGGTTTGCAAATGCTGAATGCCCCGGCGGCTGCCACCTATGTAATCAAGGGCGCGGTGCTGGTGTTGGCTGTGGTGGCCGACATGTACTTCAAACGGAACAAGTAATACGTAACGACGATAGGGCTGAAGAACTCAAAGGGCACGAGTTTCACCTCGTGCCCTTTGCTATTACGACGATTTCGCACAAGCACATTTCGGCAAGTCTTGCCTGGCAAAGAGGCCGGCGCTCGTCTCCCATACATCTCTTGTCGGAGATACAAGATGAACCGCAAGATGTGTCGCTTGCTTCGGGTTACGGTCGATTGTCCAATCTAAACCCATGCCCGCGCACGGTCACCAAATACTCGTGATCCCGATCGACCTCCGCCAATCGATCGCGCAAGCGGCGCACCAACGCGTCAATCGCCTGTTCGGTGATGCCCGCTTCATCGGACTCCGGCCACACCGCGGCGATGACTTCCTCGCGCGTAACGATCTTGCCTTTCTGCTCCCACAGAATTTCCAATAAGCGATATTGCGACAAGGACAACGGCGGCTCGAGCGCGGCGCCGTTTACCCACACTTGGCGTTGGCTCTTGTTCAAACGCAGGCCGGGCTGTGCCACCCGCAGCATCTCTTGCGTCAACGGCAGCGTCGCCTCGGCGCCCACGAACAACAGGCGCACGCTGAGCGCCACTTGAATCTCATCGCCGTCTTGTAGCTGCACACTGCCGCGCACCGCCGCACCATTCACATACGTGCCATTCTTGCTGCCCAGGTCCTCGACACTATAACCATTCTCGTCACGCACGATGCGAAAATGCCGGCGGCTCACCTGCCGATCGGGCAGCACCACCTCACAATCCTCGCCCCGCCCCACGACAAATTCGCGCTTGTTCAACGACCAGCGCTTGCCTGCCAACTGGCCTTCTTGCACCACTAAAATCGGAACGGCACTCTCTTGCATAAAATCCTCCACACATGCTTGACAACCCATTGGTTGTCAGTTAAGCTGTCGAACCAGGAGAAGAAGAGCACGATGCTAAAAACCGGCACCGTTCTACGATCACGCTATAAGATCGTGCAAGCGATCGGGCAAGGCGGCATGGGCGCGGTTTATGAAGCGCAAGACGTCGTGCTGGCTGGCCGCATCTGTGCGCTCAAAGAAGTCCGGCTTGATCCCGAGATGACGCTGGAAGCCCGCCGCCAGGCGCAAGAACAATTTTACCGCGAAGCCAGTGTCCTCGCCCGTCTCGATCATCCTACCCTGCCCAAAGTCTCCGATTACTTTTCCGAAGCCGACCTGGATTATCTGGTCATGGATTACGTGCCGGGACGCGACCTCAAAGACATCATGAATGAGGCGCGCCGGGCCGGGAAATTCCTGGAAGAAGCCGACGTGTTGAATTGGACGGCACAGCTATGCGATGCGCTAACGTATCTGCACAGCCAGGACCCGGCGATTCTTCATCGTGACATCAAGCCCTCCAACATCAAGCTCACGCCCGATGGCCGCATCAAGCTCGTCGATTTTGGCCTGGTCAAAGTCATGGCCGATGACGATTCGAATCGCACGCTGACAGTGGTGCAGGGCCGCGGCACGGTGGCCTTCACGCCGTTGGAACAATACGGTGGCGACACCGGCGGCACCGAAATTCGCAGCGACATTTATTCGCTCGGCGCGACGGTCTACAACCTGCTCACCAATCAACCACCGCTCGACGCCAAACGCCGCTTCCTCAATCCCAGCGCGCTGCAAACGCCGCGCAGTGTGAACCCGGCGATTTCAACGGTCACGGAACGCGCGATCCTCGCCGCGATTGCGATGCATCCCGATCAACGTCCGGCCACGGTCGAAGAATTCCGCGCGCTGATGTTCCCGACCGGTGTGGTACCGACTCCGGTGATCAACCGCCCGATCGTAACGCCACCCTCCCCCTCGGCCATTCACGATTGGCCGCAAGCGCTGCAACACAATCGCGGCTTGATGGCTGTTGTCGCCGGGTTAATCGCACTCGCCATCTTCGTCACTGTCGCCGGCGCGCCCATTGAATCACCCGCCGCGGCGACCACTGCCACACCCACGCCAACTCCAACGATCAACATCCGGTGAGAGGCGCAGGTCCCACCATGCCAGGCGGATGGGGACCGCGTTGCGTCCATCAGCGCCGCAGCTGATACAGCAACGGAATGGCGCCGCCTAGCAAGGCCACCAGCACTGGCGCCCAACCACTGAAGGCCGCGCGCATCACCTCACTGCCGGGTAATCCTAAGCTAAAATACACATAGCCTAGTAATCCACCGATCACCGTCCACAAGGCTGTGCGCAGCGCGTTCGCTAGATCATTCTGGCGTTGACGTATCACCCAATAGCCGCCGCTGCCCAGTAGCGCGATGCCCACCAAGGCGAGAAACAATTCACCCCACGGCGCATTTTGTGACTTGCGCGTCAGGAAGGTCTCCCAAGCAGGCGGCACCGGAGTCGGCGTTACAGTAGGCGTTGGACTAGGGGTCGGCGTAAGAGTTGGAATGAGCGTCGGAGTAGGAGTCGGCGTTGGCGCAACCGTCGCCACGATCGCGCCGCTTTCGCTGATCGTGATCTGCAATCCGATCGAGTCCAACGCCGGCTCGCTCGTCGCATGAATCAGCAACCGACCAACTTTGCTCAGCACAAATTCAGTGTGTGCCACTCCGTTACTCGTCTTGGCCTCTTGAATCTTTGGCGCGGCCTCGCCATCGTATTGAAAATAGAATCGCACCGGCGTACCATCGGGCACAGGATTGCCGTTGCGATCCAAAATCAGGCCGGTGCGCAGCCGCGCCGTATCGCCCGCTCGCAGCGTCACCGGCAGGGGGGTGGGCTGACCGGGCGTCGCCTCATCACCCACCGCCAACAAAATGATCTGATTAGGATCGGGTTCAGTTTGTGTGGTGAGATCATAACCCAGCATGGTCAGATTCACGGGCGATCGTCCGGAGGGCGGACGTTCACCCGCCAAAGCTCGCACCGCAACTTCGATGTTGGGCGCTTGCTTGCCATACAAAGCATACAAGGCCGTGAAGCGCGCGATTTGCTGCGCCGTGAACCCATAGGGCGGCCCGAACAGAAAACCGATCACGCGCTTGCCCGCCAGCAGATCAGCACGTTGATCGAGCAGGAGCTGCACCGCATCTGATTCGTGGTACGCCGGGCTAAGCGCTTGCTGCGCAATGACGATCCATTGCACACTGTTGAAAGTCGGAGCCAGATCGGGCGCGTCTTCTTTACTCTGTAAATACGCTTTCAACTCGCTATAGGTCGTCGTCGTGATGTTCTGCGCGGGCAGACCGTATAGCTGACTTATTGAGCGCGACAGATCATTGACATCCAAAGTCACTTGCGGCGAACACGTGCGGCACTCTTGCACGGTGCGCGTATCGGCGATGATCAACAGGGTGTCGCGTGGCTCCGGTCGCACCGGCGTCAGTTTTCCGGGAGCCGGCCAGATCAAGGTTAAAGCATTCTGCGCCACCTCGCGCGCTACGCCGATGCTCGTGTTGACCTTGGCCCGCACTTGATCCAAAGGCACGGCCACTTGCGCAAAGTCATAATTGGGATACAAGCGATACTTCAAGCGCAGAATCCGCTGCACCGCGCTATCCACACGCTGCTGAAACGCCGGATCGGTGGAGTACTTCTGGCGAAAAGCGCTGATGACGTCATGAATGGCCTGGACCTCATCACCTGTGCCGGACTGCAAACCATCCAGAATCAACACATCGTTGCCCGCCTGAAAGGCCTCCAGCGCCGCTTGAGTAACGGAGATCGAGCCACTCGACGTGGTCGAGTAGTAGTCGCGCACCATCACCGCCCCGGGCGCGTCGCTGAGCAACAAGCCGCCGTTATCGCGCCAGGCTTTGACCTCCGGCAACTCAAGCAGCGTTTGCAAAGCAGCGCCATCCAAACTGATCGGCGCGGTGCGTTCACGAATGTTGCCGCTGAAGCCGCGATAGCGCACGTTGGTCGTCAACAAGGCATCGGCCAGCGGGCGCCCCTTCCCGTTCGGACTCAGCATGACCTGCACAAAGGGCGGGAGATCGATCTTCTTGAGATCGTCGAGCGAGCGATCAATCGTAAACGAAGCATCGTTCAAACTGCCCTGGCCCGGAAAGTTTTTGGCCGTGACCGCCAGCTGCCCTTCCGAGCCGGCCTGCAAACCGCGCGCATAAGCCGCGCCCAGCACACCCACCCAATAAGGATCGCCGCCAAAGACATTGACGCCCGGATCGAAGATCGTGGTAGACGGTTCCGACCGCACATCGAGCGCCGGGCCTAGCAACAGATTGACACCCAGCGCGGCAAGTTCCTGCCCCACGACGGTACCATTCGCTTCGACGTTCGCCACGTTCCACGTCGCCCCTTGCGCCATATAACTGGGCGCGGGGGTTAGCCCCGCCAGGATTTCACTGTTGGGTGCACCATCGCCGTCCTGACGCAGCGCCATAAACAGCGGAATAAACGGCGCGGCCGTCGAGGTGCGCGCCGAGCGTGCCGCACTTTGCAGGCGTGTGGTGAGACCGGCCACTTGCACCGGTGTATCCGGGCCGCTGCTGATGTTGCCATTATCCGTCGACAGCACAACCCCGCCCACTTGATAAGTGCGCAACAGGTTGGCGATGTCGGTGTTGCCGGCGACTTCGGTGCCATTAAACCCGACGATGAACAGCTGCCCGACTTTGGCTTCAGGCGAGAGCTTAGGCAACAGCCCGGCAATGAAAGCCTCTTCACCGCCTTCTTGCGCCACAGCCACAAGACCCGTGCTCAGCACCAACGCCACAATGATCAGGAGATTAAGGATTCGCCACAAACCGCGCATGGAAAGAAGTATAGTCGGGGAGAGAGATTGAGTCAACGCAGCCCGCCATTAGAGCGAATTCCAGTTTCATTTACGACTTCGCTCCTGCTGGATGGTCACATCCAGCAGCCCCAACGGCGGATGTGACCACGCGCAGCGGACCGAGAGCAGGTGTACCGTAAATTAACTTGGAAACTGCTCTAGTGGCGAACGGCTAACAGTTCGATCACACCATCACGCCCGATCGGATAACGGCGGCCACACGATCGACACGTCAGGGTGTCGCCAGCTCCATCCAGTTGGGCACGACACGCCGGGCAGCGCAACAGATCGATCGGGGCCAGACCTGTGAGGTCTCCGAAGACCTCACAGGTCTTTCGAGTATCCGGCTTAAGCGACCACACCAGATCGTAATCGACCTGCCAGACTTGCGTGGTGATGTCCGTTTGCTGGAGTGACTGCAACAGCGCTTCGAATTGTTCCTGGCGATAAGTCTTGCCCGGCATCAGGCGGCGTCCACTGCCCGTGCGATTGGTGACGAGCAACAGTCCGCCCGGTTTGAGCACGCGGATGAATTCACCTAAGGCGGCGGGAGTGCTGGGCATGAATTCCAGCGCTTCCAGACAAGTCACCAGATCGAACGTGTGATCGTCGAACGGCAGCGGCACGGCAGGCTGCCACACCCACGTCACACGATCACGATAAGTCTGTACATACTGCGTCGCTTCATGCAACATGCGCCGGGCATTATCCAGCGCGATGATCTGGCCGTGAAACAACGGCTGCCGGCACAACGTCAACGGCAGCCGCGATGTCCCCGTGGCCACATCGAGCACGATCGGTTGTGAAATCCCTTGCAGCGACAAGGCCAGCGGTGCACCTAAGAAGCGCGCATCATCTTCGGCGTCGTATTGCTTGATGCGGTTGTAGCGCTGCGCGACCAAATTGTACAACCACGCCACAACGCCTTTGCCGAAGTAAGCACCTTCGGCCACGACGAGCTGCCAATACAGGAAGAGCGCGCTGAGAATAACAATGACCAGAAGCAACAGGAGGGGCATGAGAATCTAGATTGATTTCCTAATGGATTTACTCTCCGGACTAGAGGCTTCAGCCGGAACCCGCCTACGCCTAGCGGCCCGCCGCCTTGCGGCGGACACGGGCAAGGCTCGACTCCAGAGTGGCGTAAGCCAAAATAGAAACCGCTCTAAGCTGTTAGCGAATACCCAGCGCGGCAATCAGCATGGACAACATCAGCCAGATTTGCGCCGTGCGCGCAAAATCCAGACCGTGCAGCGCCGTCGAGAGCGACGCTTGCGCGATCAACATGGTGAGCAGCGCGAATGCCGCGAGGGGTTGTTGCAGCAACACTAACACCAGGACCATGATGAACGGTGGGATCAGCCAGCGGCGCGTAGGTGCTGCATCGTGCGCTAAATCGAGCATGGCCGCATACGAGAACGAGAAGATCACGGCGGTCAGCGCAGACAGCACATTCAACTGACCAAACGCGACGTGCCCCAACAGCCACGCGAATCCCACATCGACGAAGCCGTGCAGCCAATTCACCGCGCGGCCATGCACGCGTAACAACAATCCGATTTGAGTAAGCGCCAACGCGGCCAACGTCAACCCGACGGCCGCGCCACCGATCACGGCGCTGAGCAAGAAGGCCAGCACTACCGAGAACAAGGCACTCAACAATGGCGAACCGGCGTGCTCTTTGCCGATGGCCTGCCACCACAAGCGCAGCCGCGCTAAGCCGCGCTGCGATCGAGCCGCCGACGAACCCACCGCACCCCACGTCGCATCAACGCGCGTAACGTCGAAGGTATCCCACGTCGCAAACAGGCTGCGCCAGTCGGTAGCGACGAGGCCCCACCAGACCGTGGCCCACGTGCCATCGACGACCACCAGCGCCAGCGCGGCGATCAACACATCGCGCCCCGTCCACACGAAGGTACTCGACGTGATGAGGCCGCACACCACGGCCCACGCCGGACTCAGCCACAGCGTGCGCGCGCGCACAGGAATTTGAATGCGAATGATTTGCCCGGTTTCAATGTTCAATGATCAATTTCCAATTTTCAATGATCAATTTCCAATGTTCAATGATCAATGTGCAATGTGCAATGCCAGTAAAGCGGCCTTCCATCGCCGCCGCGCGCTGGCCTATTGTTCACTGTTCATTTTTTAATTGTTAATTGATCATTCCAATCTCACGCAGCCACTCCGCTGTGCGCTGCATCCCGTCATCAAGCGAGAAGCGCGGCGACCAGTCTAAAAGACGATGAGCCTTCTCTGTGCTGTAGACACAGCGCCCGGTCACGAAGCCCAACTGCGCACGCGAGAGATTCGCCGGTTGACGCGTAAGCGCCGCCTTCATTTCTGCGGCAAGCGCCCCACCCCACGCCAACCAGGTCGGAACCGATCGCGCGGGCTTGCCCACCAGCGCCGCATAACGCCCGTAGAACTCACGCCAGGGAATATCGGTGTCGCAAATCGTGAAGGCTTCACCCAGCGCTTCATCCCGCGTGGCGGCCAACAAATAAGCATCGACCAAATTCTCAACGTATACGGGATGGCTATAGCCCTGCCCACCGCCAATCAACATGGGCAGTCCACGCTTCGCGAGATTGATCGGCAGCGTCGTCCACGCGCCGCCCCGCGGCCCATACACTTCCGCTGGGCGAATCACGCTTACCCCCAACCGATCGGTCATCGTGGCGAAGGCGGCCGGCTCACCCTGCGATTTAGTCTCCGCATACACATACACATTCCAGTGCGGCCACGTTTCATCGACCACACCCGTTGTGACGGGTCCGTACACCGCTACACTGCTGGTGCCGATGAAACGCCGCACACCGGCGGCACGCGCGGCCTCGGCCAATTGCCGCGTCGCCGTGACGTTGAGTGTGTAAGCCGCCTCCCTCGAAGGAGGAGCGCCCAACCAGCCCGCCACATGAAAGACGATCTCACACTCGCGCACGGCGGAGGCAAAACAAGCGGGTTGAAGCAAATCGCCCCGTGCCACTTCACCCCGATCGATCAACGACGGAATCAATTTCTGCGGATCGCGCACCAGCACGCGGACGCGCGCCCCTTCGACAACTAACCGTTCCGCGAGATGACTGCCGATAAAGCCGGTCGCGCCGGTGACGAGAACAGGGCAATCTTTCCAGTCAGACACGATGTTACTTGTCGTACACTTGCGGATTCACGCAGTTCGGCAGTCGTTCGCCGTTCAAGCCCGCGATCAAATTCGCCGCCGCCATCATCGCCATTTTGTCACGCGTCTGGAAACTGGCGCTGGCAATGTGCGGCGCGATGATGATGTTGTCCAACGTCAACAGCGGATCATCCATTTTGATAGGCTCCGGATCCGTCACGTCGAGGGCGGCATACGCGATCGTGTCGGAGGAGAGCGCACGATACAGCGCCGCCGGATCGACGACGGGCCCGCGCGACGTGTTGATCAAAATGCCGCTGGGCTTCATCAACTTCAAGCGCGCGTCGTCCATCAGGTGATAGGTTTCTTTGGATAAGACGGTATGTAAGGAGACAAAGTCAGATTCACGCAGCAAGGTGTCCATCTCGACAAACTGCGCGCCGTACTTTTGCTCGGCCTCGGGATAGCGCTGCGTATCGAAATAGAGGAGGCGCATGTCGAAGCCCTGCGCGCGCTTGGCCAGCCCCTGCCCGATGCGCCCGAAGCCCACAATACCCAACGTCGCGCCGGTGACGTCGGGGCCGAGAAAATCGATCGGGCCCCACGTTTTCCAGTTGCCCGCACGCGTGAACTTGTCGCCGTCTACCACATGCCGCGCCGCCGACATCAACAGCGCCCAGGCAAAATCCGCCGTGGTATCGGTAAGCACGCCGGGAGTGTTGCCAATCGGGATGCCGCGCGCCGTCGCCGCCGGAATATCGATGTTGTCAAACCCCACGGCCATCTGGCTGATGACTTTCACCTGCGGCCCGATCGCATCCATCAAATTCGCATCGATCTGGTCGGTGAGCAAACACAACAGCGCATCCAGCCCTTTCACCTTTTGCAAGAGAGTCTCGTAAGGCGGTGGCAGTGGATCTTGCCAGACTTCGATGTCGGCGGCCTGCCGCGCCATGTCCAGACCCTTTTCCGGGATGAGACGTGTCACAAAGACCCTGGGGGTCGTCATGGAACTCCTTGACCTTGTAATAACCAAAGGATGAAACGCGTGTCCGCTTCATCCTTCTAAGGTAATCAGGCCTCGCTCGATTGCCCGCATCACCGCTTCGGTGCGATTGGCCGCTTCCAACTTGGCTAGAATCGCACCGACATGATACTTCACGGTACGTTCGTGGATGGACAACTGCACGGCGATTTTGCGGTTAGGCAGACCGTGTGCCAGCAACCGCAGCACATCCATTTCACGCGGAGTCAGTTCGTCCAGGCTCCCAGACCGAGTTGCCATGGTGGTGCTCCAGCGGCGGAATGCCCGAGATAGGTGGAATTATAGCCGAAAATTTGATTCTAGCTAATCGTGCTCGTGACCGATCGGATTGGCGCGCTCGTACTTTGCTTCCACCTTGATGGCGATGCCGCCCCGCACCTTGAAGTCGCCGATCACTTCACACTTGATCGGATCGAGCGCCTTCACCAGATCGTCGAGAATCAAGTTGGTCACATGCTCGTGAAAATGTCCTTCATCGCGAAACGACCACAGATACAGTTTCAACGATTTCGATTCGACGATGCGTTGATCGGGAATGTAGTGAATGGTGATCGTCGCAAAGTCTGGCTGGCCGGTGGCCGCACACAGGCAGGTGAATTCATCGCAGACCAGTGTGACCACGTAAGGCCGGCCCGGATGCTGATTGGGGAACGTCTCCAATTGGCGCACGGGCTGGCGCACGTTCTGCCCCAGCAAGGTGAGGCCGCTCAATAGTTCTTCACGGCTGATCTCTTGAGTCATATCGATTGCCTTTCATCGTATTTCGAACTTAAACGGCGTAAAGTCTGTGGCCCGATCGTAGGTGTCCACTCCCTCGGCGCGCTTGAGATAGCCGACGACCGCATACGTCAACGGCGTGGCGATGACTTCGTAAACTACCTTGATCCCCCATTGAGTGACGATACCCGTCAATATCTGATCGCCCGGCCAGACGCCTAAGAATGCCGCCGTGATAAACACGACTGAATCGGCCAGCTCACCGACCAGCGTACTCCCGATGGTCCGCACCCACAAATAGCGACCATTCGTCGCGACTTTCAGTTTGGCCAGCACCGTTGAGTTTAGAAACTCGCCCACCAGATAGGCGCTGAATGAAGCAGCCAACAGGCGCGGTGTAAAACCGAGAATGGTGTCATAGGCCGTTTGATTGGGCCAGAATCCCGCCGCAGGCAGCAAACCGCCCAAGTATATGGCCACCACTGCGATCAAGTTACAGGCAAAGCCAATCCAAATGGCCTGGCGTGCCCGAGCATATCCGTATACCTCGGTCAAGATATCGCCGAAGATATAAGCGAATGGGAAGACAACCACCGCCGCCGGAAACACCAAGCCAGCGATCTGCACAGGTTTCACAGCGATGATATTGGCTGTGATCAGGCAGGTAACAAACACAGCGACGACCGTAGAATACCAGCGATAGGACTTCAACTTCTCCGTCTCCTTCTTTTCTAAAATATGGGGACAACAAGAAACCACCCAGATGGGCGGGTGGCTGTTTCATTTTACCACGGCCAGGCTGCGCTTACCGATGATCCCACAATTTACAAAACGCGCACAAGCCGTGCGCCGAGGTCGGCTGCCCGCACCGGGCGCAGGGCGCTAGCGGCACTTGTTCTGCTTCAGGCAAGGTAAACAAACCGCGCTCGCGCGCCGTCAAGAAGCCGGCGTAGAATTGCATTTTGGTGCCGGGTTGCTCCTGTTCCATTTCGTTGAGCGTCAACTTGTTGCGCAGCGTGCTGGCATTCACTGAAAACGGGCATTCATCATAAACATACTCGATGCCGCGCAGCAGGGCATACGCGGCCATATCACGCTCATAGAACCGGCACAGCGGTTTGACTTTGCGGGCCAGCCCGGGCCGATCGGCGGGCAGCACCGGCGACTGGCGCACCAGCGCCTCGATCTGCCAGTGAAAGAGGTTGCCCCACAACACCGAGGCTTCGTCGTCCAGATTGTGGCCGGTCACCAGCACGGTATCGCCCAATTCATAGGCGAGGCGATTCATCTCGTGCCGCTTGATCAAGCCACACACCGCACACGGCCGTTCGCCCGCCCGATCGTCCCGCGCGGCAATTTCGGGCAGCGCCGCGCCGTAGGCGGCTTTCACATCCACCGTATGCAGCACCGCCTGCGGATAGAAATCGCGGATGAACTTTTCGATATACGCGTGTGATTGCTCCGAGTAGCGAATGCCTTCGTCGATGCCCAGCTGCAGCGTTAAGCCATCGGCGTGATAGCCCAGCTGCAGCAAAATGTCCCACACGCTCAAACTGTCTTTTCCGCCGGAGACGGCCACGAGGATCTTGTCCTCACGGGTAAACATGTGGTACTTCTCGATGGTGCGCTGCGTCTGCGCGGGGAGCCATTCAAGGTAATGCGCTTCACACAAAGCGAGTTTATGCTGCCGCATATTGACGACCGCCGGCTGATGACACTTGCGACACTTCAAGCTCATACTCCCTTTCTCTCCGTCCCTCTGTTCCTCCTTCACTCCATCTGATGACAGAGGGATAGAAAGACGGAGAGATTGAGCGATCAACCGCCCGAAATCACGGCGATCAGTTTGATTTCGTCTTCTTCGTCCAGCAGCTCCGAATCCAGCACGAGCTTGCCGCGGCGGACCGCCAGCACCGTCGCCGGATTGAGGTCAACGGCCAGGATGACATCACGTACGGTGCGTCGGCCGGGCACTTCCCAGTGCTTGTCGCGATACGTCACTTTGATCATGCTTTGATTCTAACAGAAAGGATTCGAGCGTCAAGGCATACGCGATCAGTGAGTATAACGCAAAAGTGTTGGTGACTTTTCAGTTGCTCCCGCCGGATGGCTATACTGAGCGCGGGAACAAATTGCGGTTTTACGTGCTCCCGCTGGATGGCACATCCAGCGGGGAGCACTGCCGGAAACCCGGAAGCCGCCCAACAGTTTTGCGGTATACCCACGATCAGCGGCAAGCGGCCGCGAGGTAAAACGCTAGTGCGCCTAAGCATTGTCGCTTGACCAACGGACAAACAATAGCACCACATCATTGATGACACAAAAGAAGAAGCCACCCGGATGGCCAGGCGGCTTCTTCACTACTTTACTGATGCGCGTGAGACTAGCGCTGCACGATCGGCAGGAAGACCTGATACGGGATGATCTTGATCGCCAACTCGGCGGCATCAACGCCGTAGTTGTTGGTAGCCGTTAAAGTGACTGTGTAACTGTCTGCCACAGTGAACACATGTGTCGGGTTCGTCAGCGTGCTGGTGACGCCATCACCAAAGTTCCAGGTGTATGACAGTGGCAATGTGCCAGTCGAAGCATTGGTGAAGGCGATGACCTGATTGGTCTTGACCGTTGTCGCGCTGGCAACAAAGCCGGCCTGTGCGGGATCGCCCACTCTGGCCATATCGTTAACGGCCATCCAGATACTCGGGCTGATCTGTGAAGTGGCGGTAAGAGCAATCAAATCGACTTGGGTAACCGTGCCAGTTGGGACGCTCAGGCTGATAGATAGTGTGGCAGTCATGCCGCTATCCAGATACAAAGTCCCAGTAGGATAACTACTCCCTAAGAACGCGACCGGCCACTGATGGGATGAAGTTGCCTCAATGGTAAACGTCCCAGAAAGACTGCCTGTGTTAGTGAGCGCGTGAGTGTAGATAACGGTGTTGGCAGGACGGGTTGCCTGGCTGTAACCCTCTGATAAGTTCATGTCAATCAGAGGCGGATTCTCGACCCGATTGACTAGCAACGCGAGGGCATTCTGCACCTCAGTGCTGGTAAAGTTGCAGTGCCCATAGCGGGCACCTGGTGGAAATTCATCATAGCGGGGCATCCGGCCACGCGCCACAACCTTGTCGCGGTAGAGAGACTCGTGCCAATAGGGAACGATGGCATCGAGCGTCGTATGGAGGGTGACCAGAGGAACACGCAATTGTCCACTGGTTTGATAATCAGATTGAATCTTCTGGAGCGCCATTGGATCGGCGCTGAAGCGAGCTACCCCGGTATTAAGGGCGGCGTCATCAAGCGATCCTGTGTAGACGCGCGTCCAATTGTCAAAGGGTTGGCCGCCCAGCTTGGCTTTGCCGTCGTTCGTGGCAAAGATGTTGTAGCCGAGCAGGCCTGCCACCGTCGTAATGGCCGTCGTGGGATTGACGAGACCGGCATTGTCCATAGTCACACTCAACAGTTGGGTGAGGCTGATGGCATTGGCCGGGTTCATGAGCGCCGGAAGAACCGTCGTCGAGTAATACGAGGTATCCCAGGTGTCGATGAGCGATTGAGGAATGGTGATCGGACTGCCGGGGATTAGGCCAGGAAAAAAATAATCGAAGACGACACGAAAGTCGCCCAGGTAATTAACGTGCTGGGAAAAGTCACCGATGGGTCCACAGGTCGCCAGGCCGCCGCTAAAGACATCCGGCTGCTGCTCAATGGATAACGCCGTGATCAATCCACCTTCTGATGCGCCAACCAGATAGACATGGTTAAGCGTGGAATGATCCTGCCGGAAAATTCTTGCGAGGTCTGCTACATCCGCCATGCCTTCGGGCACGGCCAAGCCATTCGTGCTGTAGCTGGTCGTCGCAAAGGCGTACCCCATCAGGTTGACGGTATCAGGGACAGAGGTGCCATCCGGCAGTTTTAGCTGCTCGTCGGGAATGCGCAGGGTTGTGCTGGGGGGCATGTATCCGTGCGCAAAGATGAGCAAATCTCGATTCCAGGTCACAAAGCCGGGCGGCATGCAGATACGGTAGATCGCGCCGCTGGCCTGCGTCCCCTCGGAGCACCCGAGGGGATAGGGATAAGAGGGTGAAGATGGAATCCCTGTCTTGTGGTGGGAAGGTATGACAGGCGGATCGACTGGCTCGCTGGCACGAGCAAGCCCATTCATCGTCGCCAACACCAGACTTGACAGGATACACACCCCTATCACCCACACGAGCCTGGCAACGACAGATTGCATTGATGGCCGCATGATGCACCTCCAGCCGATCATTAGAGCAGTTTCCAAGTTGATTTACGATCCGGACTCGAGGCTTCAGCCGGAATCCGCCTAAAGGNNAGGCTCGAGTCCAGAAGCCGTAAACTAAACTGGAATTCGCTCTAGATAAGTGCTTGTCAAAGAATAACTTCCGCTGTGCTCCGTCCGGATGGTACATCCAGCGCGAGCAAACCGGGAAGTTGTTGTTACGAGTCCTGAGCTATACTGTGCTTAACTGATGAAGAGGGAAGGGATTGCTCCCTTCCCTCTTCGCTTGTATCCCGATCAGAGATTCAGGTTACTGCCTGATGATGAGCGGGAGGTAATTTGTGTACGGCTTGATCGTGATAGCAACCGAGTACGTGCTATTAGGTCCCCACGGACTGCTGGCCGTCAACGTCACGGTGAACACGCCCGTGTGAGTATAAACATGGGTTGTGTTCACGGTGGTCGTGGTCGCCGAACCGTCGCCGAAGTTCCACAGATACGTGAGCGGCGGGGTGCCGACCGAGGCGTTGGTGAAGCTGACCGACATGTTGACGATCTTCGCCGTCGCCGCGCTGGGCGTAAAGGCGGCAACTGGCGGAGCCCCCACGAATGTTTGAGCCAGGGCCGTGTTGTTGGCCGGGTTGGCGTCAACATCAGTGGTGTTGATCTTGGCCTGGTTGGTGAAAGTGATCCCAGCGTAGACAGGCAAGACTGGCAGCGTGTACACGAGGGTCGTCGAGAAGGGCGCGGCCGGTACAGTCCCCAGCGAGATTACGAATTGGGTAATCGGGGTAGTGCCAGCCAGCACCGTGTCCGTGATCCAGGCATTAGCGGCCGTGCTGGCGCTATTGTTGCCATAGGTGATCGTATAGGTAACGATGTCGCCCACCTTAGCCGTGGCCGGGCCAGTCTTTTGCACCCACAAGTCGGGTTGCGGGACACCGAACCAGAGCAGAGCCGAGCTTATCAGGTTCGAACGATCGCCCGCCGTGCCCATCGCTTCCAACGGGAAGCCGAGGAACACAACCTTATACGTGCCGGGGTCAACCGAAAGTCCATCGGGCAACCCGGCCGCGGCTGGCTTTCCATAGATGCCATAGAAGGCCGCTTGCGCCGGCGACACCAAGTGGAACGCATCGGCGTAGTCGGAAAAGCCGGGAAGCGCCGCGTAGCTAATCGGAAGGCTGCCGATACCGCCGGTGACCGGATTCGTCAACACACCCGTGACGGTGAACGTCCCAATGTCGTTCAGCGTTTCAGAGCCATCCCAAGCGACGTGCAGGTAATCGTGCACGAACGCCGTCGTGCCAGCTGCCTGATCCAGGATGTCCTGGCCCGACATGAACAGTCGACCCCCATTACCTAGGAACGCTGTCAGGTTAGTCTCGTAAGGCCCGAGCGGGGCGGGGTACGACGTGCCGGTGAACCAGACGATGGCCTTGTGGGCTTTCATGTAGTTCAACGGCAGGACGGGATCAGTGGTAAGGTCCCAGAAGTTGTAATTGCTGAAACCGGCTGCCGTGAGCGCCGCCATGTAATACGAGGAAACATCTGGCGCATGACCATCCTCGGCCACGAGTAAGATCTGGTTGGTCACAGCGATGGTCTCGATTGTAGCTACGCCCGAAACCGCCGCGTTGCCGGTCGACTTGACGGTGACCGTAACGTCATCGGTCGCGTTGTTGAGGGCGGCCGCTGGAACATCGACCTTTACACCGATCGTCGTTATCGCACCAGGTGCAACGCTGGCGGTCTGCGTGATCTGCGCGGTGAAAGCCGCGTTCCACAGCGTAGTCGGCCAGGCGTTGCCCGTTTTACTGAGCTGATAGACATCGGCATTAAAGCCCCGATTTTCGATATCGATCGTGTACGTGATGGATTGGCCGTTGCGCGTACCGTCCAGTTGGCTGTCCGGCGTGACCAGCACGGCATTTGCCGGCGAGAGCGTCATATAGTACGGACTGCCGACCGCGCCCGGCCCTTCCGCTGATTTAGCCAGATAGCCGTCGTTGGTGATAACGCTGCCGCTGGTAAGCCCGCCGCCGTTGGTGATAAACACGGTGAAGGTGACGGTCGTGCTGCCCGGTTGCAGACCAACTGGCAGCGTGTTTGTTGGCCAAGTGGAGGGATCGGTATGAACAACCGACGGCATCGCCACCGATGGCACCGTCCATACCACGTTCGAGCCAACCAATGCGCCACCTGAACCCGCCGCTACGAACGAAGTATTCGCCGGAATTGGATCGGTGATCACGACGTTGGTTGCAGTGATGTTGCCGTAGTTCTGGATAGTCACGTTGTATTGAAGCGGGGTGCCCGGCCCGATCGGCGTGCCAGGCGTGCTCTTGCTGATCTGCAGCGCGGGCAACTGCGTTGCATTATCCGTCAACGCCCACACACCGCGACCATGCGTCGCCGCAACCAGTTGGCGCGTGAACGCATTGAGCGCCATCTGATGGACGGTGACGATCGGGAAGCCGCTGCCCAACGGGTTCCAAGTCGCGCCGTTATCGGTCGAGATATATGGACCAATGTCCGAGCCGACATAGAGCGTGTTGGGTTCGCTCGGATCAACATCGATCGAGTTTAACGGAATGTCGGGCAGATTGTTGGTGATATTCGTCCAGGTTTGGCCGCCATCGGTGGTCTTGAAGACATGACCGGGCGTGGCGGGCGTAGCAGGATCGAACCCACTGAACGCGACATACGCGGTGCGATAATTCGAGCGATCGACGGCGAAGGCCGAGACCGGTCTCATGGGTGTCGTGCCACTGATATCGCGTCGAACCCATGTCGGCGTGGCGACCGTCGAATCGGCGG
>PMCF01000090.1 GCA_003154115.1 Anaerolineae bacterium
AAACTGATTGTGAGCCATGCCCAAAATTCCACCTACAAGGCGGATTTGCGCGACTTGGGATGAATCGCCGCATCCCACTGCTGTTCCAGTTCTTTGAGACACCGGCGGGGGTTGTGGCGAAAGCGGTACTGCACGCGGAGTTTGAGCTGTGCTGCACGAAACCGCGCAGACTCTTCATCGAACTTGGCTTGGTCGAATTGTTGGAAGCGTTGTAACACTTGGTCAAACGATTCGGTGGGGTCGATATAGATCGCCCACTCGCCATAGCGGAGAATGAACTCATGCACAGACTTGCGCCCATGAATCTGTCGTTGGCGAGTCCGCAAGCGGCCGAAGAAACTTTCGAGGTCGTTGTTGGTTCGCCACCGTTCGGGCCAGGCCTAACAGGCCAAGAGTCGCGGCCAACGTTGCTGGAACGTTGCGCAGCTGTGCGCCACCCCCTCGGCATCTGCCGGGCACGTTTGGGCGTGTTGCTCCAACTCCGCCAGAAAGTCTTTGACCTGTCGCTTGATCTCACGGCGCGTGGGACGTGGCTGACCGGCTTGCTCAGGGGGATCCAATCTGCGATCCAATTCGACCAACCACTCGCGTTGACGTTTGAGACGGCGGTACTGAACGGTGAAAGGGCGGCGACGTTGGACAACGGCCAAGAGTTGATCCCAAATCGGATGGCCCCCTTTTTACGACTGCGGTGGAGGGAAGCTTCCCAGCGCGTCAGATCTTCAAACACGCGCAATCCACCCAAGGCGAACGGCGGCTTGCTGCCTTCGGTGAGGGTCGTTCGAATCAGATCGGCATAGGTCCGCAACACCGGTAGGCACGGATCGTCAAGGGCCAATTGGTCAATCGCACGGCCCACGGCATAAAACGGGCCGCGAATGGCTTGTTTCAAGGCTTTTTTGAAGGCTTGATCCTCTGTGGCAATGGGCCGGGCGGCATCGCACAGACAATGCAACTGACACGTTTGATGCGCCACGCCCGGAAAAACCCCCGCGGCAGCCAGCTGAAGCGCCTTCTCATCGTCGCTCACCAAGCCACGGACTCGATAGCCCAAATCTTTCACGGGCTGGAGCAGCCGGGTGGCCAAGGTTGGATGCGCCGTGGAGCGCAAAGCCGCCTGATGGAGGATCAATCCGAACTTCAACTCGCGCACGACGTACCACGCCGTGTTACCCTTTTCGGGCTTGAGGGCATCGATCGCCACAAAGAGTCCATGCCGACGAAAGTACGCCGCATGTTCTTCCAGACGGAGATCATATGTGCAACGCAGCAAGACGAGAAACACCTCAATCAAGTACAGCACCTCTCGTTCGGAGATGAGCCCGTGACGTTCTTGGGTCAACCGCTCGTGAATCTGCGCCACAGTCCAGCGTTTCCAGAAGCGCCACGTGCCAATCTGGACAATGACTTCCAACGCGAAGCTGCTCCCGCGAACTGTCCAGCGGCGCGCTGCTTGCGATTCATACACACGATTCCGCCAGGCACATTTCGGATTCTGACAACTGTAACCCAGGCTGACGACCCAATACCGTCTGTCCAAGAAAACGACGTACTTCCGCCACAGCGGATAACAACGCTTCAAGGTTTGACCGCAACGCGGACAAACCAATTGTTCCGGTCGATAGTAGCGCGCGGGAACTTGGTCATTGTCTTTGGCTTGTCTCACGTACACCCCCTATTCGGCACAAGGTTTATGCAAGACAGCATTTTACCTTGCGGAAGGCGTGTAGGTGGAATTTTGCGGTTGCCGTTAAGAAATGTGCGGCGGAATTGATGTCGCGTTCATTGTAGGGTGAGGCGGCGTAGAAAGGCAATAGGAAAATAGGCGAGGGCGCGGCCAACCTTCCTTAGGTCGCTTCCCGTTTTGATTTACGCCGTACTCCCGCTGGATAGCCATATCCAGCGGATGTGACCATCCGCTGCGAGCGTAAACCATTTAGGAATTCGCTCTATTAAGCATTATCTGAATTCGCTTCAAGGATGATGGCGAGAGATTACCAAATGCATCGGGAGGATGCGATTATCGGCTTTGTCGGATAGAATCTGTATATTCGAGCTACAGGACAGACAAGGTTCGTTGGATAGCCTGGACTACATCAAAGAAGTGCGGACCGACATGCGCCCGTTGAGCCTACGGAAAAAGATGGAAGAGATGGAGCAGCACGATTTGAGCCACCTGTCAAGTCTAAACGCTACTTTCGAGCGACTGCATGTTGTTGGCAGAATGTCGCCGCTTGATGGTCTGACAGAGCGGTGATATAAATATCTTGCGCGCAAGATCAGGCCCGGCGCGCGGCGCAACGTTTTGCCAAGAACGATTTGCCCGTGCCAGCGAACACCGCCATGAAGGAGGAGAGTCGAGTTGTCTACTTCTGCGAATATCGTTGGAAAATCTTCCATGAGAAGTCTCCGGTTCACGCAGCAGCGCGATTTCCGAAAAACGCTCAACGAGCGGGTCAATGCCTATCTGCGCGACAACCACATCCCCGCGCGCGACGTGCCGGCCATGTACCTCAAGACGGCGGTCGCGCTGGCCTGGTGGCTGGGTGCGTACCTGCTTTTGCTGCTCGGCCATTTCCCGCCGCTGGTCAACGTCGTCTTGTGCGTGGTGTGGGCGCTGGCCATCGCCTCGGTCGGCTTCAACGTCATGCACGACGCCAACCACGGCGGCTACTCCGATCATCCGCACGTCAACAAGCTGCTCAGCCTCAGCGCCGAGATGCTGGGCATGAGCGGGTTNNCACACCTACACCAACATCGCCGGCTTCGACGACGACGTCGAGACATACGGCCTGCTGCGCCTCACGCCCCATGAGCCGTGGAAGCCGCTGTACAAGGCCCAGGCCTGGTACTTCCCGGTGATATACAGCCTGATCGGTTTCGACTTCATCCTGCGCGACTTCATGATGGTGTTGGTCGGCAAGTCCGACGCCCACCACGTTTACCCGAAGATGAATGCGGCGGACCAGGTCACGTTCTGGGCCGGCAAGTTGTTCTTCTTCGTGATCATGTTCGCGCTTCCGTTGCTGGTCTTCACCTGGTGGCAAGTGCTGATCGGCTTCTTGATCGTGATGTTGACGGTCGGTCTGGTCATGGGCGTGGTCTTCCAGCTCGCGCACATCAGCGGCGCTGCCGCGTTCCCGGAGCCGGTGGGCAACCCGCTGCACATCGACAACGAGTGGGCTGTGCACCAGGTGGAGACGACCACGGACTTCGCGCCGCGCAACCGATTGCTGAATTGGTACATCGGCGGACTGGGTTACCAGATCGAACACCATCTGCTGCCACACATCTGCCACCTGAACTATCCGCGTCTCGCGCCGATCGTGCGCGCGACGTGCGAAGAGTTCGGCATCCGCTACAACTGCTATGCCACGTGGCGCGAGGCGTTCGGCTGCCACTGGCGCGAATTGTACCTCCTCGGGCGCACGTCTGAACTGGCGCGCGGCTGACGCGAACCGACGGACAATTCTCGTTCTAACAGACAAGCCACTCACGAATGACATTTCGTGGGTGGCTTTTGTTTTCGAACGACTGCATCCTTTGTGCGGAGTGCCGTCGCTTGCTCGCCTGACCGATCTGGCCGTTGGACGTCGCGGTCAAATGTATGCTATTATCTCCGTTGTTGGACCACCCTCGCCGTTGCGTGTCACACGATAAGGATCTGAATGTTCGAACAAGCCTTCAAAAACATTGACGACGTACTTCGCAAGGAAGCCGGTTGCACCACCGAACTCGACTACAC
>PMCF01000029.1 GCA_003154115.1 Anaerolineae bacterium
ACCTTGTACCCCGGATACTTCTGGCCCGCTTCGCGTTCCTCGACCTTGTACCACAGGTGGTCTAACTCCTCATGCTTTTCGTCATCTGGCCCCGCCACCATGACAGCCCCACTCTCCAGGATCGTCAAATCATCCGGCGTGGGGTTGTAATGAGTTTTCCGTTGACGAAATAATTTGCTAATCAGGCTCATCGATGTTTTTCCAGGCAAATGGCTTGCAGTATTTATTCACAGTATTTAATGTCTTTTGACAGGCTGTACCACCAATTTTCGCAGTATTTAATCCACAGCCAGGAGAAAAAACGGGATTAAATACTGCGAGAACCGCTGCTTATGTCCTAAACTCCGGATTAGATACTGCGAGAATCACCCTTATGTCCCTTGATCAGGATTAAATACTGCCAGAGCACTCGTTTTTCAGATTAAATACTGTTTGGACATCTGCTTTGCCGATTAAATACTGTTTGGACATCTGTTTTTGCCGATTAAATACTGTGAACAAGTCCCGCAGGATTTATTGCTCCCCGCGTGTGCGCAGGTCGCCAAGCGTATCGGCGATGTTGCGCCGCGCTTTGAACGAACTCCCCCGGTTGATCAGGAAGCGCTGCCCGATCAGGCCGAAATAGCCCAGGGGATACATGACCCACAGAATCAACATGGCATACGGCAGCAGGCTGCCGCGCACCGTCGCAAACACCGCCGCCGCATCGCCCTCGCCGCCCATCATTCGCAGCAGCTGATCGGGATCGGGCGCGTACGACATCGCCAACCGGAAGGCAATGACCATCAGCGCATACAGGGCGATCATGATCTTCTGCCGAAACAGGAGGGGCTCCTGTTCCTGGGGCACGAGNNTTGGAGGCGATGACGCGGCTGCCGCGCGCGTAGCGCAGCGCGCGTTCGCCGGTCACCCGCTGGACGTAGCGATCGTGGCGGTGCGTGATCCAGATCGCGCTGGCCACCGCGATGAGCAGTGCGGCATTATCCAGCAGCCAGTAGGCGGCAGCTAACCAGCCATTGGCCCAGATGATGAGCAGGTCGCCGAAAGATTTTTCCATGTCAATAATCTCGAACTCTCAATATAAAGGTACAACACCGTAAGCGTGTGTTCTACATTTAACCGGCAGAACGATCGGCCAAAAGGGCCGCGTCGATACGTGAACTTCGNNCTCAGCGGTTTCTCAGCCAAATATCGTCCGCCTTCAGCGTGCCGGCGCGCTGCCGGGCGCGAACCTCACTGATGTTGGTCAGGTGGATGCGCGTCTCACTTTTGCCGACCTGCCAGGACATGAGCTCGGTCTGGATGATCTGCATGACTTCACGATTGGGTGTGATGACGTAGATCTGCCGGCCGGTCCCGGCGGCAACGTTTTGCCATTTCTGCTCGCGATCGCCGGGGTTGTAGTAGGCACTGCCGACTTCGACTTCAATTGCGATTTCATGCCCCGCCTTGCGGGCGACCAGGTCAGGCGCGAACCGGTGATCGCCCGGCAGATTCACCACTGACGGGAAGCGCTCCACCGTGTGCCCCGCCCACTCCAACAGATCAATCGCCTCAAGCACCAGCGCGATTTGCTGATCGCTCTTGTGCCGGGCCAGATATTGCTCGTAGGCCCGCAGGGGCGGCGTCCCAAAGATTTGCTGATAGGCGACGCGGCCCTCTTCCGTGAGTGCGACTAAATTACCCGGACGACCCTTTTTGCGAGCGGCGCCGGCATCGGCCCGACCCACCACCCTGACCTCTCTGGTCTCATCAGCTTCATCGCCCTCTTCATCCTCGTCAGCCACACCATGCAACACGATCAAGGGTCGCTCACTCTCAGCCAACACCCTCGGCAGCGCTCGCAGATACCCGCTGTCAGAGCCAGGCTTTATCAACATCAGGGTCAGCGGCTGGCGCCGGCATTCCCAGGTCGAGCCGACCACCTTGATAAAGCGCATGATGTTGTTAAAGCCACGGGCCGACTCCATCTCTTGCAACCAGTCCGGCCACAATTCATGGTTAACCGCCGGCGCTTGAAGTTCCGGCACGACATCGGTCTCGGCCGGTGCCAGGGTCGCCGGCGCCAACTGGAACACATTCAGTTGTTCTTGTAGGTGTGCCTTTTCAGCTTGCAGTTGCGCCTTCTCGGCTTGCCATTGTTTCCGGTCAGTCGTCAATTGCTGCGTCAATTGTTGAACTTGCGTCTCATAATTACGCAGGGCGTCTTTGCATTTCTCGATGTCTTCGCGGAGTAGGGACTCCGTTTTCCCAATCACGGTTAGAGCCTGAGCCGGTTTGCCGCCCGTGGCCTGCGCTGGTGCAGCCGCGCCCTGGCCACTGACCAGGTAGCGTGCTCGATGCCAGTTCAATTCATCCCGCTGATCGGCGATCGCGCTGATGATCATTTCCGCCAATTCCTTCGCTGAAGCCCTTTCGAGGAAACCCCGATCGCGATCCAGTTTATCAGGGCAGATCTGGATCACCACATTGGCCAGCGCCTGACGCGATTGCTCGGCCCGGCGCTTTTCCACTTGCCTCAGATCATAGGACGATTGCAACAGATCGTTGATGCACGAACGTGGCGGAGTGGCGGAACCATTCAGAGGCGTAGCCATGTTACTTTTCCTTATTTGCTGTCACGGTGACCGTGATCAGCCAGCGACTATGTTGCACCACGTCCAACGCTTGACGTGCTTGCTCGATAGTCTGCGCGGCGGTCTGTTGATTCTCCGGCGTCGGCGCATTGATGAGCGTGGCGGCGGCTTGCGCGGCCGTTAGATAACTCTGGCTGACCGGCTGCACCATCTGCCGCAGCTCGGCCAAAGCCGCCGGCGCCGTGGTCAGTTCAGTTGCCTGCGCGAGCTGCGTAGCTTGATCGAGCACGCCATTGGCTTTGACGCTTTGCTCGTAGAGATCGCTGCCAGGCTCCAGCAGTCCAGTCAGATCATGATCCAATTGCTTAAACTGATCGACCCACGCCACCACCTGGACACGATACTGCTCCGTGGCGCGCACCACCGGCGAATACAGCAGCGGCCGCCCCTCGGCTGTGCGCAGCGTGCTTGAGCGGCCCAGGGCAAACAGGCCCAGGGTCGCGGCCAGGACGACGATCAAACTCGTCACACTGCGCTTAATCCAGCGCAACCTGCGGCGCGAAATGCGAATGTTCATTCGGGCTGTTGTCCATTGGAATGCAGGACCACCAGATCGCCGGCGGCCTGATCCAGCGCAAAGGTCAGCAATTGATCGAGCGCCGCCCGAACAGAGAGGTGGTTCTGATCCGCGACCCGTTCGAGCCGCTGCATCAGCCCGCTGCCCGGCACCAGCGGCTGCATGAAATGATCGATCTCGTTGGCGACGACTTCGGTTACCANNTGCGGAGCGCCTCCGCCAGCCGACCGTAGGCTACCACCCGCACTTGATCGGCCGGCAGGCGATCGTCCGGCTGAGGTTGCTCGCCATCGCGCTGTACCCGGATCAACACCCGTAGAAAAGCAATCCGATCGCGTCCGTTCTTTTGACGCACGGGCACGAGATCGAAATATGGGCGGTCGGTCACTTCACCACGCAGATAAACCTGGTTGTAGGCTGGCATAAAACTTGCTCCTGCGCCTCGTTAGGCTGTGCCGCTTGATTGAGCCATACCACAGGTCCCCGCCGATCGCGGGACACCGTACGATTTGGTATGGGCCCACGAATCTGAGTGGCCCGCACTCGTGGCGACTGCTTTGCTCGATTCGACGATGCCGCCACCGATCGGGGCAACGACTTCTTGATCGTCCGCTGCCCGGATATTCTGCCCCAATTCTTCAGGGGGTACTTTGACTTTTTGCATCATGGATGCACCAGAAACTCGGCCGGATCATGGGCCATGCCCGCCACGCGCACTTCGAAGTGAACGTGCAGGCCGGTGGCGTTACCCGTCCCGCCTTCGACGCCGATCTGGTCGCCAGCGGCGACCGCCTGGCCCGGCAGGACGACGATGTACTGCAAGTGCCCGTACCATGTCTGGATCTGATCGGCATGTTCGATGACGACGAGATTGCCGTAGCCCGTGTCGTCCCAGCCCGCCCTTATCACCCGCCCGGCCGCTACCGCGAAAACAGCCGTGCCGGCCTTCGCACTCAGATCCCAGGCCCGGTGCGAAGCGCTGAAGCCCTGCACAAATTTCTCGTTGCGGATCGGCCACTGCCAGGTCGCTGTGGGCGTTACAGCGGGTGCCGGCGTTGCAGGTACTGGGGTAGGTGTCGTCAGTGTATTCGTGAGGATTTCAGTGGTGAAAGATGAAGGATTGAATCGGGCCATTCGTCCGGCGGCGGCCGGGCGATTCGCAATAACGATAATGGCAGCCATCACCAGCAGGGCAAGGCAGCCGATACCGAGCACAGCAATCCGGCGCAGGATCTGTCGGCGCTGTTGAAATTGCCACATGGAACTCTCTTCAGCCATAACCACCTCGGGTTGCCCGACCGGGCTGGGAAATAAAAAGTGCGCAGTATCCCGGAGAAGACACTGCGCTTTTCCTTCCGCCCGCAGGCGAAAAAAAAGGCGCAGTATCCCCTCGGATACTACGCACCCAAAAATATATTACACCTGATTCATTTGGCTGTCAAGTAGGAAAAATCGAACCAGTAGGAAAAATCGAACCAGCCGCGAAGCAGGGGGCTTTGGGTTAGTGCCGCTCGATCAGCAGCCAGGCCGCGCCGATGATCACGCCGGCCGCGCCCGCCGGCTGCCCGGCCAGCAGCCCGATCACGCCGATCGCGATCATACCGCCGCTCAGCCACAATATGCCGGCGTGTGCCTCTTTGTTTGTGGGCTGTGTCCAGGGGTTGTGATCGTGATCTTGATCGTTGCTCATGGGTTGCCAACCAACCCCAGCGCCCACCGACGGGCTTGCAACGCAGTTAGCATCTCACCTGCTCGATCGGGCGTGATGTTAGGGCCGGCCTGGATCAAGA
>PMCF01000224.1 GCA_003154115.1 Anaerolineae bacterium
CTTCGGCAGCTGGGCGGGTCGGCTGCGCGCCGTGTTGGGCGGTGCAAAAATTAACACTTAAGGGCTGAGATGATTGCCATGTATCTCATTCGAATAGCACCGCCCTTCTTTGCATCCGTATGTTACCGTATTATCCGTGTCATCGTCATATATGGTCGCTTCGAAATCTGCCGGCTTTGTGCTTTGGATGAGATTCAACAAGGCGGTTGCCGCTGGCATGATTGAATCATCAGATGAATCACCACCTATCGATGGTCCACTAGATCCTTCATATACAGTCAAGATCCACGACTTGTTGTTTCTATCTGTGGCTTCAATCACGTAGTCGTATGCCTCATCGGCTAGATCTGAAGTATACAATGGTGGCCCAAACAAGGCCAAGACTGAACCGCGAAAAGACGCCCTATAATCCCCGAACTTTCCAGCCTCTACTATTTCTCTAGGGACTGACAGTTTGCTGGTTCCACTTGCTACTTGGGAATCACTCACGGTTCGAAATGTATATTCGTTTTGGGGCATGGACGTGCTATCTCCCGTGGCCGGTGTGCATGCAACGACCAAACAAATTACAGTAATCCAAAGTATACGATGACAGAACATAGTTGTGTGTGACAGCCGCCCAACTTGTAAATATCTCGACTCTCTAAGTTGGTTCGCGTGACTCTCTATTTTATGCCATTATCCGCAATACTTCCCAAAAGTCAATTAACCGCCCAGGCTTTTCGCCACTCACATCCTAGCGTTACTCAACGCTTCCTGACGGTTACTTTGCCTTTTCTTGGCGTTACTCCGTTCTTCCTTCACGTTACGCCACATTACGCAAAGGTTGCTTAGCGTTCCTTTGCTATTCCTCAGTGTTCCTTTGCTCTTCCTCAGCGTTCCTTTACTCTTCCTCAGCGTTCCTTTGCTCTTCCTCAGCGTTACTCAATGCTTGCTTGCGGTTACTCTGCTTTCCCTTCGCCTTACGCACAGGTTCCTTAAATCAAAGCAAGCATGATGTAACGCCAGCAAATCGGCGCGGATCGTCATCCGCTGTCATCCGTTGATCCGCTGTCTATCCGCTGACGCCGCAGCCAGTGCCAGATCGTCGCGGCGGGAGTCTTCACCGGACTTGGACACGGACAAACGGAGCAAAGCGGACTTCTACTCGCACCGAGGGCGTCCGTTGCTATCCGTTTGTCCGGTTTAGAGTCCGTTGTCAGCCCGCTGCACGCCGGGTTGGGTTGCGTCGATCTACGCAAAACCGTGCCTTTACTTTTTTGCGGTTGAACTGCTGTCCAGCTTCTTGAGCATATCTTCCAAGACATCCCGAGTAACTCGAGTCAGTAATCGCTTTCTTTCGACGCGACTCACAATCATGTTCTCGTCGGCGAGGACCGCATCAAATAACGTCGCTACCTTTTCAAGTATTTGGTGCTGCATCTTCTCTGATTTGAGCCGTCGGACGATGAGCTTTTGAAGGTCAACGTAGCCATGATCATAATTGGAATAGGATAGCATGATCCTTTATCTCCTGTTCGAATCGCGAAGGTTATCGCTCCGGCTTTTGGGGAGTGACCCTGTCCCTGCCAGCGCCACCAGCGATGCGTGGGTCAAGCGCCAAAAGCAAATCGGCGCGGATCGTCATCCGCTGTCATCCGTTAATCCGATTTATAATCCGTTGAGGGCCTTCTATCCGTGCCGCAGCCAGTGCCAGATCGTCGCGCCGTCGTTGAAGCCCAACGGGATGAAGACCTGCAGCGTCATCACGAAGAAGTTTTCCAGGAAGAAGAACCACAACACGAACTGCCACATCGCATCGGCGCTGCGGATCGTCATGAGGACGACGATGAAGGCCATTGCACTCAGCCACGCGCTGAAGATGGGACCGCCGGTAGCCCGGCGAATATGGGTCTTCGCAGGCAGCGCAAGCTCATCGGGCGGATACAACGCCGTGGATAAGATCGACTTGGTTCCGAAGCGAATGCCCGTCATCGGATAACCGGTGCGCCGCGCCGCCCAGGCGTGCCCCAATTGATGGACGACCTCGGAGAACCAGTGCAAGATGACGACGATCACTCCGCCGAACAGGGCAGAGCCGATCGGGATGTTGAACACCGCCGCCATCAACGCGACGACGATCACCCACAACCCGATCGATCCGGCGAACGCCAGTGGAAGTACACTTAACTGCAAGCCAGCCAGAGTGCCCAACTTGGTTTCCTTCATCACAACCTATCCTTTATGGCATGCTGCGCCACTTCTTGAATTACCGCGCGGTCCAGGCGTCGATAGTATTGCCGCCACGCTGCGGTTTCGGCTAGCAGCACTTTGAGTTCTGAAGCGATCTCGGCGGCCTCGTCAGCGGCCGCGCCTTCGGCGGCTCCATTACCCATTGTAATCGTTAATTCGTCTTCATTCCAGTTCAGCACACGCAACTGTCCCGCTGCTTCCAACCACTCGATCCCTTTGCGCGCCGTCGGCAAGCGTTGATTCAACGCGGCGGCGAGACGCGGCAGCGCAACCTGCCCTGCGCGCTGCGTGAGGTCGTGCTTGAGCAGGCCCGTCAAACGTTTGAGGAACGGCTCCACCCGATCGTCCGCGGCCTCTTCGGCGCACAGATAGATCGTCTGTGGCTTCACGCGTTCGATGGCGTACTTCAATTCGCGCCAACCGCACGGCGGTGACCAAATGATCAGTGTGCTTGCTTCATGCAGATCGTAGCGACGCAGCGCGGGGTAGGGGGTATGTGGCGCGCCGTCGGCCCAGATGATGGAACCTTGCGACGGATCGAATGCTGACGGAATATCTGCCGGCGCAATGTTCGCCAGGTTTTTTTCGCGCCAATCGACAATCTCGATCGCAACGCGCGGCGCAACCACGGCTTCGAGCGGAACTTCGGCTTCGCGGAAATCCAGCCACTCGATCGAGAGTGCGGTGTCACCGCGAAAGCTGCTGGTCTTGATGGTGAAGGCCACATCGAGGTGTGCTTCAGACAGATCGATCTCCGCGCCGCGCCACCAGATCAACTTCTGGCTATTCCCCGCCCGATCGGCGATCGTCGCTTCACGGTGCTCGCCTTTACGCCCGAAGGTACGCTCGCGTTCGACAGTCACATCGCGCGCGGCGAAGACCACCGCCGGATTCCCTTCGCCGAAGGGCGCTAAGCGTTCCACCTCTTGCGCCAGTTCGAGCGTGATCTGATCGAGCGGTAGTTCGGCGTCGATGAGTAACTCATCGGGCGTGACGCTGGGATCGCGCCCCGCCGTGACAGCATCAGACAACGCGTGGCGAAACACGGCGAGGTTATCCGCTGGCAGCGATAGGCCGGCCGCGCCCGGATGCCCGCCCACGCCCAGAATGTACTCCGCGCATTTCTTGATCGCGGTGGTGATGTCCACGCCCGCGATCGAGCGGGCTGAGCCGCGCAGCACGCTGCCTTCGCCGACGAGCATCACGACGGGACGTTGATATTGTTCGGCCAACCGATTAGCCACCGGCCCGATCACGCCGCTGTGCCAATGCGGCCCGTGCAGCACCAATGCAGCGTACTCCAACAACGACGGCTCTTTGGCGATCAGTTCTTGCGCGGCGATGGTGATTTGATCCATCAGCAGCCGGCGTTGATTGTTAAGCCCTTCCAGCTGCGAGGCGATGATGCGCGCGCGGGTGATGTTCGTCGTAGTGAGCAACTCCACGGCCAGGTTCGCATCGCCGAGGCGGCCCAGCGCGTTGAGGCGCGGCCCCAGACCAAAGCCGATGTGCTCGGCCGCTAGATTCGTCGCGTCGATCTTGGCGAGGGACAAGAGGGCTTGTAGGCCCAAGCGTTGGGTGCGGCGTAGACGATCAAGCCCGCGCTGCAACAGGTAGCGTGTGTCGGCGGTGAGCGTGGCGACATCGGCCACAATACCCAGTGCGACCAGATCGAGATAATCGTCGGCGCGCTCGGGTTCTCCGGCCAGTTGCAGCACTTGCTGGGCGAGCTTGAACGCCACGCCGACGCCGGGCAAGGAGCGCAGGGGATGATCGGGCGGCAGGCGTTTGGGATTGATCAGCGCGTCGGCGGTGGGCAGCACGTCGGGCAGATCGTGATGATCGGTGACAAGGACAGTGAGGCCCTGTGCCTTGGCGTAAGCCAACGCCTCGTGTTCGGCGCTGCCGGTATCACAGGTCAGCAAGACGTTGACGTGCTGATCGATCAGGCGTTGCAACGGCTCGAGCTTGATGCCGTGCGATTCGGTGAGGCGCTGCGGAATGTAGAAGGTCGCGTCGGCACTGCGCAGATCGCGCAGCAGCGAGACGAGCAGCGTCGTCGAGGTCTGCCCGTCCGCGTCGAAGTCGCCCCACACGGCGATCTTCTCGCCGCGCGTGATGGCGCGATACAACCGGTCGGCGGCAAAGGCTAGATCGGGCAAATCGGTCGCCGGGGTTGGCTCATACCGATCGGGATCGAGAAAAGCCGCTGCGGCGCTGTCCGTCGTGATGCCGCGCCGCGCCAATAGCTGCGCCACGATCGGATGGCCGCCGATCGATGCGGCCAGCGTTGAATCAACAGGGAGAGGCTTCGCAAAGCGCCACATGGTGTTATTGATGGAGTGACGGGGCAGGCTCGCGCGGCGCGATGAAACGTCGCCGGTAGCGCAGCATGCTCATGAAAAATCCAAACTCGATCACGGTGGCAAGGATGTAGGTGAATTGATCGAAGTAGAGGATCACCAGATTCACGGTGATCAGATAGAACAGCATGCCGATCAATCCCGACAAGACGCCGCGTCGATCTTGTTTCAGGATGAGCAATACGACGCTGACCAATAACGTGCCCCCGGCCAGGGTTTGCAGAAACATGCGCAAGGCAAACCAGCCTGTTTCATACGGCGAGCGGATCAGATCGAGTTGCAGCAGGCGTGCTGTTGGATCACCGGCGTTTTGCAGAGCGGCGAGGATGCGCACTGGCTCGGACAGGGCGAGTATCCCGAAGAGCAGCATCCCGGCGATGAGCAGCGCGCGATGCACGGGCTGCGTGAAATAGCGCGCTTCGAAGCGCTTGAGACGAGTGAGTTGGCGTTCCAGCCAGGTCGGCCGATGTTCGACGACGATCAGTTGATCGGAGTGCAAGAAGTCGAGCAGCTCCTGCGCCAGCTGCGCCTGAACGGGCACAGCCGCGTTATTTTTGACTTTGATCAAGCGCTGCTCGATGCGCTCCTTCTCGATCATATCCAGGTCCTGGTCGATCGCTTCCGTGAGTTCAGTCAACGCGTAATACAATTCGCTGCGTGAATCGACGCTTCGTCTGCGGCGAATCTGAAAGTACAGCAAGACCGTGAGCAGGAAGAAGCCGTAGATGATGGGCGCTGCGGCGGGATAGAAATAATCGTTGGTGGCAGTAATGAACTTGCCCACCTCGTCGATGAATAAGCCTACGCCGATGCCGCTGAGAATAGCCGTTAGCGGATAGACCCACTGATTGGCGAAAATCAATGGCAGTAACGTTGCGATGTACAACAAGAGGCCGCCCCACAGCAGATGCGCGATGTGCAGACCGCTGGAGCCGCCGAGCTGGGGAAAGCCGGCCAGTTGCAGGAAGACGCGCGTCACGACCACTGAGGCGGCGAAGCTGAGCAGCATCAGCAGGATGTCGTCATCGGCTTCGGAACGACGGACGGGCTTGCGAATCGATTGGCGTGGTTGAGTTGGCATAGGTAGACTCGTCTTAAAGCAAATTTCAAGTTGGTCTGCGACTTCTGGAGTGGAGCCTTATGAACTTTGACAATCAAAATCGGTAATGGCTGGCGATCCGGACTCGAGGCTTTAGCCGGATTCTGCGGCAACCACCGGCTAAAGCCTCGAGTCCGGATCGTAGATCGACTTGGGACCCGTTCTAATACTCGATCGCGTCGACGGCTTCGAATGTGATCTGAGCGACCAGATCAAGATCGTCTTCAGCGGCGGTCAGCGTGCCGGCCTGCACGCCGCGCTGGCACAGCGAACGATAAACGCAGTAAGCGCACTTGCGCTCCTGGAGCGTCATTTCCCACTCGCCGTCTTGTTGGGCGCGCTGCTCGATCTCCTCGATCAAGGTCGTGAGAAATTGGTGATCGTCGGCGTGCTGGGCGGCATCGTAGGGCAGGGCGATGGGCTGATCGGGATAGTGCGCGAACCAGTAGATCATCGAGACAGTGCCGGGCGGACGCTGCTGGGCCACAGCCAGCACATAGCGATACACGCGGGTCTGCATGCGTTTGAGCAGCTGCTCGCGCGTGGGCTGGCGCTGTTCGGTTTTCCAGTCCACAATCACGGCCCGATCGGTTGTCGTGGCGATCAAGTCAAAATGCGCGGTGAGGCGATAGGTCTTGAGCGGGATCGAAAGCGCAACTTCGGCGCGGCGATCGGCAGGTAGATCGCTTAGCATGGCAGTGAGACTGGCGAGATAGTTCTGCCACCAGCGGGTGAGTTCCGGCTCGCTCGATGATGGTGTGAGAACATCCGACGGCAAGCCTTCGACGTGTTGTTGAATCAACTTGTGGAAGCGGCGGCCCAGCTCGGCCAGGCGCTCGCGTTCCAGCAGCGGTTCAGACTCGACGGCGGGCCAGGCCTGTTCCAGCAGATAGCGTAACTGAAAGCGGCGCGGACAATCGACGTAGTCCGCCAGGCTGGCTTGTGAGAAGTGGAAGTTGACGGGTAGAGACATTCTAAATCCTGACACGATGACAAGATGACAGGAGGACAAGATGATCTCGCAGAGAAAATCAGCGTGTCATCTTGTCATCTCTTCATCCTGTCATCCCTTCATCTTGTCCTGATTTTCAAGGAACGTCGAGAGCGCAATAAACGGCGCGGCGGGCTGCTTGGGATCGTTGTCGCGGCTGCCGGTGTTCCAGGTGATGATCAATTCGCGCGTGGCGCGCGTGATGCCCACGTACAACAGGCGCAGGCGTTCTTCGGCATAATCGCTGCGTGCTTTCTGCGTCGCCACGCCGATGAGATAATCTTTGCGATCGGCCAGCGCTTCCACTTGCGCCACGGCTTCGGCTTCCAGATTCAGCCCGTCGCGAATGTACCACGTTTCGCCGCGATACACATCGTGCGCTTCGACCGACGGAAAGTCATAGTTGTTCACGCCCAGTAGATAGACACGATCCCATTCCAGCCCTTTGGCCTTGTGCATCGTCGCGACGGTGACTCGTCCAGGGCGCGGCGTAAAGCCCAGATCGTCTTCGCCAAAGCCGATGAAGCGCTGCGCGTTGTTCGCCACCCGATCGAGCTCGTCGGCGAGATCGGGCAGGCGATACGTCGGATGTTCGTTGGCGACCTGCCGCAGCACCACGGCCAACTTGTGCGCCAGCGCCAGATCGCGCGCGGCCTGTTCGACATCGGCGCTTTGGTACAGGTCCTGCGCGATGGTGAGGATCAGTTGATCGATGGGAAGTTGCGTGCTCGCTTCCAGCCAACGGCGAATGACCTGGCGATAATCGAGCAACTCAGCACGGATCAGCGGATCGTCTTGCGCGGGTTTGTAGTTGGCCAGCCAGTCCAGATCGAGGCGCGGCCATAAGTACGCTTCCACTTGATCGCAACGACGCAGTCCCGTTAAGCAGGCTTTGTGCAGCGCATCGAGCGTTTCGTCGTCAACTTGTTCGGCGGCAAAGCGCTGGAACCACACACGATACGCATTGGACAACAAATGGCCGGATAACGGTGCGGCCAGATAGCGCAAGATGTGACCGAGCGCTTTCGCGGCCTCGCGCGTGGTGACCGTGCTGCGCAGCATGTCATCGTGCGGCAGATCGTTGGCTTGCAGGGCATCGCTGATTTTACCGCCGCGCAGATTGTCGGGCACCAACACCGTGCAGGTGCGGTCGAGATGCTGCGGCAGCCAACGCCCGATCGACTTCACCACGAGATCGAGTTCGGCTTCGGGCGAGAGGGCCTTGTCGTACAACATCACGATGTCGTCGGGCGTATCGATCGGGTTGGGCTGGGGATCATCGGGCGGCGTCGGTTCGATGTGCTGATCGCGGAAAGCAGTGGCCCGCAGGGTGGGACTGGGATGCTCGGTCAGCGTCCAATCGATCAGCTGATTCGCCAGCGCGATGATGCGGCGGCTCGATCGGCCGGAGTACACGATCGGGACGGCTTCGACGCCCGACTCTACCAAGAATTCATTAAGGTAGCGAATGCTCGATGTGGTGAAGGTGGTGTTGATCGATTGATTGGGATCGCCCACGCGCACCCAGTTGCCTTTTTCAGTCAGCAGGCGCAGAATCTTTTCCTGTAAGGAACTGGAGTCTTGCGCCTCGTCTTCCAGAATATACGGCCAGCGGGCGCGCAGTCGATCGAGGAGATGCTGATCGGTTTGCAGGCCCAGCAGCGCGAGGCGGATCAGATCGTCGAAGTCGAGGCCGCCCCGATAGCGCAAGCCGCGTTCGTAGCTGTCGTAGATGTCCAACCCCAGCGCGCCGATGGCCCATGCGTCGGTGAAATGCGGCAGTTGTTCGCGCAGCGCGGCGGGCGTGAGTTGATAATCTTTGGCGCGGCGAATGAACGATCGGGCGATGGCGCTGACCAGTTCCGGCCACTTCTCGCGGGCCAACCACTTGCGGCGATTCTCTTCCAGCGTCTGATCGACGAAGGCCTCAAACATCTGCGGATTAGCTTTGATCCAGTTGGCGGCGGCATCTTCGAGGATTTGCGTGGAGACGCGCTCGTCGACGATCTCGAAGTCTTCCGGCAGACCCAACAGGGCCGGGCGCTCGCGCAAAATATCGTGGGCTAAGCCGTGCAGCGTGCGGACGCGATAACCCACGTCGGGCAGCAGCGATCGATCGGCCTGGTTGAGAAAGCCGCGAATGCGCCGCGTGAAGTTATCCACCGCCGAATTGGCAAAGGTGACGATCAACACTTCTTCTTCGCCGTGAATACTTTCTTGCACCAGACGTGCGGCCAGGTGGGACAAGATGGCGGTCTTGCCGCTGCCCGGCACGGCCGAGACGCCGACGCGGAGCGTGCCACCGGCGTCGAATAGGGCCAGAACTTTTTGTTGGTCGGGACGAGGCTGGAAAGACATTACTTGCGATTATACTGTATTTACGGCTGATGATAGAATGGAAGCGGGATGCAAGAGGCAGGAGGCAGGAGGCAAGAGGCAGGAGGCAAGAGGCAAGAGGCAGGATGCAAGAGACTAGAGATAGGAGGCAAGTATGGGTACTCGTCGTAGTAGCGCGACACGCCAGGAGGGTGAGATTCGTAAAGTCGCCATCAATACGGGCGGCGGCGACGCGCCGGGCTTGAATGCGGTTATTCGCGCCGCGACATTGGCGGCCATCAATCGCGGCTGGGAGGTGGTGGGTATCCGCGACGGTTACAACGGCCTGTTTTTGCCGGAGCAGTATCCCGACGGCGGATTGATCAACCTCACGCGTGCGCGGGTGCGCGGCATCACCCACATGGGCGGCACGATCCTCGGCACGACGAATCGCGGCAATCCGCTGCATTACCCGCTAGTGGACAAGCGGGGCCGCGCGTACGAGAAGGATCGATCGGACGAGATCATGCGCGCGTTCCGCAAGGAAAAGATCGACGCGTTGATCGCCATCGGCGGCGATGGGTCGCTGTCGATCGCGAATGTGTTTGCGGAAAAGGGGCTGCGCGTGATCGGTGTGCCCAAGACGATCGATAACGATCTGGAACACACGGTCATCACTTTTGGTTTCGACACGGCGGTGTCATTTGCCACGGAGTGTCTCGATCGACTGCATACCACCGCGCAGTCACATCGCCGGGTGATGGTGGTGGAAGTGATGGGCCGCTACGCCGGTTGGATTGCGTTGGAGTGTGGCATTTCCGGTTCAGCGGATGCGATTTTGATTCCTGAGATTCCCTACGATATTGAGAAGGTCGCGGAGAAGATCGAACAGCGCGATCACATGGGCCGCCATTTCTCGATCGTGGTGGTGGCGGAGGGGGCCAAGCCCATCGGCGGCGAAGTATCCGTGGTCAGTAAAGAACTGGGCCGCGCCGATCGGTTGGGCGGCTTGGGCGAACGCGTCGCACAGGAGTTACAAACCCTCACGGGCAAGGAAGCACGCAGTGTGGTGTTGGGCCACTTGCTGCGCGGCGGATCGCCGACCACGTTTGATCGCTTGATTGCGTTGCGCTTTGGCGCGGCCGCCATACGCGCTCTGGCCGAAGGCCAATCGGGCGTGATGGTGGCGCTCGATCCGCCGAGGGTACGCTACGTGCCGCTGGAAAAGGTGGCGGGCCGCATGAAGAAAGTGCCGCTCGATTGCGATACGATGCTGACCGGGCGTGAATTGGGAATCTGTTTTGGAGATTGAGTTGCGGAGGGAGTCCTATCTTGATATGTACTCTAAAGATAAACCACGCTATAATCAAATAATCAGGTAGCCAAGTTATTTGGCTCCAGCGACAGCGCCATTCAATATCCCAAAACCGTGCGATCGCTGTAAGGCTGAGGAGATACTCATGCCCATTCCGATGAAAAAAGTTGGCAGTGCGCCGCATCACGACCTTTTAATCGCTGATGCGGATGACATTCTCATTGTTTTACCTGAGGAAGGTTTTAAGGACACCGCTGAGACATCGCGCGTCACGTTGGCTGCTCTGCAAGCGTATGCCCACCAACTGGGCAAAAAGTGCGGCCTGGTCATTGTGGCCAACAATTTGCTCGCCCAGGAGCCTGAATCACGCCGCATCTATGCCGACGGCGTCACGCCCGATCTCTTTTTGGGCATAGCCATGGTCGTCAGCAGCCCCGTGGCGCGCGTCATCGGCAACCTGGCCTTGCACCTCAGGACGTTACAGGTCCCGATCAATGTGGTTGAAAATATCGAAGCGGGCATCGTCTGGTTCGAATCCAAACGAAAAGCCTAAGTTCCTCACTGGAGGCGCTGCCTGGCGGCAGTCCATCCAGGCCGTTTACGCTGAGCAGGCTGTTGGGCGATAGGGCTTTTCAAAGGAGTCTCACGGATGAATGACTTTTCTCAATATCAGTATATTGCGACGGAAGCCCAGGCCGATTACTATGCAGTTGACCCGGACATTCTGCTTATCGTCCCTCCAGGGGGCATGGTTGACACCCCGCAGCTGGCGCGGGCCAGCGCCGATTTCCAAAGCGCGTATGCTCGCCGGCTAGAGCGAAAATGCGCCACAGTGGTTATCATGTCTAACGTCCTGTCCCAGGATGCGGAAACGCGGCGCGTTTACCGCGAGTTGGCTGAAAATGGGCAGTTTTTTGGTGCGGCGCTGGTGGTCGATAACGCCTTATCGCGCGCGCTCGCCGGTTTTTTTATCGGGCTTTCCAAACCCCGCATACCGATGAAATTGTTCGATTCGGTCGAAAAAAGCATCGAATGGCTTCGAACTATCCGGCCATAAGCACTTCAAGCCACGGAGAATGCAGCTTGGCCGATGAATCTACTCTCCCAACCGAACGAGAGACGCCATTGGACTGGCGCCAGATCCAGGTGGAAACGACGTGAGCGATCAACAACTTCCTCAACAACTAATCGAAGGCTTCCAGCGACTGGTGGCGGGAGATTATGCTTATCGCCTGCCGCGCAGCTTTGCGCGTGACGAAGAAGATACGATTGCTGTGTCTTTCAATGCCGTCGCGGAAGAACTAAAAAAAATCATCCGTGATATGCAGGCGAGCGAACAGCGTTTGAACCGCGCGGTCGACACCATCTCGGCGGCGTTACTCGAAGTGAGCGCGGGAAATTTGGATGTCCACGTCGAGCGAGATTATCAGGGCGATCAAGTCGACGTGCTCGCCTTTCTGGTGGATACCACCATTGGCGAGCTCCGGATTGTTATCAATGAAAATCAACGGCGCAATGAAGAAATCCAGAGCCAGCTCGAGGTCCAGGTTCGAGAGCGTACCCTCCAATTGACTGAAAGCGAGAAAAACTTCCGGCTGCTCTTCGATGCCTCGCCCATCCCCATGCTCTTGCTGGATACACGCGGGCATATTGTCCTGATTTCCAACCAGGCGGCGGCCGACCTGTTCTGCCTCGCGTCGGCCGACCTGCCAGGCAAACCTCTGCCCAATTTTTTCGAAAGTGATAGCGCGCGTGAAATCTTGCATGGCAGCCTGCGTGACATGCAGCCCATTTATGATGTCGCCTTGCAAATTCGCGTGTGTGATGGCGACCTGCGCTGGGTGGTGTTAAACACCCGGCAGATTGCTTACTCTGGCCGGCTGGGGACGATGATCACGTTGGTTGACCTGACCCAGCAGAAAAAGGCCGAAACTGAATTAGAGAGATTGTTGGAAATCACCCGGCAGCAGAAGAACGAAATTGAAGAGGCCAACCGTGCCAAGAGCGTTTTCCTGGCCAATATGAGCCACGAGCTGCGCACGCCGCTTAATGCTATCCTGGGCTTCAGCGAATTGATGACTCACGATTCCACTCTGTCGGCAGGGCAGCGCGAGAATCTGGCAACGATCAATCGTAGCGGCGAACATTTATTGGCGTTGATCAACGACGTGCTGGAACTTTCCAAGATCGAGGCAGGTCGGACCGTACTCCGGGCCGAGAACTTGGATCTCTTTCACTTATTGCGGGGGCTGGAGGAGATGTTCCATCTGCGCGCAGGGACCAAGGGCCTGGCATTGATTTTTCAGCACGATCCTGAGATGCCGCACTACATCCGCACCGATCAGGGTAAGCTGCGCCAGGTGTTGATCAACTTGCTGAGCAACGCGGTCAAATTCACTTCAGCGGGACACGTCATGCTGCGCGTGAGCGTCCGATCGGCAGATACGGGCGCGTCGCTGATGCTCCACTGTGAGGTGGAAGACACCGGGCCGGGCATCGCTGCAGAAGAACGGACCGCCCTGTTTGAAGCGTTCGTCCAGACGGCCAGCGGGCGCAAAGCACAGGAGGGCACCGGGTTGGGATTGGCAATTAGCCGCGAATTCGTCCGGGTGATGGGCGGCGAGCTGGCGGTGCGTAGCGAGGTGGGTCACGGCAGCACCTTCGAGTTCGCTATTCCGATCGAGCAGGTGGCCCTGTCCGACCTCGGCCATTTGGCCGCCCATACTGCCGTACGTCGCGCGATCGGTCTGCCGCCGGGACAACCCGCCTATCGGGTGTTGATCGCAGAGGATGTACAAACTAATCGGCAGTTATTGACCAAATTCCTGCTGCCGCTCGGTCTCCAAATTCAAGAAGCGGCCAACGGTCAGGAAGCCATCGAGATTTGGGAACGCTGGCAGCCGCAGGTCATCTTGATGGATATGCGCATGCCGGTGATGGATGGACATGAGGCCGTCCGGCGCATCAAAGCGACGGCACAGGGACGACAGACCGTCGTCATTGCGCTGACGGCCACTGCTTTTGAAGAAGATCGCAGCGCTATCCTCGCGGAAGGTTGCGATGGCTTCATGCGCAAGCCTTTCCGCGAGTCTGAGCTGTTGGCGGCTCTGACGGACCTGGCGGGCGTGCGCTTCATGTACGAGGATGGCGAAACTGGTGCGACTGAACCGGGCGGACGAGGCGACGTTCTGACTGAGACGCAAGTCGTGCAGGTCATGGCGAGATCATCCATTGAATGGTTGACGGCCTTTGAACAGGCGGCGCTGGATGGCGATGTCCAGTCTCTGACTGAACTGATCGAGCAGCTGCGCCCGCCGGATCGCGCGTTAGCCGATCGGCTGACAGACCTGACCCAGGCTTTTCAACTCGACCAGCTGCTTAACCTGGTTCGCCGCGCGCTCGAACCCCGCTGACTTCACGCAGGAGAGCTATGCCCAATCCAACCGGCGCCAGCATTTTAGTGGTCGATGATACCCCGGATAATCTGCGCTTGTTGTCCCAGCTGCTGGGAACAACCGGATACAAGGTGCGCGTGGCGAACAGCGGCGCGCACGCCTTGGAGTCGGTGCGGACTCATCCGCCGGATTTGATTTTGTTGGACATCATGATGTCGGGGATGAATGGCTATGAAGTATGCCAGCAGCTCAAGGCCGATGCTGCGACGCGCGACATCCCGATTATTTTTATCAGCGCTTTGGATGACACCGGGGACAAAGTCAATGCCTTCACGGCGGGCGGCGTGGACTACATTACCAAGCCCTTTCGCGACAGGGAAGTGCTGGCGCGTGTCCAGACCCACCTCGCGCTGCGCGATCTGCAACAACAACTGCAAAAAGCCAATCGCGATCTGGCGCGCCGGGTTGAAGAGGTGGAAGCGCGCAACGCCGAATTGGATGCCTTTGCTCACACTGTGGCTCACGATCTCAAGAATCCTTTGGGAGTCGTGCTGGGTTATGCGGAGTTACTCCAGACGAATGTGTCTGTCTGGTCACCGCCGCAACTGGAAGATATCACCGCGCGCATTGTCAAAGGCGCATACCGACTCAATGGCATTATTGAAGGGTTGCTGATACTGGCAGGAGCGCGCCGGAAGATCGTGGATTTCATGCCTCTGGATATGGGTGGTATCGTCGATGAGGTACAGCAACGGTTGTCCAGGATGATCGAGGAATATCGGCCTGAAATCGTTACACCTGCGGTGGCCGCCTGGCCGGTCGCGCTGGGTTACGCCCCATGGGTAGAAGAAGTCTGGGCCAATTACCTTAGCAATGCGCTGAAGTACGGTGGCCTGCCGCCACGCCTTGAACTGGGCGCGGATTTTTTGATCGGCGGGCAACAGGTGCGTTTCTGGGTACTGGATAACGGTCCCGGTTTATCGCCGGAAGATCAGGCGCGCCTGTTTACGCCCTTTACGCGCATTCACACCGAGCGTGCCGAAGGACATGGCCTGGGCTTGTCCATCGTCCAGCGTATCGTCGAGCGGCAGGGCGGGCAAGCTGGAGTCGAGAGCGCACTGGGACAGGGCAGCCGGTTCTACTTTACATTGCCGGCGGCATGAGGCGCTGCGGATAGGGACGTGGTATGGGCGTAAGTGCTTCAGCAGAAAGCGCCCGCTCCCCTAAATTGCGAGACCGGGTTTCTCCACTCTGAGAGGAAGTGAATCTTGGGGGTGGAGAAACCCGGCCTTTTCGTTCATACGATCTTAATCGTCAATCCCCCCAGCGAGATGTTCGCGTCGATGGTCAACAACGGGGTCTGACCTTTGACGGCTGCTTCAGTCCAAAACGCGCCGTCCTTCTTCGTGAAGCCATCGCCGATGTTCAAGCCGCCCAGCACAATCTCCGCTTTGATCTTGGCCGCTGTCGTCGCCGGTACGCTGATCTCCACGCCGGACATCCCCGTCGTCAAGCGCACGTGCGCGTCACGTTTGAGCGTGCCGCCGAAGTCGAACTTGTAACCGGCCGCGCCGCCATCGACACTCATCTCGGCAAAGTTCGCGTTGGCGAGGTTGCGCATCTCCAACGCGGTTGCGCCGGCCTCCACGTGCAGTAAGCTCATCGGCTGGGGGTTGGCCGCCGAGAAGTTGAAATCGACTTTGCCCGCGCCCTGTTTCATGCTTAAGCGCGTGACGGGCACACCGCCCAGATCGAAAGCATTGTCGCTCGCGCCCAGTTCGACCAGGAGCGTATAGGGCTGCGCGGTGCCCAGGGCCAGATCGATCTGCGGGGTGTTGGTGAACAACCCGATCGGATTGAACGCCTGATAGTTCTGCATGATGCGCGCTTCGCCGCCTTCTTGCTGCACCAGCGGCGGCAGCGAGTTGCTTTGATCGCGATACGTGCCGACGACCCACGGCTCGGCTCCGCCGGGTATGACTCTTAACTTGCACGCGCCGAGAGAGAGGCGCAGGCTGCGATCGATGGCGGCGGGAAAGGGCAGGGTGATGTTGGTGGTGGTTTCGGTAGGCATGATGATCTCCTTTGTTGGGTGGTGTAGACCTGGCAGGTTTTCACTCGCCAGTCTGCGTGCGTCGGATGTGAGCAATTTTATCCAAATATCCTGGCAAGATCGTCTGGTGAAAACCTGCCAGGTCTTTGGTCTCTTCGCGCGATTCACAGTATACTGTGAATCATCTGAACCTGCATCATTTTAGACACGGGCCACAAGATATATCACCATGATGTGGTAGCTGTACGCCCCCATGCCGTGTGATGTATTCTGTTGGATGATGCGCTGAATTAGGGGGCCCCGACCAGGAGCGATCAAACGATGATGGTTAACAGACGTAGCTATGGATTGCTGTTTCTACTGCTTCTACTGATAATGCTGGCTGGCTGTTTAGCAGCTCCAAATCGTTCTACCCTCATCACAGCTCTCGCGCTCCAGAATAACACGCTCTGGTTGTGCGGGCCAGATCGGCTTGAATCTCTTAATTTGCTCGACAACACTTTCCAAAGATTCGATCCTTCTGATTTTTCTTGTGAACTGGAGTTCCGTACATTGACCGAT